>JAWCRZ010000005.1:0-72551 GCA_038868995.1 Candidatus Woesearchaeota archaeon | reverse complement strand
AGGTTTTTTAGAATAAAGTACGCAAAAGAACTTGAAGAATGCCTTGATTCCTGCATTAATGCTTTGTACAATGGGCACGTTATAGAATCTACGCAGTATTTTGACTATAACGACACGAATTTGATGATGGAGATTGGAGGCAATCGCCGCTCAACGCTTGCAGATGTGGAAAAGGCATTCCTTAAAACACTTGGGAAAGACGCGCTTTCGAGTTACTCATATTGGGATGTTCGCGAGTTTACAGAGCAGCGGTTGTCAAAAGTTGATTTCAACAAAATCTTCCGAAAGACGAGCATAATAGAGGATGTTTCGCACGAATTTTCATATTACGATTTGGCGCCTGAAGAGCAGGATAAGGTCGACTTGCATTTTCTTTTGTGGAAAAAGGCGAAGCGCATACTTAATGAGAAGGGACAGAGAAGAAATCAGGAGCGGCTGAAGGAGCTTTCTCTTATCAAGGAAAAGATTGCAAAGATTGAGGAAGGCAGAATCCAGGCAAAAGAGATTGAGGATGAAAAGCGGCAGAACGCGGATTATATTCGCTTCAAAAAAACGCAACCATATATCCAGCTTTATAGGACAATTCGCTGGTTTGGGCACGTGCTGAGAAGGTACATACCTGAGCATAGGCAGATTCTTACATATGCTCTGGAACAAATGAAGGGCTTGTGCGGAAATGCATATTCGCAGTTGTTTTATGGAAAGCGCGGATTTTCACTTGAAAGGGAAATTGGGAAATATTTGAAGCGTGTTAAAAACCCTGATAGGCGGCATTTTATGTCAGCAGCAGTGTTTACGAACGAACGTGCGCATGAAACAATAAAAAAAATTCTTGGACCGCGCCTTGATGATTTTGTCTCATTCGCAAATATGTACAGCGGGGCGCATCAGGATTTGCAGCACGACATGTCGCATTTGAAGTATTATTTTAAGCGCATGCACCAAATTCTGGACACAATTCTTCAGAGTAACAGTCAAATTACTGGCATAAAGCTTCCTGAAGTGCCGCTTGTGGAAATCGATGATGGCGGTGGCTTGAAAAAATACCTCACCTCAATTTTGCAGTATCAGGAAGATGCAAGAAATAAGGGAGGCCCTCACGCTGTCGCTTGCCGTTATCTGGCAGCCAAATTTATCCAATACGTAGTTGGAAAGCTTTCAAACGAGAATATCGATTACGAAAAGCTTTCGCGTGCGGGTGTGAAAGAATGACGCTTGAACAGGATGTCAAGCGTGCCTTTGATGTTTCAAAAAAACTTGTTGTTGAAACGGGAATGAAGGCACTGGAAATCCGAAGCAAACATATGCGAGTGGCAGAAGGAAGGTGTGAAACAATAGGCCAGATCCGGGATATATCGACTGAGGCAGACTGGCGTTCGTTAAAGAAAATGCTTAAAACTTTTATCAATATGGGCATGCATAAAAGGTTTAGAATTCACGTTGAGGAGGAGGATGCACGCTTTTGTTGGGCCCAGCCCCTGATTGGGAAATTTACCAGCAATGCAAAATACCGACTCACTATTGACCCAATTGACGGCACGGCAAATTATGCGAGCAAAACGCCATCCGGAATCCGAATGGTGAAAAAACTGTCCGAGCGCGTTAACGATATAGAGAAGCATTTGGTTCCGAATTCGTGGGGCCCGATGATTGGGCTTGAAGAAAACGGCACTGCATATTTTGGGACAATTTTTCAGCCGTCGCAAAAAAAGCTGTTCTATGCTATGAGAGGCAATGGCGCATTTATTGAATATGATGTTGGTAGGAAGACCGAATTGAAAATTGACAAGAGAGCGCGCTTTAAAATGGGGAATATAATTTACACAAACAGTGATGGGCTTGAAAAATTTCTGAAGTTCGCACGCTCTGGCTTGAATGTGCGCCACCACGGGTCATACGCATATACCGCAATGCGTATCGCGGAAGGTCATGCCGAGTGCATCGTTGCAAAAGAGCCAAAGCTGCACGATGTGATTCCTCCTATGTGTATCCTGCGCGAAGCGGGAGGTATAGTTGTTGATGAGCGTGGCAAAGACGCGATTGCTGGAAAAAGCAAGTATTTCATATTTGCGCCGAATATTATATATGTTAATGCACTCTTAAAGACGTTGAAAACGCGTGGTGATAAGGTGCTAGAGCTTGAGTTCTAATTCAAAACTCAGCACGTTCGCGATTAATTGCGCAACAGTTACTATATAATGGAGATGCTGAGGGTGTTTGACATTTTTTGAGCGGAGTTTTTTCAGTGCCAGGTTAATGATTTCTTTGCGCACAATAAACAACTCAACAAGGCGCTTCATGTCAAACGCGTAGTAATTTTCATATGCTCCTGAGAAAAGGGCAAGTATTTTCTTGTAGAGCTCCTTTGTTTCCATGTCAACAACAACATTGTTTTTTGATTCAAGAAGGTAGTCGCAGATGTATTTTCCCTGGTCAGCTATCTTTTCCAGCTCTTCCACAAGAATATAATGCACGTTTGGGAGCTTTGACTTTAGCCCGTTTCTGTTTATTACGCGCCTGCAAAATCCAGTGTACTTGTTATTGGCACTTTCCATGAAGCGCAAACTTGCAACCGTTGTTGTGTTTCCGCTTTCGATTACTTCCACAAGTCCTTCAAGCATGGTTTTCAGCAGAAGGAACGTGCGCCTGAGTATGGTATCGTATTCAGAATTATAACTGCCTGCAATGGTTCTGATGACACAGTAGGATGGCTTTTGTTCGACAATTTCGTAGCCAATCATTTCATCATGGAGCATTTTCTGTATTTTGGCTACGATTTCCTGGTTTTGATATCGCAGAATGACCTCATCGTAGCCAACTTTATACAGCGCGTGGAGGACACGGGGAATTATTGGTTCTAGTTTGGCTAAGTCAATTTCAGTCCGTTTGAAAAGTTCGCCTGAACTGGCAGGCGCAACAATTATGCGCGAGCCCTCTTCCACAATATCCAGTTCATCTCCTTTCTTGATATTGTGCTGTACTGCCCATTTGCGCGGCAGGGAAATCAATTGTGTTGAATCTGCTATTTGGATGACTTTGCGTCGCATTGTTAAATCCCCCTTGCTTTCTCCAAGTAATTAATAGTTCTTGATAAATTTATTAACGCTATATAAATCTTTCTATCTCTTATAAAATTAACCCAATTATATAAATTTTATATTCTATCAGGACAAAATATAAATCAAATCCTGCTATATGAGCGCATAGAAAGGTTTGAACGGGAGGTGGGGTATATGAAACAAAAACTTGTGTTAGTGGAGCAGTCCCACTTCGGTGACCACTTTGGCGTGGAAGAAGAGGACCAGATAGAACTTATGGAAGATAAGGCCGATGACGCGGCTCCGTGGGAGTTTGCCTTTGAGAAAGGCGTAGAGCTTGCAGATGATGAAATCCTTGATTCATGGGAGGATGAAGATGACTTCGAGTAAGCTCTTCATCCGGGACGTTGAAGAAATCAAAGAATTTGTTAAAATGCACCAAAGCAATGAAGAGCGCTTTGACAGAGTGCTGCGCAAATTAATGCGAACATGAAAAAGCTGCATTGCGTGGGGTGTGGGGAGATTATTGGCAAGAGTTCGCTGCACGATCCGTATGTATGCCGTGCGTGCGAGCAGCGAAATGTACCCGAGTATGACTGGCTGGATGCTTAAGGTCTTCACTCACTACGACAATCCCGCAGGTGCGCAAGTGCCTGCGGGACTTGTTCTATTGCTCACTGGGTTGAGAGGGGTCGGCGATAGTGGCCACCGTATATCATTCCGAAGCCAAAATAACAACAAAAGAGGATAAAAGATGACTGAATGTCCGCAATGCGGAAAGTTGGCCATTGGAGAAGTTAAGAGCTTTTGCAGGAATTGCAATTACACCTTTAACACTGGTGGGGACCGCTGGTTCAACTTGGATGATGAGGATATTACGGTCAAGGATTTAGAATAACCCCAATGCTGAAATAATTAACTATTGACTACCAAATAGTGACAAACACAGAAAAGCTTTTATATTGCAAGTTCTAACAGTGTTATGGAAAGCGTGGGTGAAAGATGAACTATTGCTCGCAATGCAAAAAACTGAAAATCAGCGAAATGCAGACGGTCTGCAAGCACTGCGGCCACACAGATGGCAGTGACCGATGGTTTTCGCACGATGACGAACATACGCCAATAAAAAGCATCACTGACTGCTGAATTTTCTTATTTTTCCAAACGGCAATACTTCGTGTGTTTTGTCATCTATAATAAATGCCTCAAAACTTAGAATGTCCTTAATTAAGGGGCTCAGAACCTGTTCTTTCAAAACATCAGTTCCTTCCGTCAATGGATTCATTGACGGCTGAACTATAAGAGTGCATTTTTTGTATTTTCCTTTGAGGAAACATTTGAATTTTTCTGATTTTGCCTTTTCCCGTAAAATAATTGCAGGGTGTTCATGCCCCATCAGGATAATTGGCGCCAATTTTTGTGGCACATAGTCGCCGTGCACAATCAGTATGTCTCTGTGCCGTGCTTCTTTTACTTCCTTTAATTGCAAAACTCTTGCCATGGGGCCTAGAATTGTGTCATGGTTGCCTTTCACCACAGTTATTGCAATGCCTTTTTTCTGCAAATACTCGACAAATCTTCTCACTTCTCTCCATTCCTGTGTTGAGATTGTGCCGAATTCGTGCTTGACATCGCCGTTCAAAACAACATGTTCGACTGCTACGTGTTCTAAAATCCAGTCAAGGCGCTTGATTATGCGCTTGAACATTGTTTTCGGCACCAAAACGCCCTGCCGGCCTAATGATTCTTCATAACCCAAATGCAAGTCAGCAACAATCAGCGTCTTGGCGTCCGGCAGGTATGTGCAAACATCTACCGCATATACACCAGTAGCGAGTTTTGTTGGCATATGTTCTGCAGTTTTGAAAAACTTATATATTAATGCATCTCCGACGATGCAATGAGGGTTGTTTCTTTGTCTCCGAGCATAACAGAACTTTTGTTCGCATTAGGACTTGATGCAGAGATTGTTGGAGTTACAAAATTCTGTGACTATCCGCTGGCTGCCACGACAAAACAGAAAATGGGCGGCTGGGTTGATGTCGATTTGGTGAAAGTTCGTCTTGCAAAGCCGGATATTGTTTTCACTTCAACAATTGTTCAGGAAAAGCTTGCATCAGAATTGCAGGCAATAGGATTAAACGTATTGCACACTGACCCGAGAACACTGCAGTCCGTGTTTGATTCATTTGTTGCTGTTGGAAGATGTGTTGACAAAACATTGGAGGCTGATAATCTTGTTGCAGGGATGCAGGATGTACTTGCAAAGCTGAAAAAACCCCCAAAAGTCAAAGTTTACGTCGAAGAATGGCCCATGACAGTAAGCTGCAATTGGGTGCCTGATATTGTTGAGCTTGTTGGCGGCATCAGTATGGGCAAAAGCGGCATTGTCAGTCACACGATAACAACGGAAGACGTTAAAAAGTTCGACCCGGATATTATCGTTATCTCTTGGTGTGGCGTAAGCACAAGAGTTCCGAAAGAAAAGATTACTGAACGTGTAGGTTGGAGGGACTTAAGGGCGGTGAAGAATAACAAAGTGTTTGTTATCGATGATACTTTGCTCAATCGTCCTGGACCAAGGTTAATCGAGGGTGCAAAACTTCTTGCCTCATTGATACGGTGATTTTTCCCTGTAGACGTGCATTGCCTTCCGGGTGATTTGAACGGTCAGGTCACGCGCTTTTATGCTCAATGAAATGAGCATTGTACCGTCTGCCAGCGCATCTTTTAGCTGATATATGAAAGGGATTACTTTTCGCCCACGGGACGTGAGACGGGCAATTTCATCTTCATAACTGACCAATCGTGCGCGTGACAGCCGCTTTAAATCACAATCAAGCGATTTTCTGATTACTGTTGTGTACGGATTTCTCATTTCCATTACGCAGACAAGCTCGTCAAGGTGTTTTTCACCGGTCATAAGCTGCAGGAATGTTTCCGCAGTGTTTCGGGCCAAAGGAACACGGCGCCGTGAGCGCACATAGCGGGGGAATATTTCTGACAAGGAAATCCCTGTTGTAGCTGTGAAATAAAGGGCTGCTCCGGCAGCTGGCTTGGCATACCGTTCTCCAAAGTGGGTCAGGAAATAGTTGTCAGTGTCTTTTTGAGCATCAGCAATGCCTAATGGCTGCAGGCAGTCGACAAGGTGCCTTCTTATGTTGCGCGTGTCGCGTTCTCCGCTCCATACCTCGTAAAAGTCAGCCAAATCGGTTATGTGCACCGGAAGCCGTCCCAGGAGCACTACACCAGTTAGTAAGGCGCGCTGCTCGCTTCCGATGCACCACAATACGCTGTTCACCCTATCGGTCAATTCGGGCGCAAAATATTGTTTCATCGACTGGAATAAGCCAGTTTGCCTTAAAAATCTTCTGTTTTTTAACTACTATACAATAACAACTATTTCAGGGTTTCCATTCCCGCTTTATGTCGAAAGCATAAGGATAAGTTATTCCAAATGGAAGCTGCAAGCGATATGTTCCCCTGATTTCAAAAGTAACCTGCTTCTCCCTGAATGCATTGACTAAAGCTGCGCCCAAGTCAAGGTAGCGGATGCTGAACTCATAGCCGTGTGGAAGGGTGTATCCAGGGCTGAGGGTGAATTCTTCAGATTCAAGATGAGTGAGCGGTATGCCGTTTGCGAAAACATCAGCAGTAAATCCTCCTATTGTAACCGTCCATTTGTTTGGGTTGTATAAGTGAAATCCAATGTGCAGCCGGAAGCCGCTGATAGTGAATTGTTCTGCGCTTATGTCGCTTATGCTGATTTCAATGTTTTTTGCCGCTTTCAGGTCCTGGTATATATAGAATGCGGCGGTGGCAAAAATAAATAAAGCAATGACAAATGTAATAAGAAGCGTTTTTTCTCAAATTAACTTTATTCTTCATAGTATTGAGGGTTCAGGAATGGCGCAAGGGCATATGTGACTCCGTGCTCAAATGCTTTTGTGCGCGTAACCATTCCTTTTGTCAGTATTCCCACTGTTCCCTCTTTTTGCTTGATGTTGTGCGTTCCAAGAAATGCGTCTGTTGCCGGTCCTAATTCCTTTCCTTTTCTGACCGCATCAGCAATTTTCTTCGGCAGCATCAGGCATCCGCAGTTTGAGATTCCTTTTCTGCCGTTTTTGTCCACAACGACCACCCAGCCGTCGAGGAACATTCCGTGCCCGCTGTCCCAGGTATTTCCTTCAAGTCCAAAGCCGAGGTCTGCATTTGCCTGTTGCAAAGACATGAACGCCCTTTTTGTTGCCCCTTCAATCGCTTCTTTTTGCGAATTTGGCTGGAAGCTGGTTCCGTGGTCGACTTCAATTCCGACAACAATTGTATCTGGCCAGATTTTCCTAACAACGTTTTCCACTGCAGCAATTTTTACAGGATTCATTGAACCTACTGCAATTTTCATGCTTCTTTCCGCTGACCATCCTCGTACACGTAGGTCTTGCCATCCTCTTCAGTATGGGTTTGATGGTGCGAGCCGTCGCAGTATGGCCTGATTTTTGACAACCCGCACATGCAGATTTTTTTTATCTGCCCTCCAATTTCAATTTTTGCTGGGTGCTTGTCCGTTATTTTTATCAGCCGCGCCATTTATTTGCCTCCAACCAGTGCAAACAGTTTTTCGACTTCCGCCCAGTTGATTGACTTGAACACGGCTTCAACGTAGTCAGCCCGCTTTAGTCCGTAATCTATCATAAATGCGTGCTCGAAGACATCTACAACAAGAATCGGAGCGCATGTTGCCAAATGCCCCACATCATGCTCGTTTATCCAGCAGTTGAACATTCTGCCGGTTGAAATGTCATAATATAATACGCCCCAGCCGATGCCGCGCATTGTGCAGATGGCTTTCATTTCTTTTTCCCAGTTTTCCATCGAGCCAAATTCGCGCGCAATAGCTTTCTTCAGATTGCCGTTTGAAACCGTTTTTGGTTCTTTTGACAACACCATGAAGAACACTTCGTGCAGTCGCATTCCGTTGAATTCCCAGCCAAAGCGCCTTTTCAGTTCGGCAAATTCCGGCGTGCCTGCTTTGCCGTCTTTCACCATTGCAGAAAGTGTATCAGCAAGTTTGTTTGCATTATTTACATAACCCTGATACAGTGTAAAGTGGTTCTTCATCAATTGGTCAGAAAATCCCTTTATTCCAAGTAAATGGTCGAAATTTTTTGGCTCAAACGGCATATTAATCACCTTGAACTAAAGTGTTGGAAGTTGTTTTTAAATGTTTAGTATATCTCTATAGCGACGGTCTTGCCTTTTGTCGCGCACAGCATTACTGATTGTCCGCGTTCCAAATTCTTTGCAGTATGCGGTGTTTTTGCTTTTAAATCAATTCTGTCGCCCGGTTTAAGGACATAGCTTCTTCCTTCTGCCGAGAACTCAACTCTGCCTTTCACAAGAATTCTTGTTTCGTCATGGCTGTGCTCATGCACGTCTGTAAACTCATTTTTTTCCATGACAGAAATATAGGGCTTCATGCCTTCTTTTGCAAACATCGCCCGCAATTCTTCTTCGGTTGGCTGGCGCGGTTTGTTCCAGGTTAGTACTCTGACTCTCATAATTCTACTTTGACTACTTCTGAAGCGTCTTGTTTTGCTTCAAAAAGTGTTTTTTTCTCAAATCCGAATATGCCGGCTACAATATTTGTTGGGATTCTTCTGATGGCATAGTTAAAGTCAGCTGCAGCTTCATTATATCGTGTTCGTGCAACTGCTACTCTGTTTTCTGTTCCGGCAAGTTCGTCCATCAATGCAAGATATGTTTTTGACGCTTTCAAATCAGGATAGTTTTCTGCAACCGCTATCAATCTTGAAAGTCCGGTTTCAAGCCGGTTTGCTGCATTGACTGCTTCTGCAGTATTTTGTCTTGCAAGTGCTTCCTGCCATTCGCTGCGTGCTTCTGTAACTTCAGTAATAACCCTTTCTTCGAATCCTGCGTATCCTTTAACAGTATTTACAAGATTTGGAATGAGGTCAAATCTTCTTTGGTATTGTACTTCTATGTCAGACCATGCTTTGTCTACGGCTATTTCTCTTTTTACAAGCCCGTTGTAGCTTGAAAAGAACCAAAGGCCTAAGATAACAATGACAACAACAATCCAGAATATTGGTTTTTTGTAAAATGGCTGCTTCATATGTTTGACACTATACGCGCATGCTTAAAAATCTTACCACCCTCCGCTGGCTCCGCCCCCTCCTCCCGTGCCTCCTCCAAAACCTCCAAATCCTCCAGGCCCTCTACCGAAGTGCCCGCCTCCTACAAATATCCAGCCGCTTCTGCCTCGGTAGCTTCCTGCCATGATTTGAACAAAGAGAATAAATCCTATGATGAGGAAAAAGATGCCGGCAACGAGGTATGCAATATGCGCTGCCCAGTAGCCGATGAACAGCAGTGTGCCGACAAAAATGCCGTCTGATACCATGAAAGTTGTCCATTTTTGCTTTGGTGTTGCGCGCGATGAAGCTGCAATGCTGATTAGTATGGTAATGACAAAGCCGAAGAAGAACATGAACGGTGCAAGTGCGCTGAAGAATTCATATCGCGGAGAATAAGTTGCAACGATGTCAGGGTCGTTTTTTAGCAGTCCGCCAATTTCTTCTATTGCCGCAATCAGCCCTTCCCCGTATTTGCCTTCCTTGAAATAAAGCGCGAGTATTTCCCTGCCTATCCTTCCTGCGCGCGCGTCTGTAATCACTCCCTCAGCGCCGTATCCTACTTCTATGCGGTATTTTCTTTCTGTTGGCGCAACAAGGATAACAACTCCATTGTTGTTTGCCTTTTTGCCAATGCCCCATGCAGTAAGGTAATTGAGCGCGACTTCCTCTACTGGCTTGCCTTCAAGGCTTTTCACTGTTATGATAGCGATTTCTGCTGTTGTGTTTTTCTCAATTGATTCAATCAATGCATTGAGCTGCATTTTTTCTTCAAGAGAAAGGATATTTGCATAGTCATTAACCCAGCCGGATGGTTGTGGCATGGCAAATACGCTTGTTGCCAAAAGGAGTATCATTAACAGTGAATTGCGCATGATGACATACGTGTGTCACTATATTTAAAAAGCATAATGTTTTTGAGCGTGATGTGAAGACAGGGGCATATGCATCACGAAATGATTACTGGTCTCGGTTCTTTGATAAAGAGCAGTTTATGGGCATCAACTGTGAGGGATTTCATGATTGGGTAACACGCCATGCGAACAAAGCATCAAATGCAATTAGCGAGGGATATGTTAAAACAAGAAATTTTGTTGGAAAGCGCTGGTATCTGATGGCAGTGCCGGTAGCTCTGTCGGTTGGAATTGCAATGTATTCGGGATTGATGGCCATTCAGCCTGATACCGGACCTGTGCAAATGCAGAACGTGAAGAAGCGCAAGAAAGGACATATTGATTATTGGATGAAGTATTATTTTCGTGCCAGGCAGAAAGCCAGTGAGCTTACAGGTACGCTTGATGAAAAAGTGGAATAAAATTGATTCAGACAACGCGGTAGACGTTGACAGCGCTGCTTAATCCCGCTCCAAAGCCGATAATGCCTATGTAGTCATGTTTTCCTGCGCAGGTTTGACTGTTTTTTGACTGAAAGCCATGCGTTAGCGCAATGTCAAGCGCGTGAGCTATTGAAGCAGTCGAGCTGTTTCCAAACATTTCGCCGGTTGTGACAATACCGTGCACTTTTTCAAAGATTGGTTTTTCGCGTGCTTTTTCCAGCATTCTGGGGTTTGCCTGGTGTGGAACAATAAACACCCGTCCCGGCGTTATATCTGCAATGGCAGTATCTACTGTTTTTTGCGTTAATTCTGCAATTTTTGGCACTGCCCATTTGTAAACGGCTTTGCCATCCTGCCAGAAGTACGGTTTGTCCCAGCCGTTTTCCTTTTTTACGGTTATTAGGTTGCGTTGCGTGCCATCTGTTTCAAGGTGGTGGTAGACAAAGCCGGCTTCCTTGCTCGGTCCGAGAACTGCTGCGCCAGCCAGTTCTCCAAATAGCACCACTGTTGCCCTGTCTTTCGGATTTGTCACGTCCAGCATTTTGTCAACCGCCGCAACAACAACGTATTGTGATTTGCCTTGTATTCGTGCATCTGCAAGTGCGAGTCCGAAATTGAATGATGCGCAGCCCGCGACAAGGTCATAAGACAAGTCAGCATTCATGCCAAGTTCTTTTGCAATTGTTTGCGCCAAACTTGGGCGTACATGATGATATATTAATGCGCATTTTCCATCGGTTTTTCCTGTAATCATTCCGTTTTTCGATAAAAGAATGTACGAGCCGAAGAGCAGGTTTGCATCCATTGCAGCAATACTGCTTGTTGGCGCGATTATGTCCCACGCAGCAGTGCCCGCCATTTGTGCGGCCGTCTCGGATGCATGGCAGGGTATTACGTCCGGCACGTGCGTGTTTCCTGTCAAAATTATACTTGCGCCAGCCGGATTTATGCCTGCCTTCTCAATTGCTGATTTCACAGCATGAAGAGCCATGTACTTGTGTGTCTCAAACTGCTGTGTTATTCTTCTTTCCTTTATGCCCACCCTTTCCGTAATCCATGCATCTGTTGTGTCAACCATTTTTTCAAGGTCCGTGTTTGTGCGGCGTGTTTCAGGCACATAGCATGCTGTTGACAGTATTTTTGTAAACATAATTTACCTCCATGTTGCTATAATATCTTCAACTTTTCCATTTTTGAAAAATACGTTGTACAGTGCAGTTATGGTTGGCATTGCAATTTTATTTTTTTCAGAATATTTCTGTACAATTTGCAGTGTCCTGTAACCTTCAACCGTCTGCTCCGGCTTTGGTAAAGGTTTTCCCTCTCTTAATGCAATGCCGAATTTGTGCCCAAACTGGTGGTTGCGTGAGTTTTCAGACATGCATGTGGCAAAAAGGTCACCGATAAAGCTTAATTCTGGAATTTCAGAATTTGACTTGTGCTTGTACAAATGCTGTATTTCGCGTAATGCGAATGCAACAAAGCTCCCCATAGTGTTGCACGTGTTGGTTTCATAATAACCATCAAGCAGTCCCGCCCCAAGCGCTACAATGTTCTTGATGGCACCGCCGAACTCTATTCCGACAGTGTCTGTTCCAAGTATTACTTTGAAGTTGTTTACTGAGAAAAAGCGCGCCCATTCTTGAGCGTTGTCTCCAGCGATTACCGCCATCGCGGGTCTGCCTTCCATTATTTCAATTGCCAGGTTTGGTCCCATCAGAGCCGCTAAGGGATTGTTTATTTGCGTTTTGATGACTTCACTTGGTGTTTTGAGATTGTCATATATTCCTTTGGTGCAGGATAGTATTTTCGCGTCCTGTCTTACAATGCCTGAAAGCATATTCACGCAGTCATCAAGGTTGCCTGACGGAACGCACAAAACAAGATAATCAGCTTTCTTGATTTTTTCAACTGTAGCGGGAGAATACGTGCCATCTTTTTCAATGTCAACAAGCTGGTGCTTATTGCTGCCCAGAAGTTTTGATATCGCCTGCCCGAACTTGCCAGCACCCACTATTGTTATCATGATATAAGACTTGGTTGTTGGCTATATTAACCTGCTACATCAAATATAATCACCAATCAGTGGCAAAGAATGAAATATCTATATACTAAATTTGTTAAATGAACCAAATGGATTCGCAGAGCGCAATTGCGCTTAAGGTGGTAAAAATGAGTGAATTGCCTGCATAAGGACTTGCATTTAAGATAATTCCTTTAGTTTTTTCTGCAAGAATCTGGCTATGTCATCATGCCACATTCGTGGCACTGCTTTGGAGAACAATTGTTTCATCCATTTTATCGTATCATCCCTGAATCCTTCCTTGTCGCCAGCTATCATTTTGTAGACATCATAGCGTATTTGCGGGTCCAATTTTGCCCTTTTCGCTGCCTCGTTGAATTGCTCGAATAATTTTTGCTTTTCCTGTTCGTTTTTTTCTTCTTCTTTGGCGCTTTCTTCGTTCCAGAAGTCCTCGTAGGAAAAATCTCCTGTTTTCAGGTCTTCAAGAACTGTAAACAAGAATTTCTTGAGTTCTTCAGGCCAGCTTGCTTCTATTTCTTTTTGGTATTTTTTACATCCTTCGATAAAGTGCGGGTCTATGTTGCTTCGCTCACCGTCAATTATTCTTACTAATTCTGCTTTTGCGAATTTCGGGACTTTTTTCAGGTTCCACGCTTCACGTTTCAATATTTCTTTAAATTCATTGCGTTCTTCTTTTGATTTTTCTACAAACGAGCTGCCGCTTACCGCTTTCGCTTCCTTGCCTGATATTTTCGCCAGAATCTGTTCGTGCATTCTGCGCAAAAACTCATATTTGTCTTCGATACGGAGAACATCCATATAGCCCATTAAAGCCAAGTTCAAAGCGAATGGCGATGGAATTTTTGTTTCTATTTCAACAAGCTTTATAGTGCCATTTTCTATGCCTTGCAGGACTTTTTTGGTGCTTTCTATATCCATCAGGTCTTCAAGGCATTCTCTTTTCGCCTCATTCAAAATTGAAAAATCAGGGTCAAGCTGTTTTAGGGCGTTCATCAATATCATTGAACTAACCTGCTGCCTGCCGACTCTTTTCTGCCTGCCCATATAATTGCGCAGTATCATGAGCGAGCGTGTTGCGCAATGCCTGAATCGTCTTTTGAACACTTCGCTTTTTTCTATGGCAGTGCTCATTACCATGTCTAATTTGTCTGATTTCAGCAGTTTGATTGCTTTTACGGGATTAAGTTTTTTTGTTCCACTAATATAAAATCCATTATCATTTATGCCAATTTCGACATCTTTATGCTCAGTCCTTGAAAGCGCAAATGCAACAGCTCTGCTCAGGCAGTCATTTACGCGTCTGCCAAACAGTGAATGAAATATTATTTTTTGTTCGCGCTCGTCATTATAATATTCAATCAGGATTGTTTTATCGTTTGGAATCTGCTTGCAGTAATCATATTGTTCTTTGAAATATTCATAAATTGCATTTGCTGCTTTTTCATCAACATACAAATGTTCATTGATAAAATTGATTATGGCAGTTTTATTTTCTCCTGCAGCAAACCGTTCCATCATTAATCTTCTGAAGCGTCCGATTTCATTTGCCAAATCAAAATTGAGTGGAAGCATTTCACTTACCCATGAAGGTACAGTTGGAGGTCTGTTGACAGATGTTGAGACCTGGGCGACCATGCCTCGTGTGAATTTGAACATGTATGTTTCACCGCCAAGCACAAATACGTCTCCTGGTTTCAGGCGTTCTACAAATCCCTCGTCGAGCATTCCTACTGTTTCAGTGCCGACTTTCACAGTCACAAATGTCTCATCTGGAATTGTGCCAACGTTCGTCATGTAGATGACCCTGCCCATTTTTCCTCTTTTGCCGATTTTGCCATCTTCACGCCAGATTTTTGCGTAGATGCTTCTGTCTTCAAGGTCTGCAAATTCACCTGCAAGATAGCTGAGAATCTGGTTGAAATCATTTAATTTTAAATCACGATAGCAGTAGCTTTTGCGCACGACATCATAGAGTTCCTTTTCTTCCCAGACCTGTTCTAAGGCCATTCCTATTAGCTGCTGTGCGAGTACATCGAGCGCGTTGGTTGGAATGTGTATTTTGTCTATTTTTTTCTCAATGGCGCATTTCAATAATACAGCGCATTCAACAAGGTCGTCTCTGTCCATTACGATAATGCGCGCTTTGACTGTCTCATGCAGTTTATGACCGCTTCTGCCTGCTCTTTGCAAAAAGCGCGCAACTGATTTTGGCGAGCCAAGGCAGATGACAAGGTCGATATAACCGATGTCAATGCCGAGTTCAAGCGATGTTGAGCAGACGACTGCTTTCAGTTCTCCTTTTCGCAGTTTGTCCTCAATTTCAAGGCGCATGCGCTTGCTCATGCTGCCATGGTGGGCACCAATGTTGCCGACGTATTTTTTTGGAAAGCGTGACTTCAAATGGTCGACAACTCTTTCTGTGGCAGCGCGGGTGTTTGTAAAGACAAGCGTTGTTCTGTGCTGCTGAATTAATTCATCAATTAAAGCATACATTGCATTGTGCGCAATTCCATGGGGAGTATCTATTAGATTGTCAACAGGAGAAAGAACTTTCAAATCAAGATTCTTCAGAAATTGTATTTCAATAATCTTGCACGGCCTGCCGTTGCCTGCGAGATAATGCGCAATCTGGTCTATTGGTGCAATTGTTGCAGACAGCCCGACTCGGCACATGTGCCCTGACAAGTTCTGCAATCTTTCAAGGGATAATGACAAATCCGCTCCTCTTTTGTTTTCTGCAAGGGCGTGAATCTCATCTACAATGCACCATTCAACATTTTTGAGATGCTCCCGGAATTTTGGTGAAGCAAGCATGATGCTCAAACTTTCAGGCGTTGTAATCAGTATGTGGGGCGGGTGTTTGAGCATTTTGCTTTTCTCCGTAGCTGTGGTATCTCCTGTTCTCACTGCTACGCGGATGCCTAAATTCCTGCCAGCAATTTCCTCGATTTGCGCAAGCGGTTCTTTCAGGTTTTTTGAAATGTCGTTTGAGAGCGCTTTCAATGGTGATATGTACACCGCATATACTTTGTCCTGCAAAGCATCTTTTTCTGCGGAGTCCACAAGTTCGTTCAGAATTGATAAAAATCCTGTGAGCGTTTTTGTCGCTCCTGTTGGTGCTGAAACCAGTATGTTGTTGCGCGAATGTATTTCAAGAACTCCATACAACTGCGGTAGCGAGTAGTTTGGGAAGCGGGAATAGAACCATTTTTTGATTGTTGGATTGAGTATGGCATCTACCTCTGCCTTGGTGTTGGGCTTTTCCTTCCACGTCAACAATTTATTACTTTCCATATTGAAAATAATTAATAGTTGCTGCACTGCAATCCACTTCATTCGGGCGTTATAAAAAGTTTGCGCGAGATTGCCCAGTGCTATGACAAATCAAAGTATAAATCAATCAGATCATGTAATGAAATTGTGAAATATGCGCAATAGCCTTCAGGCACATCGCGGGTGGCTGCTGATGCAATATCCGAATAGTGTATTTTTTCAATTTCAAGGCGTCGCTCCAAATCATTCTTTATGTCTTTCATGTAAAGATGAAAAGGCAGTTTGCGCCCTGACCGCTCCCAATTCGCTATCACGCTTTCCATGTTTGAAAGAAGTTTGAAATCCCCATTGCAACCGAAGAGCAGCGCAAGGCTGTCTGTTTTGAAATCATAGCACGCTTTAACCCTCAAATCAGCATTTGTTGCTGTCAGGCGCAAAACAAAAGCATCTCCTCGGATGGCGCGCTTTTCAAACAAATCATTTGTCTTCATTGACGCCCAATAGCATTTTGGTTTTTCACGCATGCCAAAAACGCACACAGGGCTGCTTTAATATTTTTTGTCGGGTTAAGCCAACCCTCTGGTGCTGGCCGCGCGCCTCGACGTTGTCGAGGTGACTTTTCTCTCCCCGCACTTGCAAGGGGAGAAGAAAAGTCAGTCAAAGACCAGCCGCGGCACCATTAAGTTGACAGCACCGTTATGTCGCAAGCTTTAAAAACTGTCCAATTTACCAACCGCATAGTGGGTGATGGGATGAAGCTGATTGAAATTTTTGCAAGCGCAATGTTTCTTGGTTCTCCGGTAATTGCGCACCCGGCGCACTGTATTTTAATCCAGGATGCGGGCAAAGTCGATGAGGCGGATAAGTTGTACAAGCAGAAAAAGTATGATGAAGCCCTGCAGCTGCTCCTCGAAGAAGAGAAAACCAGGCCATCGCTGGCAATCGATGAATTAGTCGCTCAGATTTACACCGAACGCAACTTTCAGGGCGATGGCAATGCAAAAATAGACCATTTTCTCGCAATTCCGCGTTGGGAAAGCGTGCTGAAGGCAAAGAAAGTTCCTGAATATGAGAAAAAGCTTCTGGAATGCCGTGAAACAGTTGCATCGGTGAGTTTTGGAACTGCGCAGGCTTGCTGGAATTTCCAGAATGATGCTGAAACCCGGAAAACTCTTGCGAAGTATGGAATTGAGACAAAAGAGCAGGCGCGTTTTGTTGCGAAGAAATTGTATGAAACTGCCATTGAACAGTGTGAGAAAATCGTCCATTCGTCCAGGGATAACGCGCGGGCATGGAGGTGCATGGGGATTTCATTATCACGTTTTGCGAGATTTGACGAGGCGATTGAAGCAATGCGTGAATATGTCCGGTTGGAGCCGGAGAATGTTGATGGCTACAAATTCATTGTAGCGATGTACTCTGCAAAGGGGGAAATCGGCAATGTTATGGATGAGCTCGACCGTTTGAAGGAAATCAAGCCAGAAATAAAGCGTGCAAAACTCGCAGATGGCATTATTGCCGCGTATGACGAGATGCGTGAAATGGGCAGATTGCCGGTTTTTAACAGCAGAAAGGACGATGACGGCAAAGTAGTGGAGCTGTTCTATCTGTTGTTTGAAGAGAAATGGTCTGTTGAGCTTAAAAAAGAGAAGTGGAATGACCGGAATTTTACCTGGCCGCTGTATGCGGTGTTTTTGGCAGGCACGGTTGATTATCAGATAGCTAAAAATGATGAGAAGCGTGAAGCTGCCTTGCAGCGTTTGGAAAAAGTGTATGAGAATCTTAATGGGGGATTGAACAATGGTTTGCCTCGCCTTGACAGGCAGTATTATCATGTTATGATACGGAACAAGAGCATTGTTGTTGACAAACCAGAGAAATTTTACGAGGTATTGAAAGCCAGGTATGAAAAGAAATGAACAAGCATGAATGCATCGATGATATAATCAAAAGGTATGGTTCTGCTGCGACATATGTCAACCATAATCCGGAATACAAAATTCCCAAAGGTTTGCCAAATATTGACCTTGAAATAAGGACTCCTGAACGTGTTGAGCAGTACGTTCTTGTTGACATGAACACGAGTGCTGATGTTGTGAAGGATATTGGCAAAGCGTGTGATGCTTTGCGCCATGCGGCACAGCAGGTTGCTGCTGGCAGGATGATTTATCAATGGATTCAATTGTACAATATCGACAATGTTAAGTTGAAGAAATATGAACCCTTGATAGCTAAACTGCTAATGAAAAAAGTGTCAACGCCCCTGCAGCAGCAGCCGAAAGAAGATATGCCGCTTTGTTCCACTGCCAGACACTCCTGCCATCAAACGGAAAAATCGGTATTAAATTGAATATGCCAAGCAGGGAGTTTATTTGCGCTCCGAATTGTGCTATTTCAGTCATTAGCGCTCCTGCTGAAAAGTTGCCAGCCAAGATAAACAAAACTGCCAGCACTACATTCATCAAAGGCCCCGCAAGCGCTATTTTTCCGTGTTGGCTTCTGGTGGCGCCGCGTATATAGACGCCACCTGGCGCCAGAAGAATGAAACCAAAAAAGCTTAAAATCAATCCAATCAGCAGTGCTCCGTTGTTTGCCTTGAATTCCGCCCAGCACCTGTACCGCTGTGCGACGTACTTGTGCGCAAGCTCATGAAGCAGAAACCCTATTCCTCCTGTTACCAGCGCAATAGGCAGTGCAACAAAAAGGGCGCTTTTCAGCCCCACCATTGCTATTGCAAATACCAGTGAAACACCTATCCATGCTTTCAACAATTCGTGAATTTCAATGTGTGAAAACTTCATGTGCACGCGCTTGCCCTTGTGACTGCTGTCTTCAGATAATCAAGCGCCATTTCATACTCTCCCATTGAGTAATATTCTTTTGATGTCTGCAGGACTGCTTTTGCAGGTTCAGGACAGTTGCTCTTTTCTATTGTGTATGCTACAAGTTTAAAGTCGTTCTCAAATACTTTTGACAGCGTACGGTGTGCCGCGTCCTGCGCTATTGGATCGCATATCACTTTTCCGAGATAAGGTATTTGCTTGTTGTACCACATATTGTTGATGAGATGCACCTGAACTCCTTGTATGCTTGTGTATAATCCCTGGTTTGGCTCGCCGTATTGGTATAGGCACATTAGCTGCAAAAGTGCTGGAATAAGCTGCATTTCCTGAAAGAAAAATCCTTGGGCATCAATTAGTCCTTGTGGTCCGTAATAGCGTTCATTTGCCCCTTGTATCAGATATTTTCGCGTGTCGTATGTTGGCTGTTTGAGCATCGGTATGGTATATTGCGGGAATTGCAGCGCGAGGTTGATTCTTTCAACTCGCATTTCTGAGACCTCGTTCACAACTGCGCCTGATAATGCCGGCCCAAAGCTCATAATGAAGAATGTCGGAAGTCCTACAATGAGAAGTATCATCAGCAGCTCTTTTTGCATGGTTGCCAATGTGCACGTTGTACTATAAAAAGCTTGTTAGTTACCTGAGAATCCTCGGCACTGCAAACGCGAGAATCAGCAGTGAGAATATGGCTGTCAATACCAGAAATACTATAGTCATTGTTTTCTCTGTGCTTGTTTCTGCAGTTACAGGGACTGCTGCCTGCTTGTTGGTAAGAGCAAGCGCAATTCTTTCATCAGGCGCGATTTGCATTGAAGTTGTTTCCTGTTGAACGCACTCTTCAACAGTAACCTGCTTGCTGGCTTCCGCTTTTCTGCTTCCATATAATGCAGTGACGAGTATGTAGTGGCTTCCTGTAACAAGAGCGTTGATTGTTTTTTCAAATCTTTGCACTTCTCCTTGTGGCAGGTCAAATGGCCATTCATCAAGCAAATTCAGCGTGCTGCTTTCCACTTTTATTTTTCCTTCTTCGTCGTCCTTGCCTGTATTCTCTATTTTTATTCCGAGTTTTGCACTCGTCTGCTCGCAAGGGACTGTTTCCGGCTCTATTGTTAAGCTTCTGATGTTGATTTCGTGCGATGGCTTTTCAATTTTCAGCGTTATTTCGTATTCAAGCTCATTCACGCTTATCTCCAGCGGATATTCGTCATCGTCAGTAAGCCGGGGGATTTCAAATTCAAACGTTAATCTTTCTTCATCACCTGGTGCAATGGTAGCGCTATCGCCGTCTTCCTGGTCAAGATCTGGAATCCCAACATCAACTTCTATTTCCTTCTCAACTGCAGCATTGTTTTTCAGGTCGATTTTTACGCTAAATCCATCATCTGGCTTGACTTTCACAGACTCGCCATTGATGACTTTCTTGCCTGCCACCGTTATTCCGACTTCAAGTTCCGGAATCTGTTCTTCTTTATTTTGTTCCGCTGGCAAAATTACCCCGCCTGTCTGCACGTTTTGTGCATCATTTTGATTGGCCTGTTGGTTAATGGTTTGTGCTCCTTCAGGTGTGCTTGTTTGTTGTTGTGTCTGGAATTGTGTTGAATCGGTTTGAGGTGCCTGGTCTGTACCTGTTTGTGTTGTTTGGGCAGGCGGTTCCGTGTCATTTGCATCTGCACTGCTTTTTTGCTGCGTTGTCTGCTCTGCAGAAGTGCCTGTTGTGGCTGGCGGGCTTGTATTTTCATGATTGGCTTCCGGTGCTTCTGGAGGCACTGGCGGGCTCTGCGCCGGCTGTACTCCCACAACATCCACCATCACCATTATTGTCTTTGAAACTGTGAACTCTCCGTCAGAAACAGTAATCGTGGCTTGTGCCGCGCTGTCCGGCTGTGAGGGTGTCCATTTTCCGCTCGAGTCAAATGGTGAAGTGTAAGTTATGGTCAAGGCATTATCATCATTCGCTACTGAATTTATATTATCTGGATCAGTTACGTATTGTGATAAATCTACCGAGCCGCTCGCATGCACAACATCCGGTGCGGAAATAACTGGAGGCCTGTTCACGTTGAGCACTGTGACAGTTATTGCTTTGCCGGCCTTAAGCTCTCCATCTTCAACTTGCACAGTTATTGGATATGCTCCGCTGTCCTCATAATCAGTCTGCCATCTGCCGAAGTGGTCTATTGGCCCTCCATCCGGCCCACCGCTGAAGTAGAACTGCAGCGTGTTATCATCATCTGAAACCTCATTTTCATTGTCAGGGTCGCTTCCTTTCCATAAATCAATTGATTCTCCTTCTTTGATTGTTATGTCAGTCAAATCGTCAAGGTTTGGCGGCCTGTTGACGTTTTCTATTGATATTCTGACAATTTTTGAATCGGAAAGTTCCCCATCGCTGGCTGTTATTATTATGTCAAATTCACCTGACTCATCGTAGCTTGGAGTGTATGTGCCGTTTTCGTCAAACGGGTATCCGTAAGTAATGCTTACATTGTTGTCGTCATTGTCAACAGTGTTTTCATTATCCTGGTCTGTGGCTGTTGCTTGAATTATTATTGTCTGATTTTCTTTGCCATTTATGCGCTCAGGCGTTGTAAGAACTGGTGCCCTGTTTGTGTTTTGGACAAGAATTCCAAATGTTTGTTGCACAGTTGCTGTTCCATCAGACGCCTCAACAGTATATGTATATTCTCCGCTGCTGTCATAGTCAAGAGTATGGCTGCCGTCAAGTGCAAATGGCTGGCGAACAATTGCAATGGTTAGTGCATCGCCGTCTTCATCTGATGCAATTGGGTCTATCTTTATGATGTCACCTTCTTTGAATATCATGTTTGTGTTGCGAATTGCAGGTGGGTGATTGGTGAATAGAATGCCAGCCATGGTCTTTATTTTGTTTTCATAGGGTATTGTTACGAGAACGTCGTATTGTTGTTCTGTTTTTTGCAGGCCAGTAAATTCAAAAGATACAAGATTCTCTCCTGGGCCAAGTTGGACATTTTTTGATTCCTGGCTTATTATTTGCCCTTTTTTTATCAAATGCGCGGTTACCGTGCTTGAAATGCTTGAAGGCATCTTGTTGGAAATGTATGTTTTGATTTCTGCGGAATCTTCCACGCCCTCCGGTATTTCAAGGCGCGCTTGAAGAATGGTGACATCTGTTGAGAATGTTGTGCTTGTTTTTGCATCGTTGTTCTGGACAAATTCAATAGTGTAGGCATACTTTCCTTCCTCTGCTGGCGTGTATAACTCAAGCGTGTGCTGTGATTGGGTTGTGCTGATATTTTTGACGCTGATGATTTCTTGATTCTTTTTGAGGACAAGTGTTCCTGTCGTCGGCGTGTTTTGCGTGTTTTCAATGCTTACTTTTATCGTTTTAACCTCCGATGGAAGTGCTTCTTGCGGGGCATCTATACCTGTAATTCTGATTGGTGAGTATGGATAATAAGTAAGTGTTATCGTGACTGTTTTGTGCAGCGTGAACTGCCCTTGTTCGCAGTCGGTAACTGCCACTGGATTTATTTTTGCAATAACAAGTTGTGCATCCGATGAATGCACCTGGTCAAGGGTTGCACTTTGGTTTTGTTCTTTGGAATTGCAGGTCCTGCTGGTGTAATTTTCACCTGTCCAGTCAGGTATGTCTGCTATAATATCCACCGGGTCGGAGAAAACAACATCATAGCCGGTGATGATTGTTTTCAATGGAAATTGGAATATTAGTGATTTGTATGGAAGAACCATTTCCCCCGGTTCGTAGAGTAGCTCAAAATCTGTGGAGTTTATTATTTCATAATTATATACCTGCTCAATGGTATAATCTTGTATGCCAAAAGTGTGTGTCTGTTGGTAGCCCTCAGGGGTGCTGATTATCTGGCTGCTGGCGAGCGTGCTTACAGTAAAATCGGCAAGGCGGTTTTTACAGTGGGCATTTCGCGCTGGGTTGTCAAACTTGGCAACTTTTGCTTCTGCAAAAGGATTTCCATATAGCGCATATGAGAGAAGACCCAATCCTATGATTTCACTGTTATCCTGCGTGTTCCAGTGGTAGTTGTTGCGGGCCAGCCTGAATGTTTCACCTATTGGAAGCCCGCCGTTTCTGCCTATGTTGCAGAGTAGCGCTTCAAGGAAGCGGGTGCTGCTGTAAGAAAGCGGCGCTATGAGCGTGGCTTTTGCGGATAACCTGTCTCCAAAGGCGTCAATTTTTGGAAGTGCCATTCCAGCGTATTGCGTGTTGACAACAGCGAGCGACTCTGGATTGGGGATAGGCGGGAGTGAGGATGTAGTGATGAAAGTATTGCTGGTGTGGGTGTTTTCGGGAGATTGTGAGTTGTATACTAACAGTGTTTTTCCGCTGTTCTGCAGCCAGTTATTGGCAGGATTCTGCGCATATGATTGTGGGAAGCTGTTGTAAAGGAGTGCATAAACTGCAGGAGAGAGTGAGCTGTCAAAAAGCCCTGCAGATTGCAGGTTTAGGTCATTTCTCTTCAACTGTTTCAACATTTCATTAGGAGAATCTCCCACAATGCGCGAGACAGAGGCGCTTTCATAGACCGAGGATAAGGCGAGAGCCGGATTTATGATTAGCGCAAATACAATTATCCAAACAATTAATTTATTCATTTTTAATTCCCACCAGTTCCAGCCCTATATGACGCAAAGCTGTTCGGGCATTTTCCACAGCCTCATCATGATTTTTTCCTTTAACCCACATGCATTGAAGACCATAAACGTGCCCGTATCCGATATAGATAAGAACCTCTTGAGACCCATCCTTACACTCATTACTAACGAATAAAGCCACAGTGGTGCTCTCTTTGCCTGTTCCCATCTCTTTCAAGTTCATCCTTTTTTTCTGCTCTGCGTATTTGATTATTTGTGAGTCATCAGTGAATGATATTTTGTTATGGAAGAGGGCAAAGACTTTACCACCTAGAATCTTTTTCTTTTGTGCTTCAATAACGTCAAAGGATAGCAATAGGTTTTCATCTCTTTCATAAACGCCCTTCCAATATTCTGCTTCCGTTCCCTCGCGTCCGCTGAAATCCAAATATGCATTAATGTCGCCAAACGTTTCTGCAAACTGTTCAAAGAACAAGAGAATGTTGTTTAGACTTTCATCAGTGGCGTGTGCAATATCCATCGATATCCTTAAGGTGTTGCCTCTAATCGTGGACTCATCGTAAGATAATGATATTGTATTAACACTTGTTCGGATGTCTCTTATTGGTTTGGCATTAAAAAGCAGATTCCCTGCATGCTGCAATTTCAATAATGTTTGGAAATGTTTTTTATTTTCATCTTTTATTTTCACTTCGCATGACAAAGCGAGTTTTTTATCTACGAATTCTAGGACTCGCATTGCGTCGTTCTCCGGAGTTTCTGTTTTTTTGCTGAAGTTTATTATTCCTGAAAAAATCATGGCAGTCCGAACACCTCGCTTGATTCTCCGACAAAGTTTGGATTGGCGTACCATTCGTGAATGATGCCATTTTTATCAACACGCCAGGCACCTTCAATATCACGTGGATCGACATCGCCAAACCAGCCAATTATTTCCTCGTTTTTAATCCATTCATCCAGTTTTTTGTTGCCTTGGAGGATTGCTAATTCAATTTTTGGAGTATGCTCCATATCTATTGCCTGTCCGCTTCGTGAGCGTATTTTGTAAATCCAACCGTCATAATTTCCATTTGTAGTGGCAAAATTAGTTGCAACTGATTTTTTTGTTGTGGTGCTAATGAACGCGGTATCTGCCGAATCCGTTACGTGCTCTATCAGATCTTCTACAGTTGACCGAGAAGGATTAGGCGCTTTGATTCCTTTTGAGAAAATTTGCAGTCTTTCAGCATTCGTCCCTTTTATTCCTCTAAGCAACGCTGGTTGGCGTGAATACTCAAGCCCTATTTCCAAGAATTTCTTCGAGTATCTTCCAATGCGTCGAAGCAGTTCTGCTCGGTACAAGTTATTTCTGGCAATTATGCCTGGCTCGAATTCGTTCAAATTCTTTCCGAATTTTTGTTCAAGTATTCGCGTCCCTTCGGCAATCGCATATTCATCTTCCGGGGATTTGGCTATTTTCTCAATGACATCATCCCATGTTGAGCCGAAGTGGTCTGCCGTCTTCTTAAGGAAAATTCTGAATTCATCCAGCTTGTTTCCAAGCTGCGCCATGAATTTGATGGCGCCAGGACCGTATTTTGCAATGAATTTACCGCCTGCCGGTCCGACGTAGTTGATGAATGACTCTATGGCCAGTTTTACAGGTCCGCTTGGCACGTAAAAAACAACCAACATTGTGCTGCTGACTCCGCACAGCATTGTGTCCTGTTTTACGCCGCATTGTATTGTTGCATCAATTCCATCAGTAATAATATCACAGGGTATTCCGATTGTATTGCAGGCAATGCTTGCAAAGCTCAATACTGTAATTCCTACTTCAATGAAGTACCATTGCCTACCAAGGATTTTCTTGTAAGCACCAGTGTGAAGCGCATCACTGAATGTTTTGATGACTGTTGGATTTTCCGTATTGATTATTATCGAGTGTTCACTCCCATCCCAAGGATTGATTTCAAGGAATGCTGCATCCCTGTTTTCCAGTCCTGCTACAAATGGCATGCAGTTGAATGCCTTGTTGTTTTGTTCTGTTCCAATGACAATTATTGTTACGCCGTTGAGGCTGTTGAATAGTTGCGGGTCATTGCACGTCACGGTGCTTGATGTCTTGTAGGTTATGCTTGAGCTGAAATTCTTTTGAAGTGTTGCTTTTAGCTTGTTGACGGCAGTTTGCATTTCTGTTGATAGGGAGTCAGGCAGTATTATCATCACGGGCTTTGCATAGCCGCCATCAGTCAGAACTTCGTCAAGTTGTGAAAATTCTTTGCTCGTGCGCTGGACATAGGGTATTTCGGAATATGTCAACTGGGTGTTGATTGCAGACGAAAGCCAGTAGGACTTGAGGAATTGTGTGTAGCGCCTGTAGTGCGGGACAACATAATCGTCTCCTAGTATTAGTGTGCTTTGGCATTGTGGCGGCGTGCACTTTGTGCGGATGAATTTTCCTATTTCAATTGCAAGGGTGTTGTCCACCATGAAGGGATTGGCAATGGTTTCCTGGTATGCTGGAAAGTTTGGCCAGGGGTGGATTACTTGCAATTCTTGGAGGTCATACACAATTAGTTTGTTGTAATCCTTGTCTGCAAACGCGTATGCCTCTTGCAGGAGGTTTCGAACTTCATTTTCCTGGCCTGCAAATCGCTCGTATAATTTTTTCTTGTTTGTTATTATTATGCCGTTATGTGTGTTCGTCGTCACAACAATTGCTTTCGCTGATTTGATGACGTTTTGCTTTTTGATTCCGAGTTCTGCGCCTTGAACATCTGTTTTTACTTTAAATTTGCACGCAGTATCCTTTGTTATTGTGAATGCATGCTGGCATGTTGTAGTGTCCAGCTCAAACTGGCTGGGCTGGAAGTTCAGGGAAATTTGTTCTTGCTGTGAATATTTGAGGTGAAGAGTTACCGTGTCATTAACTTGCTTGTAAACCCTTCCGCCTGAAGCTTCTTCAATGGTTGCTTCTGTTGCAATCTGCACTGTTGCACATGTGCTTTGTCCGGAAATGCAGGTTTGGCCTGCTGGGCACACCATTGTATCTTTCCATTCGTAACAGCCGTCGTTGTTTGTATCTTCACAGTGCCTTATTGTCTCTCCGCTACAGCTGTATTGACCTATTGTGCAAGTAGACATGCAAGTGTTTGCCTGGCAGGTTCCAATTGTGTTTCCTTGTGGTATGACGCATTTTTCCAGTGGGAGAGAGCAATCACTTTGCTTTGTGCACTGCTTGTCTTGGATTTTGATGTTTTGTGTTGATTTGAGCTGATATGTGCTTCCGCACCCGCTGTATATGCCTATCGATATTTCGTGGCTTGTGTCCCAGGCAGATTGTCCGCCACAGCTGTCTGTTGCTGTTACTCTTGGTGCTGTCAGCGTGAATTGTAAGTTATTTGTCTGTCCCGGCTGTATTGTCGTCTGCTTTATCCCGAAGAAATTGTTGGTACTGCAGCATTTTGCTTTGTTGAATGGCAACCATCCATCTGGGATAATCGCCGCCTCGACATTTGTGCTTCCGGGCCAGGTGCCTGTATTTTTGATGCTTGCAGTCACCTGCAGCATCTGTCCTTGGTTTGCTGTTATAGGTGCCTGGATTCCGGTTATCTGGTAGCTCGTGTAGCAGTCCTGTCCGCAACTCTGGGGGGTTTCGCCGAGTCCAGTGTCGCATTGCTGATTTCCACAGCAGACATTGGCTTCGTCTATTGCATCATCGCAGTCATTATCCAATCCGTCGCATGTTTCTGGCGCATTTGGATGAATATTTGGCTTGGTGTCATCGCAGTCAGTCAGTGTTTGCGGGCAACCGGTTGCAGGGTTGCCGTAGCCGTCCTGGTCTTGGTCATTGCAAGTTGGCTGTGGTGGGCAAACACCTCCTTCGTCTGTTTGACCATCGCAGTCGTCATCAATTCCGTTGCATTGCTCTATCGCTCCAGGGTTTATGAATGGATTATTGTTGTCGCAGTCGGTCAATGGAGAGCCGGCCGAACAGCTTGCGCTTCCGGGGCTGCCGTAGCCGTCTTGGTCGGCATCGTTGCATCCAAGTGGTGGTGCCTGGCACGTTCCTGTTTGCCCATTGCAATAATCGCTTGCGCATTGGTTGTTATTTGTGCATACTGCACCGTTTGGCTTGTTGCAGTCATTCGGGCAATTTGCCTTTGTTTCACCCGACTCACACAATCCGTCATTGTCACAGGCAGAAGAGCCTGCGCATTGGCTTCCTGTCCATATTTTTCCTTGCGGACAGCAGTGCCCTGAAGTGCAGTGGCTTGATGTCATGCATTCTGAACTTGATGCGCAGATCTGCCTGTCAAGCTTGCTGCAGGGAGGTGCAGGCGTGATTGTTCCTGACGGGCCGAAATCTGCATTGTTTTCATCTTTTGCAATGTCGCATCCTTTGCCGGATGGGCACGTTATGCCTGCTATGAAATCATACCATAGTGTTGGTGAATTGTCGTAAAGTCCTTTGTCGTTATAGGTGCCTGCAGGGCTGTTGCATACATATTGGCGCGGCTTTACGGTGTAGTGCGCGGCGCTGAACACGCTGCTGTATGTGAAGCTTGGTGTTGCGCAGTTTTTGTAATACCGTGCTTTGACAGTGCATTTTTCTATGTATTGGGTGGCGATATGATGCTCGCCTTCTTTCGTTCCGATTGAGCATTTGCCTGCTGCGCAGACAGAGCTGACAAAACTGCTGTTTTGGCTGCACGCATTGAAATCCTGCTGGCGCAACGCAGAAGTTGATGCTGTTGAGAAGCAGTGGTCTGGTTCAAAGGTGCTTGTTGCGCACCAGTCATAGCAGATTACTTGGAAATTCGAGGCCTCGAGCGTCACGTTTTTGTTGGTCGTTCCTCCGTCCATCCAGGCAACGCCGTCGTCGGCAGTGCTGGGGCTTTTTGTGTAAATGTCATCGTAATCTATTTCTTCGTTGGCTTGTGCTTGCAATTCCTCTATGCTTTGTGCTTGTGCGAGCTCTGTGAAATTTACTGATTGCAAGCTGAGCGCCTTTGATTGCAGTTCTGCTTTGTATTGCGCATCCAATATTCCTTTTTTGGGCAAGCTTTTTGGATCAAGAAACTCAACCGGTTCAAAGAATACTATCGGGTTTAGGTTTTGCGGGGTTTCATTTGTGTCGTCTTTTGGAATCGTGCAATATTCGTATATTGTTAGGAATTCTTGCATTGTGATATTCAATGCAGGACTGTATGCCAGATTCTCAGGACAGTCGACCGTGATTGGTGTTAAAGTTATCCCGCTGTCTGACGGAAGCGCTGCGATGTCGACGGCAGTATTTGATTCTTCAGAAGCGTTGTTTGTTGGTGGAATGATTGTTGCATCAAACAAAACAGTGAGATTGATTATGCCACTTCCATAACTCGTATCCTTTCCAGCACTTCCAGCATCTGTCGCAGTTTCTTCCAGTTTCTGCTTCACCTTCTCATTCGTCAATCCTGGCTCTTTTTCCAGCAGCAATGCTATGACTCCTGCCACAAATGGCGTGCTCATTGATGTGCCGCTTTTGGTTGATTGGCCGTTGTTTAGCCATGCTGAAGTGATTGATACTCCAGGTGCGGTTATGTCCGGCTTGATGTATCCGTCAAAAGTGTCTCCGGATGAGAAGCTTGTAACAACATTATTGTCATCAACAGCGCCAACAGTTATCACCTCTTTAACATTGCCAGGCGTTGTAACTCCATAGAACCCTCCGCATCCTTGTTTGCAGTTGCCTGCAGCTGCGACAAAGATAACACCGTGTTGCATTGCCTCCTTGACAGCAGACGCTAATGGTCCATCAAGTTCTGTGAACATTCCTCCAAAGCTCATTGATATTATGTCAACATTCTGTTCTACTGCCCAGTTTATTCCTGCTATAATCTGGGATGTCGTGCCTGCGCCGTTTTTATTGAGGACTTTTGCGTTATAGATTGCTGCATCTTTCGCAACGCCTTGCGCTATGCCTGCCACGTGCGTTCCATGTCCGTTCTGGTCTGCTGTGTCCTCCCCGCTGACAAAACTGGAAGCCTTTGCAACATTTATTGAATTGTGAGGACCAACACCAGTGTCAAGTATTGCGATTTTGACGTCTTTTCCCGTGATGTTATTCTCCCACGCGATTGTGTCAATGGAAAACGCCTGTATTCTGTCCGTGAGAAGCGCAACATATTCCTTTTCTGTTGAAATGTGCTCAACTCCTGCTGCGCTGGAAATTTCCTCAATTTTATCCGACTGGACTTCTACAACCGCGACATTGCCTATTTCAAAGTTTTGCCTGACAGTGCCACCTGCTTGTTTGACTGCTTCCAATGCCTTCTCGTCTTTTAATTCTACAAGAACTTGTACGCGCTTGTGTTTTCTCTGCCTTTTGAGCTCTTTGAGTTCTTTTACCAGCTCGGGGTCTATTTTCGGCTTCGTGTCATCAAGAGATACAGCGTCTGTAGTTTTTGGCGCCGGCGTTATGCTTGCTACACTGTTGTCAGCCAGCTGAGCTACTGCTTCGTTAATTGTCTGTTCAACAACTGTTGGTTTTGCAACAATTTCAGATTGACACGATAATAGCAGAGTTAAAAAGAGCGCAAGTACCCCAAGCCCCCCTTTTTTCGGCAACAATGGAACGCGTAGTTTTTTCAAACTGACCTCCCATAGATACCTATATCGGGGTGGGTAATATATTCATCGATGCATTTCCCGCAAAGGTTACAATACCACCCGTATTAAAACACTAAATGGAAACTGATTATTTATATTTAACTTCTATTACTTATATTAATAATATTAAAATTTATATACTCGAATGAATATTCCACATTTATGAAACGCAAATTGATACACCAGGGCGACAAAAAGCACGGCTCGTTCACGCTTACGCTGCCTTCTGCCTGGGTAAAGGAGTATGGATTGAAAGCAGGCGACGAGCTGGATATTGATGAAACCGGGAGCTCGCTTGTCATCCATGCCCAAAGGGGCCCGGTCACGCCAAAGACAGTGCGCATTGATACGCGCGGCTTTTCAATCACGCAACTCAGGCGCAATATTGCTGAAGCGTACAGGAGCGGGGCTGAAACGATTGAGGTTGTATATCGCAACGAGGCATTGCAGCACACGCGGACTTTGAGAAAAACGACAACCAAAAAGGAAATTGAGGATTTGGTTTCTTCAGAGCTGTTAGGGATGGAAATTGAAAAGTCGGCGCCTGGACTTTTTGTCATCAAGCAGTTTAGCGAAGCATTGGAAGCGGAGTTTGAATCGGGCATCCGGAAGGTGTTTCTGAAGATGCATGAGCAGGTTGATTTGACAATTGCCGCGCTTAAATCCGGAAAGGAGGACGACCTGAAAGATGTGTGGCTTCACGACCGCAGCATAAACAAATTCTGCAATTTCTGCATGAGGATTCTGAACAAGAAGAGATACCACGACATCCGTACCCAGAACGAGATGTACGCAGGGCTTGTTCAATTGGAGCTTGTGGGCGATTCAATTTATATGGTTGCCATACTTGCCGCCAAGATGAAGCCAAAGTCCATCCATCCGGATGTTTTTGCTCTGCTGGATGACATCAAGAAGGCGGTTTATTTGTCAATGCGCTATTTTGCCGAGCGCAAGGAGGAATATTTCACTGAAATAATGAGATTGCGCGAGAAATATTTTGAGATTGAGAGGAATTCATTCAGGGATGGCGGTCTGCACGCTGCCATGGTTGGAAAAATCGGATTTTGTTACGAACTTTTGATTAATTTGCGTGATGTTATGATTGGACTGCCCAGGGAATAAATGCTTACAGCCCAAATGCCTCTGTGAACTGCTTCATCTGCTTGAAATTTTGCAGGAATTTTCTGCCTTCATCTGTTAATTCATAGAACAGCTTATCCTTGAAGTGTGTTTCTGTTATCATGTTCTTCTGCTTCAATTCCTCAACATACAACTTCATGCGCTGGTGCGAAAGGTTTGATTTGTATAGCAGGTGTGTTGGGATTATTTTTCCTCCTTTGTCTTCGATTGCCCGAAGCATATCGTACACGATGTCTAATTTTGTTCTTTTCATTTGAGCAGTGTTCTAATCAATGCCATCAGCAGCAGCAAAAAGCCGATTGCCTGCGTGATGTGCGCGCTGACGTAAAAGGAAATATTGACTGCTTCAAGCAGGAACTGTACTTGTGCGAGCGACAGTAATACAAATGCAATGAAGACAAGACAGGATGATACCGTGCAAACTTTTCGGTAGTTTTGGTAGTAGGCTATGCTTATGAATGTCAGGAAAATTGCGCTCAGCCAGTAAAAGCTCAGATAATAGCTGCTGCTGATGAGCAGGCATGGCACTAAGATAAGGAACAATAATGCAATTATGCGTTTGTCATTTATCTTGTGTGTTATTACAATTAGCAGCAAATATGCAGTCAAAGCAAGCAATATGTGCGCAACATATCCGTAAAAGAATACCAAACCCGCATAGTGCACGGGAACGCTGAAGAATATCTCTTCAAGAATTGTATCAGTTATGGCGCGTGCGAGAAAGCTGAGCGTCAGCAGGACAAAGCTGGCAGTGAAGAAGGCGTATTTTCTTTCTTTTGTCATGCGGTATAATCTGAATGATGCAAATGCGACGCATATGGCAATTAGCGCCGCAAATGCGACAAGTATTGCATCAGCTCCAAAGAACCATTTTGGTCCATGTACATAGACGTTAACCATGTGCAAAATGCCTTTTCTTCTCCTTTTAAGCTTTATGGATTCAGGGTGCTGTCAACTCTCTGGTGCTGGCCGCTCTGCCTCGGCTTTGCCGAGGTCATTTTTCTCTCCTCCGCACCTGCGAGGAGGAGAGAAAATGAGTCCAGAGGACCAAAACAAATTAGCACCAGAAACTTGACTTAACCCGGATTCAGGGTCTCTATCAGCTCTTCATAATTGATTTAAAAATGCGTGTCTCTGATATTTTTGAGGTGATAAGCATGAAATACAACAATTTCAGCGACGATTTGCTGGCTATCAGCACTTTGCTGCAGGCTGGCAGGATTGACTGGCATGAAGCGCATGAGATGAGGGATTATGTTGAAAGCCTGGCTTAAAACAATCCCCACTTTTTCCTGCCTTCTTTTTCAAATTCTTTGAGCAGTTCTGCCTGCTTTTTGCTTATCTTCTTGGGCACTTCTATTGTTAGTTTGATTACAAAATCGCCGTGCCTGCCGCTTCTTATGTCTGGAAGTCCTTCTCCTTCCAATCTTATTTCAGAATTGTTCTGTGTTCCTGGTTTTATGTTGATTTTTTTCTTGCCTTCCAATGTTTCCACTGTTGTTTCTCCTCCTATGCAGGCAGTTGCAAAGCTGATTTGTTTTTCTACAACAAGGTCTGTGCCTTCCCTGACAAATCTTTTGTCGTCAAGAACGTGAACCATGACGTATAAATCGCCTGCTGGAGCTCCTTCTGCGCCTGCTTCGCCTGCTCCTGCCACGCGCAAGCGCATGCCGTCTTCAACGCCTGGCGGAATTTTGACTGTTACCGGCTCTCTGCTGACTATTCTTCCTTCTCCGTCACATTCAGAGCAGATTTTTTCCGGAACTTCACCGGTTCCTTTGCATTTGTTGCAGGTGGAAGTTGTTGCAAACATGCCGAATGGCGTTCTTCTTGCATGCCTTACCATTCCTTGTCCCTGGCAGGTGTTGCAAGTGTTGAAATCGCTTCCGCCTTTGCCTTCGCACCTGTCGCATTGAACCATTCTTTGCATTTCTATTTCTCTCATTGTGCCCTTTGCAACTTCTTCCATTGTTACGTCAACTTCCGCCACCAGATCCCTGCCCGGTCTTCCACGCCTTCCTGTACGGAAGCCGAATCCTGAGAACAAATTGTCAAATATCTCGTCGAAGTTGAAATTGCCTGCAAAATCCCTGAAGTCAAAGCCAGAGAACTGCTGTCCATTAAATCCTGCTGTGCCGAACTGGTCGTATTGCTGTCTTTTTTCAGGGTCTCCGAGAACTGCAGCTGCTTCATTGATTTCTTTGAACTTTTCTGCAGCGCCTGCTTCTTTGTTGATGTCAGGATGGTATTTCTTGGCTAATTTTTTGTATGCGGACTTGATTTCTTCCTGAGAAGCCCCTTTTTCCACGCCGAGTATTTTGTAATAGTCCTTGCTCATTCATATCTTCCCTTGACTTTGTGTTCATCGCTGTTCAGAATGCGTTCATATTCCATCTGTGCAAGCTTCCGCAAAGCGTACCTTTCCATAAGGCAGAACCCTATGTATAGTGCCAACATCCCCAATGCAACATATCCGATTATTCTGTAGTCCATTATGCTGTTTCCGTGTCCACTACGTCATCTGCCGGTTTTGTCTGCGCTTTGCCCTTGGAACTTGCTTTTTGATATAAAGCAGTTGCGGCTGTGTGCAATGCATGGTTGGTTTCATCAAGCTTTTTCTTGATTTTTCCAGCGTCGCGTGGTGACTCTGCGAGCAATTTCTTAAGCTCTTCTACCTTATTTTTGACTTCCTTTATTTCTTTTTCGCTTACTTTGCCTTCAAAGTCCTTGAGCTGCTTTTCTGCAGTGTATACAAGAGTATCTGCCTGGTTGATTGTTTCTATTTCTTCTTTCTTTTTTCTGTCAACCTCTGCAAACTCTTCTGCTTGTTTTTTCATGCGCTCAACTTCTGCGGCATCAAGTTTGTTTGGAGCGGTTATTCTCATGCTTTGCTCTTTTCCAGTTCCAAGGTCTTTTGCACTTACATTCAATATGCCGTTTGCATCAATGTCAAACGTGACTTCAATCTGAGGCACTCCTCTTGGTGCTGGCGGAATGCCTACAAGGTCAAACTGTCCAAGGAGTTTGTTGTCTGCAAACATTGGGCGTTCTCCCTGTGCAATTCTGATAGTGACTGCCGGCTGGTTGTCTGCAGCTGTGCTGAACGTCTGGCTTTTCTTTACTGGGATTGTTGTGTTTCTTTCAATCAGCTTGGTGAACACGCCTCCCAGTGTTTCAATGCCCAAGCTCAATGGCGTAACATCAAGCAAAAGAATGTCTTTGACTTCTCCGGCAAGGACTCCTGCCTGGATTGCTGCTCCCATGGCTACGCACTCCATTGGGTCGATGCTTCTTTCCACTTTGTTGCCAAACCATTGTTCCAGGTATTTCTGCACGATTGGCATTCTGGTTGGCCCTCCGACAAGTATAACCTTGTTAAGGTCTTTTGTTGATAGTTTTGCGTCTGAGAGTGCCTGGTCGACTGACTTTTTGCATCTTTTGACTATTGGGTCTACCAGTTCGTCAAGTTTTGCCCTGGTCAGCTTCATCTGCAGGTGTTTTGGTCCTGCCTGTGTTGCAGTGATGAATGGCAGGTTAATCTCTGTTTCAAGCACTGTGCTGAGTTCTATCTTTGCTTTCTCAGCTGCCTCTCTGATGCGCTGCATTGCAACAGCGTCTTCGTTCAGGTCTATGCCTGATTCTTTTCTGAACTCGCTGATTATGTAGTTAATCACTGCATTGTCCATATCTGTGCCGCCCAGCTGTGTGTCTCCTGATGTGCTGATGACCTCAAAAACTCCTTCTGAAAAGTCCATTATTGTGACGTCCAATGTTCCGCCTCCAAGGTCGAACACGAGAATCTTCTGTTGTTTGTCTGCTTTGTCAAGGCCGTAGGCGAGTGCTGCTGCTGTTGGCTCGTTGACAATTCTGACTACTTCCAGTCCTGCAATTGTTCCTGCGTCTTTTGTTGCCTGCCTTTGGTTGTCGTCAAAGTATGCTGGCACTGTAATGACTGCTTTCTTGATTGGCTCGCCTATGAATGCTTCTGCATCTCTCTTGATTTTCTGCAAGATAAAGGCAGAAATCTGTTGGGGGGTGTATTCCTTGCCGTAAATCTGGTACTTGAAGTTTGTGCCCATTTTTCTTTTTGCAGCGTAGACGGTTCCTTGCGGATTTGAGACAGCTTGCCGTCTTGCCGGCTCTCCAACAAGCAGCTGCCCGTCTTTTGTAAAAGCAACAAATGATGGAAATGCTTTTCCATACATGCTGACTCCTTCTGCTGACGGAATTATCTTCGGTCTTCCTGCCTCTAACACAGATGCTGCTGAGTTTGATGTTCCAAGGTCAATTCCAATTATTTTTTCTTTAGCCATTTTTGTTACCTCCGCTGGTTTTTCCAGCATTTGCTGGCAATATCTGCTTGCCACTGCTTACTTTTACTTTGGCATACCTGATGACTTTGCCGTTCATTGTGTAGCCCTTTTGGAGCTCTTCCACAATGATGTCTTCCGGCTGGTCATTTTCAACTTTGAGTATTACTTCGTGCTTGTACGGGTCGAATTTCTGCCCGACTGACTGTATTGGCTCAACCCGTTCTTCATCCAAGATTTTGTGCAAATTTTTGAAAATCATTTCAATGCCTTTTCGTGCTTCTTCTGGCATGTTTTTGAGCGTTGCAAGGGCGCGCTCAAAGTCATCGATGATTAGCAGGAGTTTGACAATCAGTTTTTCTGATGCTAATCCTGCGTATTCTTTGCGTTCTTTCTCAACGCGCTTGCAGTAGTTTTCAAATTCTGCCTGCAGGCGTTTCAAATGGTCTGTGTAGTCCGCAATTACTGCCTGGCTTTTTGCCAGTTCTGCTTTCAATTGCTCTGCCTCTGATGGTTGTTTCTTGTCTTCTTTCTTCATTTTCCCATCCCACTTAGTTGACCTTACATCAACGAAGTTGATAAAATACAATACTAATATATAAACTTTTCGTTTAAAAAGGGAAAGCTTATATACCTGCATCACATGTCAGAAGCAACACACGAGGTGAAACATGATGGCACAAGAGCAAATCAATCTGAACATAAGCGAAGGAGAGCCCTTCTTTGCGCATGAAGTTACGGTAAACTTTACTCCAACCCAGATGACGTTGGACATGAAGTGCATTACTCCAAGGACCGACCCGAGGAGCAAAAAGCCCAGTTTCCATTTAAAGCATAATGTAGTCATGATGGACCCGTGGCATGCGAAGGCATTTCTTGAAGTTCTGGCAAGCGTTGTAAAGAAGTACGAGGACGAGTTTGGCAAGATTGAGAAGCCAAAAGCGCTTGTTAAAGCTGAAAAGAAGCAGAAAGAGCTGATGAAGCAATTAGGCGAAAAGGCCCCGGAAATACCGACATATATGGGGTGAGCCATGTTTGTCCGTCGCATCACAATAGTCAACGTACGGCGCCCTAAGGAAGTCTCTGTAAATGAAGAGCTTCAGTGGTTTGGGCGCGCGTTGGGGCTTTTTGGAGAGCGCGACAAGGACAAATCGTGTTTTCGTATTTTTATTGAATTAATCAAGGCCATTAAGGCAGCCGGCGGACTGACCAGCGACGAGCTTGCAGAGCGCTTAGGACTTACCAGAGCCACCGTTATCCATCATTTGAATACACTGATGGAACGGGGCATTATACACCACGAGGGCAACCTGTATGTAATGCGTGGTGACCGCCTTACACTGCTCGTCGAAGAGCTGCAGCGTGACATGCAGCGTGCGATGGACGAGATGAAGCGTGCTGCAGAAGAGCTTGACCGTTTGCTGCAGCTTTAGCCGAAAAGCCAGAACCGTATTCCAATGTAGGTGATGTACATCAGGATTAGAATTGTTGATTCTGACTTTGTCAATTTGTATCCGCGCCTGAAGAAGAATAGCACTGTTGATGCTATAATAAGCAGTGCGGGAAGGTCGTAGAAAATCACTTGCTGCGACACAACAAATCCTGAAATTACTGCGCCTGCGCCAAGGGCGAACAAAAGGTCGCATATGTTGCTGCCGATTAGGTTGCCTATTGACATCTGCACTTGCTTTTTCCGGAGTGCTGAGATGGATATCGCCAGCTCTGGCAGCCCTGTGCCCAATCCCACGACGAATACGCCTACAAAGGCCTGGGTGACGCCCCAGGCATTTGCCAGCTCTATTCCATTGCGGACAACGTGGTCGCTGGCAAAGACAACAAGCAGCAGTCCTCCAACAAGGCGCAATAAATCAAGCGCAAGATGCAGTTGTGGTTTTCTTCCAGTTACTTTTGAATACAGTTTCTCTTCTCTGGCAAGGTCTGCGAGGTAGATAAAATATATGGCGATTAAAAGATATCCGTCTATGATTGAAAACTGCCCGTTTAATGACAGTACGGCAAGAAGAATTACGCTGCCGATTAGCATCAGTCCGTCTCGTAACAACCGCTTTGGTGAAATCCATAGTGCGCCAAAAAGGCCTATGGCGCCAAGGAGTATTGTCAGTAGGTTTGCAGCGCTGCCTACTATGTTGCCGATTACTATGCCTGATGTTTCAATTCCTGAAATGCGCTCAATGCCTCCTGCAATGCTTACTGCTATTTCAGGCACGCTCGTGCCGATTGAGAGTATTGTGAGCCCGAAGAAGCCGGATGATATTCTGAAATGGTTTGCTATGTTTTTTGCGCCGTTTATTGCCAATTCTGAACCAATCCACAGTCCAACCAGCCCGATGATGAGAATGATAAGTTCTATCATATTTTCCCTTTTTTCCAGGCAGTAGTCAAGAAAGTATTTAAACTATGTACCAAACCTGACAGATATGGCAAAAAAAGGTGATAAGACGCTTCATTTTGTTGCTGCAACGGTATTTACAATAGTGACTTTTGTCCACGCCTTGCGCCTTGCGTTTGGCTGGCCTCTGGTTATCGGCACCTGGGTTGCGCCATTTTGGCTTAGCTGGATAGCTGTCTTTCTTGCTGGAACTCTTGCAGTGCTTATGTGGAAGTATGCGGTGGAATAAGTGAAATTAAAGAATTAAAAGCTTTCCCATCGCACGAATAGTGCATAGGCAATCAGGCCGATCAAGACAACTGCAATAACTATGCCTGCCTTCACGGCTGCTGACTTTGCTGAGAGCTTGATGGTGAACAAGTCCTTGACTTTCTGCATGAACTTCTGCATCTTGCTCTGTTCAACGTCAGCTGTTACTGGAACAGTTGTCTCTTCGGTTTCTTCAACCGGCTTGACAACTGGTTCTTCTGGCTGGTTTACAACTTCCGGCTCTGTTGGAGTGAAGTTGAATGCTGGCAATGGCGGTTGTACGACAGCTGCCGTGCCTGCCAGTTTTGCGGTTATTGTGACGCTGTTTCTGCTGATTTCGCCGATTGTCAGGTCAAGCTCTGGCGTCTTGTCTCTCGTCAGGTCAAACTGCCTGCTCTGTCCTTTCGCGAGTGTGTAGAACACTCCGTTGATTACCCATTCTGTTGAGCTGTTCACGAAATTTACTCTTCGTAATGTCGCGCTCAATGGAAGCAATTTGCCGTTGATTGTGAACTGGACAGCTGAGCCTTGGTAGATTACCCTGCTGACTGGTGTTTCTGAAAGTGGTATGCGTGCAAGGCCGCTTGAGCCGCCTCCTCCGCCTCCACCTCCGCCACCGCCTGAGCTTGGTACAAATGGAGGCGTTATTGCGATTGTATGCGTGCCGGTCTTTGTGCTTGTGAAGCCAAAGCTGTCAGTCGCTGTCAACATTATGGTGTATGTGCCTGTTGCGTTGTATGCCTTTGACACCACCGGACCTGTTGCGTTTGTGCCGTCTCCGAAGTCCCAGAAGAACGTCAGTGAGTCGTTCAATGGCCCTGGTATGTTGGCGTCAGTGCTTGTGCTGGTAAATGTTATATTTGTTCCTGGCGCAGTTGAACCGCTCAATGGCACGAAGTTCGCTACTGGTGGAACTGGTATGATTGCAGACAGGTTTGCTGGTCCGCTTACGTTCGCGTCGTAGGTGAACGTGCCGTTTGGTGTTGGCACGCTGATGTTTCCTGCGCTGATTACCATATTCAATATTACACAGTCAACTGCTGTTGCGCCGCTGAATGTGCTGTTTGCCACAAGGCATCCTGTCAATGAACTGCCGTTTATCCTGCTGTTTGTGATTGTGCTGTTTGTTACTGTGCTGAACGTTACATTGCTGTCCACAATTGTGCTTGAAGCTGTTACTGTGCTGCCTGTCAGGTTGCTTGGGTCAACGTAGCTGTCCGAGAATACACAGTCGGTTGCTACGACATCCTTTACTGTGCTGTTTGTTATAACACAGTTTGTCAGGATTGAGCTGTTAATGACTGAGTTCGCTGATGCTGTTACGTTCTTGAGTGTGTTTGAAGTTCCAGTCACGTTTGTGAGCGTGGTTGTATTCAGCGTGCTTGATTTCATTATTGTTCCGCTGATGCTGTTTGGAGCTATTAATACGCTGCCGTCAAGGATGTTGACTGCGGTGTAGACAAGGTCTGTGTTTGATGCCGCGCTTTGGTTGTTGCACGCGACAAACACCGGGTTTACACCCAAGCCAAGTCCTGAGATGTTTGCTGTATGGTTCAAGCCGTTTGCAGTTGCAAAGCTGTTGTTCATGCTTCCTTGTGCCACGTCTGAGAAGCTCCAACTGCAAGTGGTAACTTGGTTGGTGTCAAGCGTCATTATGAATGAGCTGTAGTTCAACAGGCTGCCTGATGCCGGCGTGATGTTCGCTTGAGCGACGATTGGCGTGATTGTCAGGAATCTTGTCAGGTTTCCTGCTGACACGTTCACATCGCCTGGGAACACTGCAGTGATTGGTATTGTGCCTGCTGCTGCAAAGCTGGTTGTGTGCGTCATTGGCGAGCTTGCGCTGGTGTTTGCCAGTGTGCCATTGATGTAAAGGTCTACTGCGCCGCCTGCAGGGTTGGTCACGTTTGCAACAATAGTTACCGTGTCATTAACCTGTACTGATGTGTTTCCTGCAACGCCGTTTATTGTAAGTCCAAGTGCAGCAATGCCCGGCGTTACGGTATAGTTGAATGCGGTGCTGTTTACGTTTCCCGCTGCGTCTGAGGCTGTCCATGCCATGCTGTGGTTGCCTACTGACAATGAGGTCAGGTTGACTTCCCAGGTGCTGGTGTTGCCAATTTGTGATGCAGGGGTTATTGTAGCGTTGTTTACTGAAAGTTGTACTGCCGTAACACCCACATTGTCAGTCACGTTTACTTTGAAGTTGTATAATGAAGTGAACAACGCTGGTGATACAGGCGTTGCGCTCTGTGTTCCAAATGCAGGAGCGACTGTGTCTGACACTGTTACAACAAAGGTTGTGTTGCTGCCAGTGTAGTTCTGGTTTCCTGCGAAGCTTGCGGTTATGTTGAAGCTGCCCTGTATTGGGAATGTGATGTTTGCGCTCAATGACGAAGCTCCTGATGCTACAAGAATACCGTTGTTATAGATTGACACAGTGCCGGTTGTATTTGTCAGGTTTGCACCTGCTGAAACAACTGTGCCTTGCGGAACAGTTATGTTTCCTGCAGTGCCATTCAGGGTCAACTGCAAGTCGCTGTTTGCTTTCAAGACTGTGAATATTGAGCGGTTGCTCACGTTTGTGTTGTTCGCGCTGTCTTTCGCCGTCCATTGGAACGTGTAGTTACCTGCCGCGAGGTCGCTTACAGTTGTCTGGTAGAACGAACCGTTCTGTGAGACGTTGGTGTAAGCTGTGCTTCCCAGCATGAATGTTACGTTTGTTATGTTTCCGTTGTCAGTGAAGTTGATTCCGAATGTGTAGTTCGCTCCCGGAGCGTATATGCTTGGGTTTGGAGGCATCAACTGGCCTCCCGGTGTTGGGGCGGTTGTGTCGCTTATTGTCAAGGTAAAGCTGCCGTTGCTGCACGCGCCAAGGTTGTCGCACGTCTGCAAGTTGACTGCAAAGACACCGTTTACTGATGGTGTAAAGTTAATCAGGCCGGTTGTGTTGTCGATTGCCAGTCCGCTCAATGGAGGCGTGACGTTAATCAAGCCGAATGTAACAGTGTCGTTTGTCGGATCTGAGTCTGTTGCGTTGATGTCAAATATGAATGGCAGTCCTGCTTCTGCTGACTTGCTTGACAAGTTGACAAATGCAGGCGCATCGTTGACGTTCACAACAGTTACAGTGACGTTCTGCGAGATATTTTTGCCTGTGCTGTCGAACAAGTAAAGAGTTATCATGTCTATTCCGCTCTGGTTTGCTTTTGGAACTATGAGCAGGAAGTCTGTGCTTGTGTTGATTGTTGCCGTGAACAATGATGTGTCCAAGCTGGTAACCGGTGTGAGGTTGCTTTGGTTTGCGAGCTGCATCTTCCAGATGAGAGAGTTGCCGTTTGCGCCCGGTCCTTCCTCCGGGTCGTTTTCAAACGGGGTGAGGTCAATGCTGTTCGGTGTTTCTTCAAATGTCAGTATGTTTGGTATGACTGCGTTGAAGAATGGCTTGTCATCTACAAAGTTCAGGAACAGTGTGAATGCCGCTTTTGCTGTCAGGCCGTACGGGTCGATTGCGGTGATGTTGAACGCTCTGGTGCCGTTGACGTTGAAGTCCGGCACTATGGTCACGTCTGGTCCTGACAGGTTGAGGATGAATGTGATGTTTTGTGTTGGCGTGATGTTGTACGTCAATGGGTCGCCGTCTGGGTCTCTGAATACCAATGAAAGGTCAAGCGTGTAGTTTGTGCTCTCGTTGATGTTTGGTATCTTCGGTATTGAGATGACAACTGGTGCGTCGTTCACTGGCGCAACAATCAATGTGATTGTTGTGTTTGCAGTGTTTGTGCCGTCTGAAACTGTTACTGCAATTGTTCCGTTGCCGTTTGCGTCGGGCTTTGGAATAACTGTCAAAAACTGTCTGTCGTCAATTCTTGCTGTTGCAAGCGTGCTTGGTGATACCGATATCACGCTGAACACGAGGTTCTGCAATGAAGTGTCTGCATCTGTCACATAATCTCTCAGGTTCAATACGCGGACTGCTGAAGTGTCTTCTGTGGTGTTAACTGCTGGTATTGCTGAGAATACAGGTGCGCTTGACGCGCCTGCAACTACAGTCACAACCATTGAGTCCACTGCTGTTGCGTTTTGGGTGTCATTAAGCATGAATGTGATTGTGTTGCTTCCTGTGAAGCCGGTTGCTGGTATGAATGTTACAGTTCCGTCCGGGTTTATGTCCACCGCAATGCTTGTGTTTCCGCCGACCACTCCCAGTTTGAGCAGCGCGTCTCTGTCCTGGTCGTCCTGGACGTATGGGAAGAAGTTGAAGCTTCTTGGAACGTTTTGCTGCAGTTGGAATGTGCTTGGCAGGTTCATGTATGGTGGAGTGTTTGCAGCTGATTCATTCTCACCAGGGTGCAAAAGCACTGCTTTGACAACGTCTGATTTGACTTTAATGTCACCGTTTTTTGAGCTGAAGTTTGATGCTGATACGGTGTAAACATAGTTGCCTTCTGGTACAGAGGGGAATGTTGCCGTGCCGTTTATGGTTGTGTTCAGTGTGCCGATGCCTGGAAGCGTGACTGTTGCATTGCTTATCGGGTTTCCTGTTGATGCGTCGCTTACCTGGAACACCACTTTATAGTTCATTGAGCCGAGAACGTTCAATTGGAAGCTTTCAGTGTCTGTGATTTCTGGTTTGCTTGTTGGCAGTGCTGAGTTTGCCTTGCCAAATACCGTAATTGTGTGTACGCCTGCTGATGTTGGCGTGAATACGAATGAGTATGTTACTGGTGAGACAGCGTCAGGGTTTGCAAACAGCGTCTGGCTTGAAGTAAATACGGTTGTTGCGCCGTTCTTTACGGTGTAGACAACGTCTGTCTGGACTGGTGTCAATGGTCCAAGTACTCCGTCTGCGTGGTTGGTTATCTTGTTGTAGCTGACCATTACCGGCTGTCCAGCGCGCGGGTGCGTGTTGTTTACTGTCAGTCCATTGAGTATAGTATAGAACTGGCTTGAAGGTGTGCTTGCGAGGACTGAAAAGGCGCCGTTCGCGCTTTGGTCTTCTGTTGATGCGCACTGGTCATCCACGACTTGTGCTGTTACCTTGACTGTAAAGTCGCCTGTTGAGCTTGGAAGGTATGTAAACTGTACAGGCACTGCGCTGTCTGCAATCAATGCGTTGCCTTTCACCGCGCTGAATTCCTTCTGCTGTGAGTGTACCACGCTTCCGGACTGCAGGACTTCCATCTTGACGATGGTGTCTGCGCCGTAATACTCCTGTTTGTATTGCGGAGGTATGAAATTGACGTCATTGTCTGTCAGCTGGAATGCTGATGCTGTTGAGGCATCAAGCTTTGCTGTCGTATTGACAACAAGAGGCATGTTTGGTGCGAGTTCATTTACAAAGTTCAGTTCTGAGACAACTGCGCGGCAGACGATTGGGTATTTGGTGAATTCAGCATTTACAGTTATAGGTGGCGCAAGGCCTCCTGCTCCTCCAGTGTGTCTTGTTGACCTTAATTCAAGTGGTCTGTAGCCCTTGCTGACAAAAAATCCGGCATAGCCGAATGGTGTTGCAAGTGAATCAGGATATCTGATTGTTATTTTGCCATCTGTTGCTGATGGACCCTTGATTATGCTGCCGGAGAATGGCGCTACCTGTGAACAGCTTGCGTCAAGGCAGTTGTACATGCTGACTTCTACATTGTTCTGGTTGAAAACATAAGTAACGTCAACTGCTGCGTGAACTGCAGGAACAATCAGCAATGCCAGTAATGCCAAAAGTAATTTTTTCATCTTGGTCCTATTCCCGGTGAGATGCTGTCGTCACCGAAAGATTGTGTGGCTGAGCTTGAACCGCTGTCCTTGCTCTTTTTGTTGAGCAGCAAGTAGGTCGTGCCTGCTTCTACGGCGATTGAGCCGGTTGATAAAACAAGGTCCACGATGTCAGCAGAGGTGCTGCCTTTTCTGTTGTAGCCGGTGCCTGCGCCATAGCGCTGCACTGCTCCGTCTTCCAGAATTTTCGCTGCAGCAAGGTAGTGTGCAGTGTCTTTTGATAACGCCGGACCGGCGCTTCTGTAAGCAACATAGAATTGCCAGACAGGAAGCAGTGAGGCAAGGTGTTCCAATACGCTTACGCTTGGTTCATCCGGCAGGTTGCCGTTGATTATGCTTGCTATGTCCCGTGTCAGGTATTTTTCTGCTGCCGCGAGTTCTTCATCGGTTAATACGTTCAATGCGTGTGCTTGGTCAAGTATGCTTTTGGCGTGGAAGTAGTGGAATTGTCCTATTGTGTGCTTTGAATGCCTGCCAAAGTCAGCTGCCTCTTCCCGTATTTTATCTTTGATGGCAGTGTATAATTCAGAAACCTTTTTGTTGCCAAAGTTTGAATATTCTCTGCCAACCGGGCTTTCCGGGTCTATGATGTCCTTGACGTTCTCATTTGCGATTTTTTTCTGCCAAACATTTTCCCCTGCCGTGTAAATGTCAATTCCTGTCAAACTCTTGTGGATTGCGCCTGCAAGCAGCTGGTTTTCAGCAATCGTATTAAAGTAAAATTCGTGGTGGTTTATGTCAGCGCGCGCGATTGCGAGCTGTGCAATTGCAGCAAGCGCGTCAGCATTCCACTTGAGCATTGCTTGCATATCTTTGTTGGATGCAAGCTTTTCCGCGAGTGCTTTTCTGCCTTCGTGCGGGGCCTTTTCAACTTCAGTTCTCAGCCGCCTAAGGTTGTATTCAATCTGCATTATTTCTGATTTTGATGGTTGTTCAAATGCCACTGCATCGTATTGGACGTTTTTTTGGAGGTCTGTTACTATTGTGCGCCTTACTCCTGCGCTTTTCACCAATTCGTTTAGAATCTTGTTTTGTTCCTTGATTGAGTTGTAGGTTGCAACTTCTGGTCCTGTTGCGGCAAAAATGCCGTTTTTTGCAGCCGTGTCAACTGCCGCATCAAGCACTGCCGGAAGCACGTACTCTGCGCAGATTGGGGTTTCAATTGCTTCTCTTGAGAAATGGTTTTTTGCAACGTCTTCAAGTGTTGCCTTGTAATCCTGCTGCTCAACCACGCGTCTTACACGTGCACGTGCTTCTGGAGTTGCCTCGTAATAGCCGCTTGCGTTGAAGCATCCGGCAAGGCCTGCTGCCATCGCAACTGGCGCTGCTACTTTTCTTAAGAAATTTGACATTGCTGATTCAAGTGATTGCTTTGTATCTTTAACCATTGTTTTTGATACCCCCAGATAGGAGTAAAATATCATCCGGTATATAAAGGTTTCGTTTCTTTAGCACTAACAAGTGACAACATAAATAAGTGGCAAATACTATATATTAGAAGCTATATAAACAGGCAATTTATAATGGCCATTAAGAAAAAAGTGAAAAGTTATTCGTCGCTCCAGTCCTCAGCAGATTCCTCGGTTTCCTCGTTATCGTCGGAAACCTCCAAATCTTCCTCGTATTCAACGTCATCGTCCTTGACTGCCAAATCTTCGTCTTCATCTTCAGCATAGTTGTCGTTGCTTTCGTCTTCTTTGTCAAATTCTTCGTGTTTTTCTTCCTTCTTTTTAGGCAAGGTTAACCACCTCTGTGCCGGTTTTACAATCGTCTGAAGTGCGCTCTGCGTGATGGCCGTGCTTTTTCCGCACCCATTCCTTTGTGGCGCATGCCTCTTGTTTTCCTGCCCGCGCTTGTCAATCCGCGGTGGACTCTGGCCTGCCTTTTTGCTGCTGCAAATCTTTCGTCAGCAGCAATTCCAGGGTGCGCGCTGTCGGCGAGTATTACCTCAAACCAATAGTGCTTGCCGTCTTCAGTAACGTAGTACGAGTTTAGAACTTCACAATTCGGGTATGCGACGCTTGCACGCTCTTCTGCTATTAACTTGTAGTTTTTTCTCAGGTTCAGGCGTGTTCCCATGTTGTGTGAATGCCTGCCTCCGCTCCAGTCAGGGCGCTTGTGGCCTCCTTTTGAAACGCGCTGTCTTACCAGGAAGACGCCTTGCTTTGCTCTGTAGCCAAGTGCTTTGGCGCGGTCAAGCCGCGTGGGCCTTTCTATTCTTTTGGTTACCGGCTCCCTGCGCCACGCTATCAAGCGTTCCCTTTTCAGGTCTGCCGGCATGCCTTCTTTGCGCCAGTTTTGCACAAGATATTTGTAAATGCCCATTGTTTTGCGGTTATAGTGGGGTATTTTTAAAGCTTTCTATAGAAGGGTCCAGTCAACTTAATGGTGCGGGCAGCTCTGCCTTGACTTCGCTGAGGTCATTTTTTCTCTTCCAGTCTGCGAGGAGGAGGGAAAATGAGTCCAGAAGACATGGCCACAGCCGGCACCAGAAACTTGGCTTAACCCCATAGAAGCAATTTATAGGGCCGAGCCGCAGTACCTGCACGTCAAAACTTGTTTCTTGTTGTCAAATGTAGTATCGCGGTCATAATGTATAATGTGCTGGCATCCTTTGCAATGCGGCTCTACAAGGTCTACTGCGTCAAAATATTTTATTGGCTCCATTGTTTACTCCCTCCAGTACTGCCCTCTTTTTCAGATTTAGTTGAAAATTAAATAATACTCAGTGTTTTATATTTAATCCTTGAATTTTATATAAAATTAGAAGCCGGCCAGTGAGCTCTGCTTGGTGGTGCTCACAAGGTCATCCACGCTTATGTCCAGTACTGCAAAGATTCTTTCAACGCCTGGCAGGACTTGGTTTTGTATGTAATACTCGCCGTCATATTCATCCTGCGTTGTTTCTTCAGGCAGTTTCACCTTGTCGCGTATTTTGCCTTTGCCTTTTGTGACAACATAATGGATGACTGTACCCGCCCCTACATGCAGTCCTTTTGATTCCATTCTTTGTGCTGCCGCGACGTGTGGCCCTACGGCCGCATATGCCCCTGTGCCTTTTGACAGGGCGGTATGAATTACCACTTTTTCAAGGGGGATTGCGTTTTTGCGCAGGTCTTCAACTATTTTCCTGACGTACTCTTTTGCCTTTTTTGCATTATGTTCTTTCAAAACGATTTCAAGGACATTGCGCTGCACGTCTTTTGCTATGAAGCTCCAGTTTCTCCTGACCGCTTCAAAGCCCCTGATTTTCATGTTTGCCTTTTCGTCTATGAGGGCGTATTTCTTTTTCGCGCCTGACTCTCCTGCTTTCAGGGAGACAAATATGCCTGCAGGATAGTATCCCTCGTAATCAAGCTCCATCAGCCCTGGGAGGTCTTTATTTATTTTCTCCATTAAGGCAAGCGCGTTTTCTTTTGTTTTTTTGTCAAGCAGCAGGAATAAGCTGTCGGTGTCTGAATAAAGCACTGTGAATCCTGCCTGCTGTGCTGTCTCTATTGCTTTTTGTATGTAGTGGCGTGCCCAGGCAGTCGTGCTTTCTGCGCATTCTATGCTGTAATATCTTGCGGGTGCAAAGCCCATGTAGCCGTAGAAGCTGTTTGCAAGTACTTTGAGGGCTTCGCTTCTTGCTGCCAGCAATGGGTCTTTGTTTGTTTTAATCTGTTTTTTCAACTCTCCTCTTCTTACAATCAAGTCGGATATGACTGTGCTGAACAATCCTTTTTTTCTCCGGCAGAACCAGAATGTGCCCCTCTCTGTTTCCACTTTTGGAGCGTTTTTGCAGCAGTTGCAGTTCAGTGTTCCTTTGCTCATGTTATGGCTGGCGATGATGCTTGGGTACAAGCTTCTGAAGTCAAATACCGCAATGTTCTGGTAAAAGCCGGGTTTTGGCTCGTACACGAATGCACCTTTTATCCTGTCGCCCATTCGCGCCAATTCGTCTTTTTTGTTCGGTCTGTTTAGAAGTATTTCGTTGTGCGCGCTTGCCTGGCTCATCAGGTACCATTCCACAAATGTTGAAAATGTCATTCTGTTTATGTCGTATGGTGGCAGGCGTATTATCCGTACAAATTCCACCAGGTTTGGCATTATTTTTTCAGCCAATTTGTGCGTGATAACGCAGTCCTGCAGGTTGTACTTGCAGTATTCTTCAAGTTCTTTTCCGCCTTTGTCCCATGCCTTGAAGAATTTTTCCATGTCTACTTTGTGTTTTCTTTCTCCAAGCAGTTCTCCTGCTACTGAATCAAGCGAGTAGCTGTCCGTTTTGAGCGTTCTTCCGATGACTTTTTTGATGAACTTGAAAATGTCAACGTGCGCCAGTCCCGTGATTTTCGCCTCTGCTTGCTGTTTTCCTGTAATCTCAAGTGTGCTGTAGTCGAGCCCTATGTCCAGTTTTACTTTGTTTATTTTTGCCCTGTCGTCCATGTAAGGGAAGTCAAATCCGTCTGTGAAATACCCGACTATCATGTCCGGACCGTAATCATTAACCAGTTCGACAAATCGCTGAAGCATGTCTGCTTCTGTTGGCACGAACTCGATATACTTTTCATCAGTCGGGAATTTCTTCCAAGTTATTATGCGTGAGAAATCCTTTCCATAAAGCCCAATCATCAGTATTGGGTTTTTTTTCGCGTTTACCTTGTTGTCGGGATTGTATGTTTCTATGTCGACTGCAAGAATTTTCGGATTTAGCGCTTCTTCTCCTGCAGCGCATATGCTTTCTGCCTTGATGCACGGCACTCTTGATTTCCATGGCACTTCGCTTCCTTCAACAGTTGTCAAAGTCAGAGGAATGATGCCTTTGTCTATTAGATACCTGCGCGTGTAAAGGATGTCATACTCGTAAACATCAGTTCCAAGTTCTTTTGCCAGGTCTTTGAGCACAGGCACTGCTTTTGGGATGTTGACAAACACTTTGTATGCTTCAACCGGCTGCTCATTCAAGTTTTTTCTTGTTTTTTCAACACGGACAACAGAATAATCATCCTTCTTTAATGCCGCAAGTGCCGATTCGTCAACCTTGCCGACAGCATAAAAATACGGCTCAAATGTGTCGTCAAGAACGCATATCTGCCTGCCTTCAGCTGTCCGGCCGTATAACTGTATGATTGCCTTGCCGTTCTTGACTGTATACGTGATATCCGTTGGATAAAAGCTTGTTTTCACCAGAATTACTGCTGTTTTGCGGGTTTTAAATGTTGTGGAAGGACATTCCTGATGAGCGCTTCAATTTCTGTAAATCCTTTTTCTTTATGAACTGGAAAAGCGTCAAATTGGATGCATTTTTTTATGTCTATAATTCCAGCGCTCATAAGAAAGAATGGAAGTTTCTCAACTGAATATCTTTCGCGTGCCTTTTTCAGCAGTCCATAACCGCCCATACTGCCTGCCTGATTTACATCGCTGAGTATCGCGTGCACGGTGTGGATGTTGGGAACTGCATTTTCGGCATTCTCTGCCTGAATAACAGTGTAGCCATATGCATCAAAGCCGTCTGCAAGGGCATCTCTGACGTCATTGTTGTCTTCCACCAAAAGCAGCCGTGGCTTTGGTGACAGGTATTTGCGCAGTAATCCTGTCAAATCAGAACATCCTTTCACGGCATATTCGGCGTTGAAATCTTTTGCGTATTTGTCTGCTTCAGAGCAGTGGAAAATAACAGGAACGCTGCTGCTGGCTTGTATTGCCTTTGCAACATCTGCTCCGTTTGCACGTGGCATGTTGTAATCCGTGATGACAAGCGCAATATTTCTGCCCTGTTCACGAGCGGCATTATATAACGCAATTGCCTCAATTCCGTCTTGGGCGCTCAGAGCTTCTATTGGCTGCTCAATTTCTTTCTGCAAAATTTCTATTTGCCGCTTGACAAGATTGCATATTACCGCGTCATCGTCTGCGTGTATTATTGTAGCAGTCATATTCATTGCGCGGAATGAGCATTATATAAATTTATCCATAATCACTCCCACGTGGTAATGACAATTCCATTCGATACCTTTTTAAAATGCAGATGCGCATCGCAGTAAATGGCATTCCCAAAAGAGGCACTGCCAGGCGCACAGCGCTGCCCGAAGTGTTACAAGATGACCTTGTCTTTTGACCCTGAAACACGCAGGATGATATGCAGCGCCTGCGGCTATGAAGCGAAACTGAGAGCATGACATCAAACTGGAAAGCATCAGGGCATTCAGCATTGGCTGTTATTCCCGGAGAAGTATTGAGCAGGCCTTGCTCGCATTGCAGCAAAAATGCCTGCAGTATGATTGCGACTGCCACAGGTTTGCATGCCATGGTTGCGGTTTTGAAGCAATGGTGAAACAATGAGTGAAATACATAAGGCACAGCGCGTTGGCGTCTTCGTTGACGTTCAGAATATGTACTATTCTGCGAGGTTTGTTTATAATGCGCACGTCAATTTCAAGGCAATCTTGCATGACGCTGTCAAGGGCAGGACATTGGTGCGCGCGCTTGCTTACGTCATAAAGACGGAAGACATCAATAAGGAGAAGTTTTTTGAGGCGTTGCAGCATATTGGCTTTGAAATTCGTGCAAAGGACCTCCAGATTTTTTATGGAGGTGCTAAAAAGGGCGACTGGGATATTGGCATTGCAATGGATTGCATTGAGCTTGCGCCACGCCTGGACACAATAGTGCTTGTTAGCGGGGATGGAGACTTTGTCCCGCTGATAGAGCACCTCAGGCGCGCGCTCGGCTGCCGTGTTGAGGTTGTCGCTTTTGGCAAGAGCGCGAGCGCAAAGTCGATTGAGGCGGCAGATGACTTTTTGGACCTTGACAAGAACACGAAAAGGTATTTAATCAAGCCGGTAAAAAAGCTTCCAGTTAACAAGGAAGTTGAAACTCACCATATGGGTGTTACAAATGGAAGTAAATGAAGACAATTTTGAAAAAGAAGTATTGAAGAGCGACAGGCCGGTTGTCGTCGATTTTTGGGCTCCCTGGTGTGGCCCGTGCAAGATGATTGCGCCGGTTTTTGAAAAACTCTCTAAAGAAATGAAAGACGTGAAATTTGCAAAGCTTAATGTTGATGAAAACACAAATCTTGCCCAGCAGAACGGCGTGCTTGGCATTCCCTGCATCATTGTCTACAAAAACGGCGAAGAGGTTGACCGTGTTGTCGGCTTCCAGGATGAGGCAACCCTGAAAAAAAAGCTGGCATCCATACTAAGCTGATGCTTGCCATAATCAATTTCAAGGCTTATGAGAATTCTTCCGGATTTAATGCAATCAGGTTGGCAAAAATTTGTGAGAAAGTCGCCAAAAAAAAGAAAGCCAACATCGCTGTTGCCGTCCAGCCGGCTGACATTTTTGCAGTCGCTTCAAATGTCTCAATTCCAGTGATTGCCCAGCACGTTGACGCGATAAGATACGGTGCGAATACCGGGTGGATTCTGCCTGAGAGCGTTGTTATGGCAGGCGCGGTGGGAAGTTTGGTGAATCATTCTGAGCATCCAATACCGTTGCCTCAGATTAAGGAAACCATACGCCGCCTGCGCGAGCTTGGAATGGTATCGGTTGCCTGCGCAGGCACTCCTTCAATGGCTGTGAAGATTGCTGATTTCTATCCTGATGCGATTGCGATTGAGCCGCCTGAACTGATTGGTGGAAATATCTCTGTTTCAAAGGCAAGACCGCAGGTTATTGCGAATACGACCAGCCGCATACGGGATGTTCCAATTCTTTGCGGCGCTGGGATAAGAACAACGGAGGACGTGAAAAGGGCAGTTGAACTGGGCGTGAGGGGGATTTTGGTTTCTTCCGGTGTTGCAAATGCAAAAAGCCCGGGAACTGCGCTGGCGCAACTCGTCAAAGGCTTAATGTAATAACTACACAGTAGTAAATATGCCGAAAGGTTTATATAGGTCTTTGTCAAAAGCTATATATACAGCATCGCGCACTATTGTAGGTTAAAAAGGGGAATTCTTGGTGTGTGGTGTTAGATGGCAATGGCAGAACTTAAAGGCAGGGTAGCCCTGTTATCGGACGTGCATGGAAATATGGAAGCATTGGAGGCAGTGCTTGATGATATTGCCTATCGCAATGCAGTGGCAAAGCGCAAGGCAAACGTCAAACCGATTGCCCATATCTGGTTTTTGGGCGATGCAGTAGGTTATGGCCCGCAACCTTTAGAGTGTTTTGAGCGCGTCATGCAGGTCTGTGACCCCGGCTTTGTGCTTGCAGGCAACCACGAGCTCGCAACGCGCACCAAGATTAATACACCGTCTATCGGCTTGTCAAATTTTTTCACTGGAAAAGGCGCTGAAGAGGGAATTCATTGGACTGTAAGGCAGTTATATGGATGCGATGCACCAATTGAAAGGACATCAGAAGGCAAAACTGCAAAGGAAGCGATGGAAAAATTAACGCAGGAACTGCTTAACCGCGTTCAGTCGCCGAATTATCTTGAAACGATTGCAGACGAGCATAGCAGATTTTTGCGCGTCAAGGCGCGCATTCCTCTTTCAATTGGCGACCGGTTTAGCAAGGAAATAGAGGTTCCCCAAAGCGCGCACAAGCAGGTGATGATGGACCCGCACGATGGCCAGGTCATTCGTGATTATTACAAAAAAATTGATATTATTGACCGCGGCCACATGGCAGCGCAGTCGATGCAGCAGCTGCCTGTGAAAATCAACTCCATTCAAGGTGTTATGCTTGTGCACGACAATCACGTGAACCCGGGAGATATGAAATATCTGCTGGATGCTGAGCACCAGCAGCTGACAAGCAACGCATATCTTATTGATGACAACACATTTGCACAATTGAAGGAACAGGGCATTAACCGCCTGTTTTTCGGTCATTCGCATATTCCAGGCATTTACAAAAACAAGAATTTTCCTGGTATTGTAATTACCAATGTGGGCTCTGTTGGCCTGCCACGGGAGAATTTCGTGGCAACATATTGCATCTGGAATCCGGAGGCGGACGGTGATGTAAGGATTATTGAGCTCGATATGGCCGGCTGGGAAAAGACAAGGGACAAGGCAATCAAGGCTGGCTTGCCGGACAAATTGAGCAAGGCGTACGAAAGCGCGCAGCGCAAGGAAGCGCGGTATATCGACTGACAATGAACATTGATGAAATCGTGAAGCGGCTTGTTGGAAACGAACTGGGCGAAGGAAAGTATGTAGTCACCAGAATGTTGGGTCAGGGCGGCATGGGCTTTGTTGTTGAGGCATATGCAAACTTGTATGAGCGCCTGAAAGACAGCACTTGTGATGTAATCAAGGATGCCGACACCAAAAAGATGGTTTTTGAGAATATGAGCAGGCACTCTGCCGAATTCCGTGAGAAGTGCCGGACCCTGCCGCCTTGGGAATTGCAGAAAGAATATGAGCAGCTGGTTGACAAGCTGGCACCGCAGCAGAGGCTTAGCGATGTGCGCCGTGCAATCAAGATTCTTGATCCAGACCTTATTACAAACACGAAATACAGCGAAGAAGACAGGAAGCGCCACGTTGAGCGCTTCAACCAGGAAATCAAGATTTTGTCAAAACTTGAGCATCCAAACATTGTTCGCGTGCTTGAAACAGGCCTTACAGAGTTGCACATTGGCACAGACGAAATAAGGCAGGTTATTCCTTTGCATTTTGCAGTTATGGAATATGTTGATGTTGCCCAGCATCTCGGTGAAAAGCCGCTGCCGACTATCGAGAAGGCGGTTTACATTGGCTTGAATGCAATTGAGGGGGTTATTCACGTGCATGAGAAGGGCATGCTGCATCGTGACATAAAGCCATCAAATATTCTTTATTCAAAGACAGGTGAAGTTAAGTTGTCCGATTTCGGTCTTGCAAAGATTTTGCAGGGCAGTTCAAGCAGCATGACTGCGAAGGAAATGACTGCTTCAGGCCAATTGATGGGTACTCCGTTGTTTATGGACCCTGAGCGGGCGCGCGGAGGCGCTTCAAAGGCGACGCAGGAGTCGGACGTTTACGCGTTTGGAGCAACTCTTTACCATCTTATCACAGGCCAGTCGCATATCGAGAAATCGAAGGAAAAGGCGTGGATGGAGATTGTTGCAAATATTGCAGCGCCCGATGACAATTCTGTCTGGATACGCAATGTGAAGCCGACTGTTTCTCAGGATTTGGAAGACCTTATTATGAAAATGCTTGCAAAGAACCCTACAGAGCGTCCAACAACTTATGAAATACGCGATGAATTGAAGCGTCTGCTTGAAGAAGGCCTTGTTGCGCATCAGCCGTTGAGCGAGAGGGATGAAACCTCACGAAAAGAGCAAATAAGAGGTGTTCAGAAAGCAGTCAAGCGTTGGCGCTTTGGTGCGCGCAAGTTTGCTGAGCTGGGCGAGTTGTATGAGGAACTTGCGCAGTTGCACGCCCGCAATGCAGAGGAAGTTAATTCACGTATTGATGCTCTGGAGAATGCGTTATCCGGCTATATGCATTTGAAGCGAATGACCGGCCAGACCGCTTTGCCATCCGATGAGCTTGATGCGCGCATTGCAAAAGTGCGGAAGAATCTTGCGTTTGAATACCGGCGCCTCAATCACTTGGGCGCAAAGCGCAAAGTACATCTTCCGGCAAACCACAAGAAGACGGCACTGGTGACAGCAGCAACGGCAGCAGCGATTCTCGGGGCAGCAGTGGTAGGCAATCATTACTATCAGGAGCACCAGCGCGGCGTGCGCATTGACAACAGTATTATGCTTGCTGAGAAATCAATACGGGAAGGCAAATATGCCTTTGCCAGCGGGGAACTTGAAAAGGCAATGGAGGAAGCAAAAGACATGCCGTCCTCATCGCCGAAAATCAGGCGCATAATCGAATTGAAAGTTTTGCTTGCAAACCACGAAACATATGACAAGGCATCAGGAACTTACATTGGAATGGTGAATGCTGTTGCATTGAAGGATTTTGTTGCGGCAAAAGCCGCGCTTAAGAATGCAACGAGTTTGGAGGCCCGGCTGGAAAACGGGGAGTTGAAGAGAAAGCTTGATTCTGAAAAGGTTGCATTGGCTGGCGAGATTTACTCTGCTGTGAAAGCACAGCTTGAAAGCCGGAATTTCTCGGATGCCTCTAACGGCCTTGAGCTTATCAAGGAATTGCTCGCCACAGTGGTCGATGATAAGGCAAAGGCGGATGCCATGTTTGAAAAAGTTAAGGAGGATGAAGGAAAGATTACAGTTTATAAGGCGGAAATCAAGATGTATGAAGGTTTGATGGAATTGTTCGGCAAGGTGCAGGCGGATTACAGGAAGATCGGCGAGCAGGTAAAGGCAGACAAGTTTGTCAAGCCGGCTGAAATTAATGCGATTGATGAGACGCTTGACCAGATTTTGACCAAGCTTGGAGGAATTGAAGAATACGCTATCGGGGATGAATATACGAGGAAAGTTGAGGCGGTCAAGGCGGCAAAGCAGGACGTCCTAGGTTTGAGAACTATGATGAATGCGCACTTGGCAACTTATCTTGGAAAGAAGGCGCGTGAGATAAGCGATGCATTGCAGGACGCTGAGGATTACACACGACCTGCGGTTGCCACAAGGATTGTTGCGGCAAAGGCCGCGTTGAATGCGGCAGAGTCGGAATACGACAAGATAGATTTGACAGTTGAAGCGCTGGCAAGCGCAAAAGCGCAGATAGCCAGCTATGCCGGCCGACTTCAGAAGCTTGATGAACAAATCACAGAATACAATTCCTGGCTTAAGCAGGCAAAAGATGGCACAAATGGCGAAAAGCGCAGTGCGGTTTCAAACCTGGTGCGCGTTTACATCGGCTTCAGCCGTCTAGATGAAGCGGAAAAAACGCTAAATATGCTTGCTGACAAGGCAGGTCTTGAAATGTATCTTGCAATTATTGACCTTGAAAAGAAGGTTGTGAATAAAGACGATCCAGCGCGCCCTGAATTGCTGAAGACGTTGAGCGAGGCGTATCGCACGGCAGGGTATGGAAAGCTTGCCGAGGAAGTTCTGAAGCGCTAAATTGTTCTGTGGAAGTAAGGCGCAGTCACGTACGCTTCCAAAAATGCCGCCAGCAGAATCAGCAGGATGGCATATGCCAACAGTAAAAAGCAGTTTTTCAGCACGTTTCTGAATGGCTGGGCTGAAAGCTTTTCATGTATTAGAGCGCGCGATATTTCCGCGCCGGCAATTGCAGTAAGGATATAGCCAGCGCTTTCCGGCAGCAGATGCACGAACGATACTGCTGTAAGCTGTGCTGCTGACGACCATCTTGCAAAGAGTTCTACAACAAATGCGGCAAAGAAAGAGGCGTTGTATGCCACGAGGAATATCGCGCCAGCTCCGTAGAAGATTGAAAGTACAAATCCAAATAGCAAGTACATTAGATTGTGGGAGAAAAGCGCAAGTGCTGTGGTTGTGTCCGGCGTATATGGCTGTCCCAGGAATGTTGTTATTGTTTCCGGTTTAAGGTGCTCAAGTGAGAGTTGATGTTGCTGGTAGCCAAGCGTGCCTGGCAGAATAAAACCCATGGTCAGGAAGCCGGCAAGCAGCCCGAGGAATGCCCCAAGGTAGCATTTGATGATTGTCCTGTGGCGTTTCCAGAAATTGCCGGCCCCTCTGCTTTCCAGCTTTTCTTCGATGATGATTAAGTGGTGCAAGCTTGGAACGAGCAGTATGGTGACGAGCAGCACAACTGCCAGTCCCTGATCTGCCGGGAAAAAAAGTTGCTGCACGGCATAAGCGATAAAAACGTAGATGGCGCTGAGAACAAAGACAAATAACGAGTGCTTTACGACTATTTTTCTGTCAAGGAATTGTTCCAATACCATTAGGAATCTTTGAAATAGCCGTTCCAGTCAATGCCATCTTCTTCTTTCTTGCCGCGCTTGTTCCAGGCATAGGCGCCTATTCCTATTAGCAGTGCCATCGCGAGAAGCATTGCAATCCATTTTATTGTTCCGTCAAGGTCAAAGACGCCTGTTGTCTTTGGTGTTAATCCTGAGCGGGGTGGTTCCGGTTGCAATGGTTCATACTCAGCAGGAGCTGGTGGCGGTGTTTCTTCCGTCTGCTGGTTGCTGTTGCCGTCAGGGTTTTGAGTTTCCTGTTCATCCGGCTTCACGTAACCGCTTGTTCTCCACGCTTCTGCGCCTATTCCGCTGCTGTAATACGTTTGCTGTGTTGAACCGGCTTCAACAACAGTAAGTGTTGCTTCTGCCTTGTACGTGTACCCGCTTTCGGTGAATTCTGCTGTAATTGTGTAGCTTCCCGGCTCTGGAGCGGTGAATGAAGTGCTGTATGTTCCGTTTGCAATGTCAACGACTTCATTGCCACCGGGCTCTTTGAGTGTTATCTCATTTATCGTGGCATTGCCGTCAATTGCCAAGCTACCTGATGCAGTTATTGTCTCTCCTGGGTTGGCTGTGCCTGGCGACAGTGCAAGTGTCAGTATGTGGTTGGGCACAACGGTTATATTGACTTCTTTCACTGCAATATGGCCTGCATCGTCTATTGCTTCCACAGAAAGTGTTTTTGTTCCGAGTGTGTTTGAAACAATGTTTCCTGTGAAGGCGTCTCCAGATTGCGTTAGTGGCACGTCGCTGCCATCAAAAGTTGCTTCAACGCTTGCCAGGCCGATTGTGTCCAGTATTGTTGCAAGGAATGATTTGGTGACTGTTCTTGGAAGGAATGGATTGTATTCAAGGGTGATGCTTGGCGGGAAGACATCCAGCAAGATTGCTTGTGCCTTGGTAACTGTTAGTCCTACGCCGTCAGCGCAGGTGACGCTCCAGCTTGTGCTTCCTTCAGGGAAGCCGGTAAGGTTTTGCGTTGTGGAAGCAGTGGTGCCGTTGCTGACATTGAGGGTTGCCAGCGTGATGGTGCCAACAGCGACCTCGCAGCTTAAGACGGTTGCCAGGTTGTCCGATGCGTTGAAGATGAACGTGGTTGTTTCTGTCGCAAATGTTGTTGGAGATATTATGACTGCTGTTGGCGGTGTTCCGTCGAAGATTAACTCTCCTGTAACCGTTGTTGTTTCACCCGGCGTGTTTTTTGCAGTTATTTTGTAGCATGCCTTCATTCCCTCGTCAAATGAGCTGAAGTCCGCCACACCGGTGTAAACATCACCTGTTTTTGCAAGAGTGACGTTAATATCTGCTCCGCCAAGGCAGTTGTTGTAGGAATAGCTTACTGATGCAACACCGGTTTCCGGGTCGCTGACTGTTGCAGTGACAGGTTGTGCGGGATTATTTGCTTTTGCATAAGCGTTTGGAGTCACGCTGGTTATTAGTGGTGGCGTGTAATCGTTGAGGATTGTGATGGTAAGCGTTGTTGCTGCAGAATCAAGTGCCACGCTGACATTGACTGTAAGGTTATCTGTCACCGTTCCTGCGCTGACTTCGAACTCAAATGCGGCATTTTTGACATTTGTTTCAATAGTGCCGTCTTTCCATTCTGCAAGCGTTGTGGTTTGGGTTGTTGTCCAGCCGGAGTACAGTGAGGCATTTGTAATTTGGAGGGATGGAGAGCTTACAGAAACTTTTGAAATCACAGAACTGCCTTTATAGTTGTCGACACTCAGCGTTTGCCACGCTTTTGTTGTTTCATATACTGTTGCCGGCGATAAGGTTGCATTTGCCGCGTACGCTGCTGTCGCAAGCAACAATAATATCAATAAGGTTGCCGCCTTCACTTAATCACTCCTCTTTTTTTTGCAGTATGAAGCAACGTACTATAAAAAGGTTACTTTTTTGTATACTGGTACAGGAATTGTTATCAGTTCACTGTGTCGTGACAATGAATATTTTTAACGCATCATTGCATTGACTATTCGGGGGTAATTATATATGTTTAAAGGGGTAGTAATAGCAGTACTGTTCTTTATCTTAGGTTTCTCGCTGCACGCAGTGCCTCTCCCTGCTGAAACACGACTTGCCACGACTGATGCAGAAGTGGAGAGCACGCAGCGGATACCTTTTGAATCCATCAAGGTGTATGCGGATAGGGTGGAGATTGGTTACGCCGGTCTGAACTACGCAACTGTAAATTCAAACTCGATGGCTCCCATTATTACAGATAAGTCAGTTGTGTTTGAGAAGGTTCCGGAATCACCTGATGAAATCAAGGTTGGCGACGTAATTTCATTTTACGAGCCGTCAGAAAATGCCATTGTGCTCCACGCAGTGATTGAAGTGCTTGATGCAAACGAAGGCACATTCTATAAGACAAAAGGACTTGCAAATCCAGAGGCAGACCCGTGGCTTGTTCCATACGATAATGTTAAAGGCATTATGGTTGGCACCGTAAGATGAAAAAATACGTCCGCAAGTGGGCTCATTTTGAGGGTGGAAAGCTTGGCGGCTGGAGCAAGAAACTGCCGCAGTCAAAACGCCGTGAAATTCTTGAAAAACTGGTCAAGCGCGACAGTTACGCGACTGTTGTCAGAAGATTGCTTCAGTTGAGAAACGTTACAAAAGACCAGGAAACTGTACAGAAAGCTACTGCCGACATGCTTTTTCTGAGAAAGAAGTTCAAAAACCGTCCTGTGACACATAAAGGCAGGATGTGTTAAACGACTTTCACAGTAACCTGATATATCTTCGCCGTGTAGAATGCAGCAGGGTTGTTGTTGAACTGTCCTGCAGTGCAGGGTGCTGGTGGCGAGCCATCAGACCTTAGCGGCGCGTCGTAAACGCATAAGTTGAATGTGTAATCCCCTTTCGGCGTTGTCCTGCCTTCGTCAATATTGAGGTCTGCTTTTATCAGTTGCGGGATGACTTTTTCCTCGTTCTTTTTCAGCGTGAATGTTGGCGTTGTTGCAAACCCGCCTAGCCAGTATTTTTCTATGTAGAACGCGCACGGCTCTCCTGTACGGCAAATTACATTTCCATTTGGCATATACGCTCCTGAAAAGCTTGCTGCCATGCTGAACTGTTTTTCTGCTGCAAGATTTCTTATGCCTACGCCAAAAGTCGCTGCACTTCCGCGCTTTGTTTCGCGTATTGCGTTTGGTATTGCAACCAGTTGGTTGCCCGACTTTAGAGCTGTTATGATTTGTTCTCTTGTTGATCTGTCAATCTCTGCTTTCAGTTCTTCTGCAGAACCGAACCATTTGAAGAGGAAATATAATGAAAGCGAGAATATTAATATTGAGAGAATTATCAGTACTATCATCCCAATTCCCAACTCAAATCCGCGTTTCATCCTGGGTTGATCAGCGTTATCTTGCCAAGCGGCTTTTGATAACTGCCTTGCTTTTCCTGGTTGTTTTGCGTGTAACTATACCATACTCCGAGAAGTATGTTGTGCTCTTCTTCCGGCTCGGCGATTGAAGGTATTGTGGCTTCAACAGTAGTTGTTTTGTCGCTTAGCTCCTTGCCCACGTTAACCTCTGTTATTTGCTCCTGTCCTTCAAGCAGCCGTATGGTGTCTATTTTTACATTTGAGACAGCAGGGTCTATTCTGTAAATTTTGAAATCAAACTCGAATTTGTCTGTTTTGATGTTGAAGGGGTTTTTGAACTTGTAGTTGTTGTTCAGCTGTACGGGTCCTATGCTTCTGTCATCAAACAAAGTACTGGGTTGTTGAGTTGTGCCTGCTTTTAATTGCGTGACACACATGCTTCCTTCGCATTTGTATTCAAGATATGTTCCCGCGCTGCCTGCGCATACGCCACAGTCCTGCGGGCAGGTGCATTTGTTTTCTGCTCCATCGCATTTGCCGTTGCCGCACATGTTGGGGATGGGCTCGTGCCTGCAGAAATAATTGGTTTGTGGCCCGCAGAAGTCCCTTGTGCCCGGATTTTTGTCATCACAGCTTGCTGGGCAGGGATAGGCTGTGCTTGGTTTGACAAAAAAGAAATTCTCCTTGTATCTATTTTGCAGTATGCCCTGTTTTTGTGTTTTCTTTCCTGCTTGTATTATGGAGTATTCATATTGTATTTTAAGTATGAGGTTGCTTAATTCGCCTTCAAGTTCAACAGTGGGGAAGTCGAGAATGATATCTTCCTTCAACGCACTGCCCGCGGTCCATAAGTACTTGTCTATGGTCTGCCGTGCAATTGTTATTGTGCGCCTGTCTTTGGTTGTTGCAGTGAGCTCTGCCGATACAATGCGCTCGTCCCTGTTTGCTGCACCCTGTTCTCCCAAAGTTATTGTGATTCCAAACGTATCTCTCTTAAGATTAAATGGCTGGTTGTATACCGTGTCTATTTTGAACCTGTCGCCTCCAGATGGTATTTCTGCAGTGCTGTAGACCGGTTTTATTCTGCCTGCCTCCACGTCTTCAAGGCATTTGTCACCGACTTTTGTGTAGAATAGGTATTTGCTTCCGGGCACGGCACCTTTGCAAGGACCGCAGTCAATCTCGCAGTTTCCCCTGTCCTCGCCTGTCTCACATTTTCCGTTGCCGCAGACGTTAGGAATTGGGGTATAGACGCATTTTTTGTCTGTGCATTCTGCTTTGAATGCTGATGCGGGCTTTCCTTTGCAGTCTGCAGCTGTCTTGCATTCTCCGCCGCAGCCTGCAAGAATTAAGAGAAGTGCAATGCTAAGAATAAATGCCAGCGACCTCTTTTCCATAAGCAGATGTACTGACTGTCTTGTTTATAAAAGTTACGAGAAGAGGGTGCTGTCAACTTAATGGTGCCGCGCTGGCCTGACTTTTCTTCTCCCCTTGCAAGTGCGGGGAGAGAAAAGTCACCTCGACAACGTCGAGGCAGTGCGGCCAGCACCAGAGAGTGACTTAACCTGAGAAGAGGGCGCATTGAAAAGTTTTCTATGGTAAATTAAGAATAAACATAGAAGAATATTACCGTATCGCTTCAAATTCCTTGATAATGACCCATGCAAACACGAGCATGACAAGAGCGCCCGCGAGTATGTACCAGAATCCGTCAACAAAACTGTCTGTTATGCTTTTGAATATTCCCCAGAACATCAGCGCTGCGCCTATCCATAAGAACTTGTCAAGGACTATTTTCATTATCTCGAATTCTTCGTGCGCTGCCAGCCGTCTTTTGTTTTTTGCCATTTTACACCACGTTCAAAATGAATGTTTTGCTTGCGTATAATTCTTTTGCCGGGTCCGAGAAGCCTTGGTCTCTGCACGATTTGTCGTTGGGCTCCTTGTACACGTTTATCTCCATTTGGTATGCATCTGGCTTTATGCCGCGGACGAGCATGGTTGCGTCATAGACATCGCCTTCAAAGTTTTTCAGGTCGAACTGTCCGAGTATGCTTTTGAACCAGTTGCGGTTGCCGGTGACAAAATCATTGTTTTCAGTGTCATAACCGCCGACTGCCACTGGATCGTATGGAGGCCCTGGCTGGTCTGAAACGCAGGGCGCGTTTGGAGTGAATGGCTTTATGCACACAACCTCTACTCTGAAGCAGACGCGGTCTCCGTCAGGATTCATGGCGGTGTTTCTGACTCCTATGAGCACCGACTGTGGCTTTCCGATGGCTACCTGCTCGGGAACAGAGAACACCAGCAGTTCCCCTCCTGTCCTCACCTGTTCCTTGAGCTGTTCTTTGATGTTTGACAGTTCTTTTGTTACAAGTTCGGTGCCTGCACCAAACTGCTTCTTGATGAATCCTATGCCCAGCCCCAGTACGGTTATGGCGATGATGAGAACAACGATTGCTGTGATGGAGAGCTCAAGCGCTCCTTTCTTCGACATTACATACACCTCTTTTGTCTAAAGAACGTGATTACGTTTTGCCTTTATAAATATTACTGTTGGCGGGTGCTGTCAACTTGATGGTGCTGGCCGCTCTGCCTCGGCTTTGCCGAGTTTATTTTTCTCTCCTCTGCACCTGCGAAAAATGAGTCCAGAGGACCAAGGCAAGTTAGCACCAGAAACTTGACTTAACCCTGTTGGCATGGGTACATTGAAATTAGCCCTGTTGTTTTTATGGGCAGTGCTTTGTGAATTATTTGCATCTGAAAGGGTTTTGCATCTTGCGTACAGTGTACGTGATGTCCCGACACTATTAAAGAGAAGCGTCTATATCTTCAGGGATGGTGATTTACAAGAGATTTTGATAATTACGAATTGACAAGACATTAACAAGATATAATTGAATGAGATTCTCAATGTGTGTTGTTGGCATTATTCGTTCTTTCTGTATATGGCAATACGATGTGTGCCGTTTTCAGATGTACTGTCGTATACTGCAACAAATTTTGGGCTTGCAAACTTTTTAACATAATTGGGTTCTGCAAGCACAAGTGCGCTGTAGTCAGGCGCCTCAATGCAGAGTTCGCACCCAACAAGATAGAAATGTGCAACTGGCAGCTGCCCTTTTAACTCAAAAGGTATTTCAGCAAGAAAAACATTGGCAAGTTCGCCCAAATCCTCTTTTGTTATTTTTGTCCTTTCTAAAACCGGCATTGCATCACTCACACAGGTTATATATGGTTTTGTACAGGAGTATTTAAAGTTTACTTCTGGCGGGTGCTGTCAACTTGATGGTGCTGGCCTCTCTGTCTCGGCTTTGCCGAGTTTATTTTTCTCTCCTCCGCACCTGCGAAAAATGAGTCCAGAGGACCAAGGCAAGTTAGCACCAGAAACTTGACTTAACCCTTCTGACGCTGAAGTTTAGAAATCTCCAATTCTTCCTGCAGCTTTGCACGTATATCAAGGGGTGCTCTTACTCCGGTTATGCCCGCTATTTCTATGCCTGCAATCGGGTGTGCGTCGCAGTCGCACATTAACTCGCCGTTTTCTCTGCCAAAGTAGCAGTCAAAGCTCGGAGTTGAAAACTTTCCTTCTGTAATGTAAAACCTGTCCCTGCTGAAGCCAAACAAGTCCAGGCTGAAAAAGTTTGCACGCGCCCTTTTTGGCAGACGGACTATCGATTCTACGCTGATGCTCATCATTGTATCTGCATCGTAATCAGAAAGTATTTCTTTGCCATGAATAATATCGATGGTGCCGTAAACATCGTCCCATTCCGTGACAAAGTTGATGCTTGCCACGCGCTCTGGCCCTGAGCTTGCAAAGCCGGCTGTAACTACAGCAGAGGGCTGGGCGATGTTCAAATAAAGTTCTTTCGCGATTTCAGTGCATACGTGATGCGGGTATGTTATGCCTTCTACTTGAAGAAATTTCAAGACAGTGGCGTGCATGTTCATTGCATACGATTCCTTGCCTGTGTAATCTTTGACAATCGCAGCGCCAGTCAGTGACAGCATCTCAACGTGCATTAATGCGAAAAATATGACAATGCCAATGCACAAAAACAGCAGCAAATGGTGATTCATACGTGCCTCTTTTTGCCGTATGAAAGCCGCAACATTTTATAAAGGTGTTGTATAGCGCCGGTGTTATGGAGCTGTTTGAGCAGTGTCTGGCCGGAAAGCGCCGTTCCAAATTCACCATTACCGGGCATACTGTACTAAAGTACTGCATCAGCCCGTTTTTGGTTTGGTGCGATGCTTTTGCGCCTCCTGAGGAGCGCGAGCCGGAGAGCAGGTATATGCATTTGCTGTTCGAGCGCGGAATTCAGCACGAGAAGGAAGTGCGTACAAAACTTTTCAGGGATGCTGTTGAAATTCCCATTTTGTCTTTTGAGACAGGTTTCAGGCAGGTTCTTGATGAGTGCAAAAAGGGTGTAAAAGCAATAACTGGTGCGCCTTTGTTTTTCCTGCAGGAGGACATGTATGGAATTCTTGATGTTTTGGAAAGGAGGAACGACCATAGCAGCGTGTTTGGAAACTATTATTATGTTGTCAAGGAAATCAAGAGCGCGAAGAATATCAAGCATGAATATATAATGCAGACCGCGTTCTACACTTATCTGCTGGGCAGGGTGCAGGGTTATACTCCTTCAAAATTTTATCTTATAAATAGGGAAAATGAGGAGACGGAATATTCTTATGATGATTACAAGGAGTCATTGATGCTTGCCCTTGCTGACATAAGGGAAATTTTTAATGGCAAAAAAATCTCTCCAACTGCAAAGGCGTGCAAGTGGCCTTGGGAGGCGTATTGCAACAAGCTGGCAGTGGCTGCTGATGATGTTTCAATCCTGCCGCATGTCGGACCTGCTTTGAAGAAGAAGTTGAATGATGCAGGAATTTTTACAGTGCGCCAGCTTGCCACGCAGCCTTTTGAGGTTGACATTCCTGATGCCACGCTGAAAAAGATAAGATTGTACGCGCAGGCATTTGTTGACAAAAAGCCCATTATTCTTTCAAAGCCCAAGCTGCCAAAAGCTGATGTGGAACTGTTTCTTGATTTTGAAGGCACTGATGAGCTGGAGACAGAGGAAGGGATGGTTAAGACGGACTATTTGATAGGGCTTCTTGTAAAGGACAGGGAAGGTGTTCATTTCCGTCCGTTTGTTGCTGAAACGCTTGCAGATGAGGGCAGGATGCTTCACAATTTTCTCGCTTTTATAAGAAAGTTCCCTGGAGCGCCAATATACCATTATGGGCCGTATGAAAGGACGCATATTGCTGCGCTTGCCCAGAAATACAAGCTTGACCTTTCTCATGTTCTTGATAATATGGTTGATGTGCTGGCATTGGTCAGGAAGCATGTCATCTTCCCTACGATGACGATGTCATTGAAGGAAGTAAGCAAATTTTTGGGCTTCAAGTACAGGGGTATGGCTGATGCGCAGGAAAGCATTGTTCTTTATTTGCAGTTTTTGGAAACAAAGGAAAGTGAGTTGCTGAAAAGAATTCTTGATTATAACGAGGATGACGTACGTGCTACAATGCTTATCAAGGATTATTTGGCTGGCTTGTGAATCCCGATAATTTCGTACACGACAAGCGGTTTTGCTTTTACTTTCAACATGGCAGGTTTAAATAGTGGTCGTTGTTCTTGTTTGTGGTGTGCGGCGTTCTACCCCCACTCACGCGGCAGACGTGTTGCTTTAATTTTTCAATAACTTCACAAAGGCATTCTGTGCGAAATTAATATAAATCAAACCGCAGAATCAAATAGCAAGTACAAAAAGAATATTCCTACTTTTAAGTGGTGAAATGACGCAAGATTTAAAAAGAGGAAACGGTTCGGTTAAAATTATGGGGAGTCGCTTTGACATAGTCGCGTTTGAAAACGGCTCGGTTGATGATATCGAGAAGCTTTCTGTCGAGCAGATGCGCGACGCACTCAGGGAGTATTACCGCATTGAAACAGGCGCAGTTGATACTTTGACTCTTGAAGAAATTGAAAAAATTGACTATTCCAATGCGCGGCATGCTTTGCGCCAAAGGTGGTTTGCACATAGGGCTACAAAGCCTGTTGAAAAGCTAACTGAGGAGGAAATCAGGAAGCTCTCTCCTGAAGAAATGCGCGCATGGATGCTTCACCAGAATGAGTTGATAAGAGGTGCGCGTATTCGTCTGGAAGTGCAGTCATACGGCATTCAGACAGCTATTGCGCATTTTGGCTCTTTGGAAAATGCGCTGAAAGAACACATGACTGCTGAAATGCTCTTGCACAGTTCAATTGAGGGCATGAACATACTTGTGCCATCACCAGATATGCCTGTGATTATTCAGTCAATGGCTAACATGCTGCGCGCCAATTACCACCAAAATCTTCCTTTGGAAGCCCGGATGGAAAAAATTATCGCTGACCGTGTGAACGAAGAGCTTAGGCGGATTGGCTTGGTGAAAGGTGAAATGCGCGATTATGTGCGCAAGCTGGCGGAATACAAAAACCTTGTAGAAAAGCTGGCTGATGAATTCAAAAGATTGGGCAGCGAGCACGCCACAGATATCGTTGAATATGAGGAGAAAATCAAGAATTTGAGCCAGACATCAACAAAAGCTGCAAAAGAAGCGGAAGGATTTTCAAAGTTGCTTAAAACGGCTGAAAAGCAGCTTGCTGAAATGCGCGGCAGATTGCAGGAATATCTTGATGCTGTTGATGGCGCAGCGCCTGACGAGTTCAAAAAAATTCGCGAGCTTGAACATGCGGAATTTGTGAAAACCGCAGCCGCTCTTAGTTTCACGCAGAAGAAATTCAACGAACTGTACAAGAACATGCTGCACGTTGAAGAGGTGTTCAAGGAGATGTACGGCAGGGCAATAGGTGAGATTGACAGGTTGAAAAATAAAAATGCTGTGCTGTCGGAGGACAATGCGCGCAAAGCGAAGCACATTAAGGATGTTGAAGCAGAGCGCGACGATGCATTGCGCAGGCAGCGCGAGGCAGAAATTACCCGGGATGAGAATCTCAACCATTATCATAAAACGCAGAGGGTTTTTGTCTCATTCAGAGAGCGTGTGAGAAAAATATGGGAAAATAAAAAGGCAGAGGCGAAGCGTGCCGATGAGTTGGAAAGCAAGCTTTTGAGCGCGCGTAGAAAGAGATGGGGTATTGTTGCTGGCGCGTCTGCCGCTGCTTTCCTCGCCGGCGCATTGTTGTTTTACAAACCATCAGGCCTGATTGAAGAGAGCGTCCCCCATGAGACCTTTAAGCAGTATCAAGGCAGGTTTATGGTGACTTTCGGAAGCACGACTTATGAGATGAGCAAGGATATGTTTGATGCAATTTACGATGAAATTCAGCGAGACCAGCAAAAGGCAGGCAAATTGTTTTCTCCTGCTGAAAAGAAGAAGTATTTTGAAGGCAGGACAGATAATTTGCGGTACATAAAGGACGTTCCTGAAGTAAAGTAGGCAAGCAATTCACATTAATTCAGCGAAAGGTCAGAAAAGCCGAGAAAGGCGCCTTGGCACAGCTTGCAGAAAAGTTCATCTCAGGAGACATCAGCGAGGACGTATTCCTCAAGAAAAAGCAGGTTCTCCTCGAAGCTGGCCTGGGCTGAAATTCAAAGCTTTAAAAAAACCGCCAGAAGGATATTTAAACGAGCAAAACCCACACCGTAGTGGAAGGCGAACGATGTTGAAATATTTTATCGCGTTTCTTGATTAAGGTAATTAATGAAAAGCGCATTACCGAAAACTGTTGTTTGCGCGTAGTCCCTCCCAAATTTCGTTCGTATTTCCTGGAATGCAGAGCTGTTCATTAAGCGAGCAAAAGCCTGATCTATGTAAAAACTCAATTCATCATTGTTTCGAATAATGGCAATTTTGTGCACAGGCCTAAAGCCCCTAATAGGTTCTCTCAATAGGTTGAAACGATCCTTGTAAATAATGACTGGAACGCTATAAGCTTCGGGCAAGGCGTCGGGGTTGGGTTTGAGCTTACCCGACTCATCCGTTTCAGGAAGTCCATTTTTGTTGAGAAGTATTGGTGAGGCATGTTTGCGGAAGAGGTTCAATAGCGCGATTAAGGTAAGCCGGTCTAAGCGCCCCAATCTGATTGTTCTGCCTGTTTCCTTATTTAGAAAAGGGGTAAAATTGCCTTGTTGTACTTATTTTGCATGAAATCGTGAGCCCATTGCCGTTTTAGATTGCAATTGACGAAAAGATTTATAAATGTCCGCCTGACCAAGCTATACTCATGGCAGAAATTAGCGCATTAAACACGGATTCGGCTGTACGCCAGGAAGAGCTCGTCGATAACCACTGCGAGCCCGGGTGCTAAAATGGCACGACTTCGCAAGTTTGTTTGTTATAGAGACCATAAGAGAGCATATACAAGATTCTCAAAGTACAAAAAGCTCTGCTATGTCGCTGCACGGCCTGCAAACCGCATTTCAAGGTACACCGGCGGAACGCAGGAAAACTTCACAGTCAAGATACACCTTGTCGCGAAGTCTGACCTGCAAATTCGGGATTCAGCGTTGGAAAGCGCGCGTCAAACCTCAAACAGGGTTCTTGAAGGTGCATTGGGCAAGACCGGCTATTTTTTCCAGATGAGATGTTATCCTCACCACATTTTGCGTGAAAACCCCTTGGCGTCAGGCGCGGGAGCTGACCGTTTGTCTACTGGTATGGCACACAACTATGGCAAGCCGATTGGCATTGCCGCGAGAATTTTTGAGGGCCAGCCGATTTTTACAATCAAAACATACAAGGAGCACATTCCACTGGCGAGGCGTGCTATGAAAAGAGCCGCGTACAAGCTGCCTTGCAAGTGTGCGATTTTGGTTGAGGAAATAAAGAATCCTTCTGTCAAAAAAACTATCACGAAGACTCCTGCCAAGAAAGCTGTTGCTGTTTAAAGATACAATTCGGTCAATCTTTCTGTTAAATATTCAAACGCATCTTCAGGAGTGTCAACAATTTTGAAGAGCTCGAGGTCTTTTTCGCTTATCACGCCCCAAGCTGCCATTTCCTTGAAGTTTATTACCTTGTTCCAGTATTCTGAGCCGTAAAGTATTATCGGCATTGTTTTCTTTGGCTTTCCGGTTTGCACAAGAGTCAAAACCTCGGACAGTTCGTCTATCGTGCCGAAGCCGCCTGGGAATGCTATGAGTGCTTTCGCGAGATACACCATCCAGAACTTGCGCATGAAAAAGTAGTGGAACTGGATTGAAAGCTCTCGCGTTATGTACCGATTTGGCTTTTGCTCAAACGGCAGGGTTATGTTCATTCCTACTGATTTGCCGCCTGCTTTGCTTGCTCCCTTGTTTGCCGCGCCCATTATTCCTTCTCCGCCGCCGGTTGCCACAAGGAACTGCCTTTTTCCTTCGCCAAGTTTTTTTGACCATTCTGTAACCATAAACGCGAGCTTTTCAGCGTCTGCGTAGTATTTTTTGAGTTTTGGGAGCTGTCTTGCACTTCCCCAGAAGACGATTATGTTGTGCACGTCGTATTTTTTGAACCGTGCTGCCGGCTCGAGGTATTCAGCTACAATGCGCAGTAATCGCGCGTCAGGGCTTGCCAAAAAATCCTGGTTTCTCCATGACTCTTTTGGGCTGTAATGGTTTATGTCTGTTTTTTCCGCGAAGTGTTCGCTCTTTTTTGGCATGCCTGCTGGTATTTTGCAGTGCTATTTAAAGTGATAAGTTTTAAATTACAGGATGATCTATAATGTTAAAATGGTGAAACAAAATTTAGGAAAGCTTGACAGGATTTTCCGATTCGTGCTGGCTGTCTGGTGGATTGGGCCTTTTGCCCCGCAGTTTATGGTGCCATGGCTGAACTGGCTGATATTGGTTGTCGGCTGGATTGCACTGGTTGAGAGCTTTGCGGGCTATTGCTGGCTGCACGATTTGCTGAGGATTAATAACCGTAACCAGTGATTATGTTTGCCTCTGATAGCGCTTAAGAACTAATGGAAGCGTTTTTACCAAATCGCTTGCCAGGTAGCCAAATCCCATTTTTTTGTATAGAATGTCTGCTGTTTTTCCATTTATGTATGCTGCTGCATACGCGGCCATAAATGGCTTATTTCCCTGTGCAATTAGCCCTGCCACTATTCCTGCAAGAACATCGCCTGTGCCTCCGTGCGTCATGCCTGCATTTCCTGTAGACGAATATGCAATCTTGTTTCTGCTGATTATTGCTGTTTTCGGATGCCCTTTTTTAACAAGTATATTGCTGCCGAGGTGCTTTTGCAGGTTTTTTTCATCAAGTTTGCTGTTCTTGAGCAGTTGCTTTAATTCACCCGCGTGCGGCAAAAGCACTGCATTTTTCACATCTTGAACACGTATTACGCGCAGTGCTGCTGCATCAATGACGATTGGTTTTTTTGTTTTTTTGATAACCTGCTGCATGAATTCTTTTGCGCCGGGCGTGAATGCGATGCCGTTGCCAATCTCTACAACATCTGCTTTTTCCGCGAGCTTCAGTATTTCCTGAACATTTTTGGGCGTGAAATTGTTGCACTTGATTTTTTTGGTGATTATATCTGGAGAAATTTTGTTTATTGTCCAGGCGACTTTTTCAGGTGCTGCTACTGTTACAAGGTCTGCACCGCTGCGCAGTGTTGCAAATGCCGCCATTCCAACTAAGGCAGGTGCACCGATGTAGTCCTCGCTTCCTCCGACAACAAGCACGTTTCCATTGTCTCCTTTGTGTGAGTTTTTGCGTCGTGGTTTTAGCGTTATGCGCATTAACGAATTGCTCACTTTGTTTCTTTTAAAGATTTGTCACTCCTTGAACGATACTTAACATATGCTAAGCAAAGATTAAAATACCAGAAAGCTTTACATATTTTGTAACTGTTGAGGTGATGAATGAAAAAATCAACCATCTTGCTGGTCGTTTTGCTAATTGGCGCTGTTGTCTTTGCAACGCATAGGATTAGTGCAAGCACCACAGGCGCAGCCGGGTTTAATTCGCATGATTTTTTTGCAAAATGCTTGACTGAGAATGGCGCGACTTTTTATGGAACATACTGGTGTCTGCATTGTCAGGAGCAGAAAAGGATGTTTGGCGCAAGCTTTGAATTCGTAAATTATGTTGAGTGTTCCTTGCCGAACAGGGCAGGCCAGACGGAAGTGTGCGCGCGTGCAGGCATAAAAGCGTATCCCACTTGGGATATCAGGAATGTTCGCAGGGAGGGCGTGTTGTCATTCCAGCAATTGTCTGAGCTGACCGGGTGCGTGCTGCCATGAGAAATGCATTATTCATCGGGATAATTTGCATTGTAGCGGCAATAAGCTCTGCTGCTGGAGCGCTTGTTGCGTGGAAGATTCTTGAGGCAAAACCAGATGCGAAAGAACTCATCCGCGACTATTACGCCACTGAAGTCAGCGTGCACGTCTCTCCACACAGCATGAGAAAGCAGATGGATAAGAATGACACAAGTTTCATTTTGGTTGACTTGAGAAGTCCAGAGGAATATAAGCACGAGCATATCAAAGGCGCTATTAATATTCCAGCGTACAAGGACAAGTACACATCAAATTATGCTGTTGACTTTATTGTTGGCGAGTTTTCAAAATTGCCAAAGGACAAAGATATTATTGTATATTGCTACAGCATTCCGTGCATGACGGGCAGAAAAATCGGGAAGATTCTTGCAGACCACGACATTTTTGTCAAGCATTTGAACATTGGCTGGAACGAGTGGCGCTATGATTGGAACTCGTGGAATCACGAGCACGAATGGAACACAACCAAAGTTTTGGATTATATTGAAAGCGGAGAAAATTAAGGTGATGCCCACTGCCCTCTCAGGTAATTTGGCACCATGCAGGCGCAGTTGTCGCGCTGCCAGTATAGGGGTAGATACTCGTCAAGTGTCTTGCATTGGCAGACGCCCAATCTTCCGCCGAGGTAGCAGTCCTGACCTGCCTGGCTGACAGGGCAGTAACCAAGCACTTGCTTTGATGGTTGCACCACGTAAGCGCTTGGGCTGATTGTTGCTACATTTACAAGCGCAACAACTGCAAAAAGTGCGACTGTGAATAAGAGTAATGCTCCTGCCTTCATGGAAAGTTTTAAATCGCTTCTCTATTAATTTGTTCCGTACATACTGCCGTACCTAAAATTTTTTATATCGCCGGCTGTTCACCTTTATTATAACAAAACGAGGTGCAAGCGTATGGCAAAAATTATTGATAAATCAGTCCGTAATGTTGAGAATGCAGTGCGTGATTTCAAGAACTGGCTTTCTGTTTTCAAGACAGAATACGATATTGCTGATGAGGCAATGCACGTCTTGCACAAAAAGGTTGACGAATTTTCTGACAAGTTGAGAGAAGTAAAGTGTGATGCCTCCGGCAAGGTTGCTGCTGATTCAATGAAACCTGTAGCGAATACTTTGCGTGATGCTAAAGCGTGGCTTGCAACTTTTGCACAGGAATATGATTTGTCTGATGAAGCAAAGAAAGTGCTGCACGAGAGTTTTGACAAGGTCGGCGATGCTTTGGCAAAAGTGGAGTGCAGATAATTGCGGTAAACAATGCCGTTTTATTTTTCCTTTGGATATCTGAGTTATTTTTGAACAAGTCTTAATGCGTCTTTGTAATTAACTG
>JAWCRZ010000004.1:0-77908 GCA_038868995.1 Candidatus Woesearchaeota archaeon | reverse complement strand
CGCTCTGGACTCATTTTTCTCTCGCAAATGCGGAGGAGAGAAAAAAGACCTCGGCAAAGCCGAGGCAGAGCAGCAAGCACCATTAAGTTGACTGCACCCATTCTTCGTAATATTTATAAATCCCCTCTTCTTGGATAAACAGTGAGTGAGAAAAGAGCGAAACGAAAACAAAAAATGTTTTTCTCACCTAATAATCCCGTTGGAGGGTGAAGGAGCAGATGAAAGGTTTAAAACCTTTATTACCAACATTAAAGGAAAAAAAGCGATATTTGGCGTTTGAAATCATCTCAAAAAGCAGAATAAAGGCGTTTTCAGAGGTTTCCAAGGCAATTTGGAGTTCAACGCTCTCATTTGCAGGCACAAAGGGAGCTGCCAGAATGGGCATCTGGGTTTTTCCAGAAAAATACAACGCAGCAAGGCAGAGAGGACTTGTGAGAGTCAGCCATCGCTGTCTTGACGAACTCAAAGCATCACTTGCGTTAATAAAAGAAATAGAAACACAGCCAGTGGTGGTCAGAAGCATAAGCGCTTCAGGCATCATGGCAAAGGCGGACAAATACATTGCAGGGTGAGAAAAAATGGTGAAAAGAGACGAGGACATGGGGCAACCAATGCCGCACCAGTTAATGGGCTATGACAGAGCAATAACGATGTTTTCGCCAGACGGACGGCTATTGCAGGTTGAATACGCAAAAAAAACCGTCAGGCAGGGCAGCACGGCAATCGGCATGGTATGCACGGACGGCGTTTTGCTTGTCGCAGACAAAAGAATAGTTGACAAACTTGTAATTCCAGAAAGCGTGGAAAAAATATTCCAGATAGACGACCACATTGCAGCAACAGCATCAGGCATACTCTCAGACGCGCGTGTACTGATAGAACGCGCACAAGTAAAAGCACAACAGCACAAAGTCACCTATGACACGCCCATTGACACAGTAACTGTTGTCAAGGACATCTGCGCATTGAAGCAGATTTGCACGCAGTCAGGCGGCTTACGGCCGTTTGGCGTATCTGTCATACTTGCTGGAATAGACGCGGACGGCCCAAAACTGTTCGAAACAGACCCGACAGGAATCTATTTCCAATTCAGGGCAACCGTCATAGGCGAAGGAGAAACAGAAATTGAGGAAGTATTGGACAAAGAATTCAACGACAAAATGACAATTGAGGAAGGACTAAGATTGGCAGTGGATGCACTCAACAGAATACTCGACAAAAATTTCAATGTCGAACGGGTTGATGCAGCATATATCACCAATGCTGATAAGAAGTTTGTCAAAGTAAAGAAAGACAAGCTTGAAAAAATCCTCAGGGAAGTCAAGAAGAAGTGATAGAGGGATCATGAGTGAAACGCTCAATCTTGCACGGCTTAAAAAAGGCACAGACGTGTTTGAAATTGTAATAAATCCGGAACAAGCAGTCTACTTCAGGCACCATTTGGAAACAAACGTCAGAGAAGCATTAGCTTATCCCAAAATTTATTCCGATGCAAAAAAAGGGCTGCTCGCTTCTGAACAACGAATGCAGGCAATATTTGGCACAACAGACCCGCTTGAAATTGCCAAGCAGATAATAATCAAAGGCGATATACAAATAACAGCGGAATATCGCAAGCAATTACTGGAACAAAAGCGCAAACGCATAATTGACATCATCAGACGGCAAGGTGTTGACCCGCGCACGAATTCCCCCCATCCACTGACGCGCATTGAAGCAGCACTGGCTGAAGCAAAAGTAAGAATAGATGAATTCAAAACACCAGAGCTGCAGGTTCCAGAAATTTTGAAAGCATTGCGCCCCATTATTCCAATTAAACTTGTCATGAAGGAAATCGAAGTTGTGGTGCCAGCGCAATACGCACCAAAAGCATACCCCTTCATCAAATCATTCGGCAAAATAATCAAAGAACACTGGAAAAGCGACGGAAGCTGGAACGGCAAAATCGAAATTCCAGGCGGACTGGAAACAGAATTTTACGACAAATTAAACAGCATAACACGCGGGCAAGCGCAAACGACACACGTTACTACCAAAGGTGAAACAATATGAATGAAGAAATACACGTACAAGACAAAGAAATAGTTGTTCCTGGAGAAGCCATCGCAACAGGAATGAGCTTCCTCCCGGGCAAAGGGGCCTATCGAGAAAACGGCAAAATATTTGCGCAGCGATTAGGAATGGTAAGCATAGAAGGAAAAGTCATAAAGCTTATTCCACTATCAGGAGCATACATTCCAAAACTCAAAGACAGAATAATCGGCAAAGTAGTGGACGTATTGCTGACAGGATGGCGGCTTGAAATCAACTCGCCATACTCAGCAGTCATGACTCTGAAGGATGCGACATCCGAGTTCATCCCGCGCGGAGCGGACCTGACACAATACTACGGCCTCGGGGATTACTTAGTGTGCCAAATAGTCAATGTTACCAGCCAAAAGCTCATCGACGTATCGATGAAAGGACCTGGCCTGCGAAAGCTGCGCGGCGGAAGAATTGTTGAAGTCAACCCGCAAAAAGTCCCACGCATTATCGGCAAAGACGGCAGCATGGTGGGAATGATAAAACAAGCAACCGGCTGCAATATAATTGTAGGACAAAACGGCTGGATATGGCTTGACGGAGAGCCACAAGGCGAAGTGACAGCGGTAAAGGCAATCAAGAAAATAGAGGAAGAAGCGCACCTTGGAGGATTAACAGACAGAATGTCCGCCTGGTTGGAAAAGGAAACCGGCATCAAGGTAAGCCCGCAGGCAGCACCGCAGGAAGCGCCTGCCGAATTGCCTCCCAGACATCCTCACCACTTCGGAGGTTCACAATGAGCTACACCAAAAGATTTGACGGAAGAGGGTTTGAGGAACTCAGACCCATGAGCGCAAAAGTAGGCATAATTCCCCGCGCAGACGGCAGCGCAATGTTTCAAATCGGGAAAACAGTGGCGCTCTGCGCCGTGTACGGGCCAAGAGACCTGCACCCGAAGTTTATGCAAAACCCGGAAACAGGCATTTTGCGCGTTAATTACAACATGATGCCTTTCTCAGGACACGGCGAAAGAGTCAGACCAGGAGGAGGCAGGCGCAGCAAGGAAATCAGCATGGTCATGCAAAATGCGCTTCTGCCAGTACTTGATCTCAAGGAATATCCGAACGCAGTTGTAGATGTATTTGTTGAACTTCCCCAGACGGATGCAGGCACCAGGTGTGCAGCAATCTGCGCAGCAGCAATGGCGCTTGCAGACGCAGGGCTTGAAATGAAAGACCTTGTCTGCGCGGTAGCAACCGGTCGAGTGGAAGACAAAATCGTTGTAGACCTGAACTACTACGAAGACAGCCACGAAGACGGCGCAGACCTGCCGATAGCCATTCTTCCAAACTCGGGAAAAGTAACATTGATGCAAATGGATGGAGAAATGAGCAAGGAACAAATCAATGAATGCATCAAAAAGGCGATGGAAGCGTGCAAAAAAATCTACGACGTGCAAAAAGCAGCACTAAAGGCACGCTTTAAGAGATACGACGAGCAAAAACCGTCTGAACCTCTTCAATCGCATCGGAGGTAATCAAAATGAACCAAGAACTTAAAGCACACCTGATACGCGCATTGCAAAAAAACGTCCGTTTTGACGGCAGGAAAAATCTTGAATACAGGCCAATCACGGTCGAATACGGCGTCTCAGCGAGCGCTGAGGGAAGTGCGCGCGTCAAGATAGGCGGCACAGAAGTAATAGCTGGAGTAAAACTGGAAATTGGCACGCCATACCCAGACACGCCCGACCAAGGAAACCTGATGGTAAATGCAGAACTGCTGCCGTTGAGCAACCCTGCATTCGAAGCAGGACCGCCAGGCGAGCAAGCAACCGAGCTTGCACGCGTTGTGGACAGGGCAATCAGGGAAAGCAAGGCAATAGACGTTCACAAACTCGTCATTGCGCCGGGAGAAAAGGTCTGGGGCGTCAACATAGACATCTGCTCAATTAACGACGAAGGAAACCTGCAGGACGCTGCCTGCCTTGCAGCGCTGGCAGCATTAAAGAACACAAAACTGCCAAAACTCGACGAAAATCAGGAAATTGACTACGATGCGGAAAAGACACAGGAAGGATTGCCTCTGACACGCGAGCCGGTGGAAATCACGGTCGTCAAAGTAGGAGACCAGTTTCTGGTCGACCTCCTTTCAGATGAAGAAGCGGCAATAGAAGCACGCCTGACCGTAGCAGTAACAGAAAAAGGGACTATTTGCGCTCTGCAAAAAGGCGGCGCTGCACCTCTTTCAGCTGAAGACATCGACAAAATGATTAACATTGCACAAAAACTTGCGCCAACCCTGCGCAAGTCATTATAAGGTGGTGGAAATGGAAAAACACACAAAGTATGAAATTGCCCGGATGATTGGAAGCAGGGCACTGCAAATCAGCATGGGAGCGCCATTTTTGGTCAAACTCTCAGAGAAAGACCTTGAAGCAATCGGGTACAACCCGATTGAAATAGCAAAAAGGGAGTACGAGGCAGGTGTTCTGCCAATTACCGTCAAAAGACCCCTTCCCAAGCGCGCAGAAAAAGCTGCCACTTAATTTTTATTTTTTCTTATGAATACAATAACTGAAACAAAACTGGACAAATACTTTGACATTACCTCACGGGCATTAAAAAAAGTGAGAATAAATTCTGCATACCAAAAAAAGGCAGAAGATGCATTGGATATGGCAAAAAGATATTTATCTGACGCGCAACACTTCAGAGAAAAAGGGGATTATGTCAATGCATTTGCAGCAGTAAACTACGCTCACGGCTGGCTTGATGCAGGTGCCAGATTGGGATTATTTGACGTGGGGCACGATTCGGAACTGTTTACTGTGGACTGAATCCTCCTGAATTTCTCCTCATCTTCAGGCCTGATGATGCCAAGAAAATCATGAGCGTGAATGATGCGCACACGTTCATCTATTTTTTTTGTCAAAGGAATGCTTTTTTGCGACAATGGCAAGCGATAGAAATTAATCAACGAATACGGCACAAAACGGATATGCCCCTTGTTGTCCCTATCAGTCCATTCCGTGTGCGCAGACAGCAACAAGCGCATCCAATATGCTTTTTCTCTTTCTTCAGGCGTCAAGCTGTCATAAGGCGGCAGATGGAGAATATGCTTGAACTTTTTCTCAAAGGTTTCACGTTTGTATACCAGAAGAAGGTCGCCTTCCTGCAGGCGAAAGTATGAAACCATAAACCTCGGCTCCTGTTCCACAATAGATTCAAGAATTTCACTTTCGCGAGATTTGTCTTTCGGCAGATAAAGCCTTTGATTCCTGATGCGCCCCTCGTAAATAGGTCTTTCACTCATATCATGCTGGAAAAAGAATCACCTTTTAAACCTTACTATTTTCACCACTGTTATGTGGTTAAACTCTCTTATATATGCTTACTTTTAAAGAAAGCACATGCGGCAAATAATAAAGGAGGACATTCTGTCGGTTCTGGACAAGGCAATTGAAACCATAAAAAAACAGGACTATACAGCACTGTTGGAATTAAGCAACCATACCATACACGACGCAAGCATATTCCAAGAGGACGATCCTTTAACCATTGCAGTCCTGATATATGCGTTGTCAAAGTGCATACAACGCTGCATTGAGAGAAACAAGCCCTGCCCAATTGTTGCTCCATCGCTACAAAAAGCACGCGATGCGCTTGCACAGGATGACGACAACGCTTACAGGGCTGTAATCAAGAATCTTTTGCGGGAAATCAGCGAAATGGACGCCCAGCTAAAACTCTACATACAGGAGGTAATTGAAAAAGCAAAAATCAAGAAAGCAAGCAAAGTCCACGAACACGGGATATCAATTGCGCGCACTGCTGAATTGCTTGGACTGAGCCAATGGGAGCTGCAGGGCTATGTTGGAAAACAGGTAATCGACATACCGCATGACGGAATGAGAGTCACTGAACGATTGCGCAAAGCAAGGGAGCTTTTTGAATGAAAAACCTAATCTTTGATGCTGGACCAATAATCAGTTTGACCACAACCAACCTCTTATGGGTGCTTGAAGAATTGAAGAAAAAATTTAATGGAAGCTTCTCCATGACCCTCGGTGTAAAGCGAGAGCTTGTTGACAAGCCCCTTGAAACCAGGCGCTTCAAGTTTGAAGCGCTGCAAGTGCAAAGCCTGATTGAGCGCGGCATAATAGAAATTATCACCGACCCGGCAGTCCAGAAAAAAGCACAGCAGCTGCAAAACATCGCAAACTCGATTTTTTCAGCGCACGGGCAAAACATAAAGATTGTCCAGATAGGAGAAATGGAAACGCTTGCAGCGGCAGTGCTTTACAAGGCAGACGCAATTGCAATGGACGAGCGCATTACCAGAACGCTTCTTGAGAACCCGCACGCTGGACTGCACGCTCTTATGGAGCGGCGCCTGCACATGCAACTAAAACACAACGAACGAGCAGTGCATCAGTTCGAGGAAGAAATCAGGCACGTGACAGTCATCCGCAGCATCGAGCTCGTCACAGTGGCATATGAGCACGGAATCCTGGACAAATTTGTAGTCGGAGTGCCAAATGCCCGGCGGGAACTTCTTGAAAGCATCCTCTGGGCAGTCAAGCTCAACGGATGCTCAGTCACGGATGATGAAATAGACACGATTGTCAAAGCGGAAAAGCTGTAAAATATTTGCACAAACTTTATAAGCAACCTCTGCATAAATTCTCAAATCAGTTAAAAAAGGGTCTGAGAATAAGAGAAAAATGCTCATTTCTGGAGTTCTGCACACGCAGATGTATTGCTCTGCAGCAAAGGTGATGTCCTGATGAATATTGAAATTCCACGCGGATATGTTGGTATGGTCAAAGGACCGAGAATACCTTACGAATTCTTTGTAACCAAAGGAAAAGGCGAAAGCCCACATCAAATACATGCCGGCAGCTACCACAAGGCAATGGCTGATGCAGGAATCGAGCTTGGAAACCTGATGACTTATTCAAGCATTCTGGCAAAAATCTCAACGGAAATACCATTTAAAGAAGGTTTCAAAAGGATTGAGCACGGAGCTGAAGTCAAAATAATCGAGGCAGCAGCCCACGTTGACAAAACAAAAGGCGAAACAAGAAAATGCGCAGGCATTATTTTTTCAAGAGTTTACGACGGCAAGCGCGACATAGGCGGGCTTGTATGCGAGTCAAAACACCTTGAAACCCCCGAAGAAACAGAGAAAAACCTAAGAAACTGCCTGAAAGACCTTTATGAAAATCGCAGCCGGCACCGTCCCAAAAGCTTCAAAGACAAAGGATACGTTCTGGGAGAACCAAGATTAATCATGGAAACAGTAGAACCAAAAGAAACATACGGAACGGCACTTGTTGCACTGGTATTCGTAAGCCATTTCGAGCCGATTCTTGCGCAAAACGCATTTGCGACAAAGGAAGACCTGGAAAAAGCACTCAGCGAACCACTTGGAATAGCAAAAGAGAAATAATCACATTATTCTTTCCATCGAAAGCTTAAACCAAGGTGTGTAATTATGCGGATTCTTCCGAATGTCCGCTTTAACGTCGCTCACTGACATCCATTTCCAATCATCAGCTTCATCTGGATTGAGCATTGGGACGCCGTCGTATACGCCCCTGAAAACGTGCAGAAATTCATGCTCGTTCATGCTTTTGTCAAGAGACACTTTGTAAATATAATCAAACATTTTTGTCAGTTCGCATTCAAAACCCATTTCCTCTTTCAATCGCCTTTTCGCTGCTTTTTCAACTGTTTCACCAGGTCTTGGATGGCCGCAGCAAGTGTTTGTCCACAATCCACCGCCGTGATATTTGTTCTTCGCGCGCAATTGCAGCATCATTTCTTTCCTGCTGTTAAATATAAATATTGAAAATGCGCGGTGAAGCTTTGCCTGCCGGTGCGTTTCGAGCTTTTCACCTATGCCAATTTCGTTGTCCTCTTGGTCAACAAGAATAACTTGCTCAGCCATTTGCGAATGCATTTGCCACAATCAACGGGAATAAAATTGTTGCGTCTCCAAAGACCTTGACAGAGCGAGCTTTTGGCAATATCTTGCCCCAGCTGACAGCTTCATCAGGTCTTGCGCCTGAGTCAGAACCGTCAAACTCCTGCGCGTTATTGATGTACACGGCGTAATCAGCGCCATTTCTCATCATGTTTGTATTGAGAATGTGATGCTTGACAACACCGCTGCCCAGAATAATCAAGCCAGTTTTCTTTGCCTCAAATGTCAGGTCGTTTAACCTTTTCATATCCCTTGCAATATCGATTGCAAAATCCGGATTCTTGCAATTAAAGAAGTAAATCATATCGCCCATTGAGCCGTCCGTCAAGGCCGGGCAGAAGACAGGGATGTTATTTTTGTGGCACCAATAATAAATCGACTTTTTATGGTTAATTTCCCTGCCCAACCTATCAACAAACTCTGAAGGCGTAATAATTTTTCCTGTTTTTCTCTGCTCATCAGCCAATTTATTCAAAATTGGAGTAAGAAAATCCTCAAATCTGCAGTACCTACTGTTCGGAACGAAAATATTGCCGGTCCTGTTAATACCGCGCTTCCTCAAATCAGCACCCGGCACCTCAAAATCACCCAAAATAAACGGTCCGATGCACTTAATGATGTCCTCTTCCACCCCGCCGGCGGTTGTAACAATGATATCAACCAGTTTGTGCTCTGCAAGATATCGAAAAACATCACGCAAGCCAGAAGTTACCATATTTGAAGTGTAGCCCAAATAGATTGTACACTTGTCTTTTCGCATCTGCTTAATGAGTTCTATCGCCTTGGCCAAGTGTGTTGCCTGAAAGCCAGTCGTCATAAAAGAATCAAAGATTTTATCGTATTCCACACCCTGATTAAAGTCGTAGCCCTGAATAGGCAAGCCATTGGGCTCTTCGCTTTCGCGAAGCACGTTTTCGTATCCTTTTTTAAGCTTGTCAGTCATAAAAATAACCAAGAAGAAAACCAATTACGAATGGCTTCTCACAGATTCCATAGATTGAATTCGTATACTGCTGTATATAAATCTTATGGCAACATTTATTTATCAAATAATTCAGCACAGCTATTCATGGGAAGTCTTGCTTATGCTATTGCGCAACTGATAAGACCAGAACACGGTCTATACGAGCGGCTGAAAACAGCAAAAACCATAGAATTAAACTACACTTCCAGATTAAAAAACGGTCGCGATCAATGGATAGTGCAACTCAGGATGGAAAACCTTACAGAAGCATTGGCACACGCCGAAAAGGAACTAAATGAAAATGACGCAAAAGCACTGCTTGTCAGGGAAGCACAAAACATTGACACGTACTTAAAAACCATAATACCCGAATTCAGCGCAAAAATAACCGGCTATTATTTTCTCGGCAGCAACAAGCAGCAAGCATATGGCGAACTCACGGCAGCAGCAGAGTCAACAATCCGCTCAGGATAAAATACAAGCCGATAATCCATCTAAGCAAGCCCGGAAACGCAATCACCAGAATGCCGAAAATGATGCTTGTCACGGCAACAACAACTTTTGCAGACACCATTTTTCACCTCCTTTTCTTGAAATCCAAAGCCAACGAGTTAATGCAATACCTTTTGCCAGTCGGCTTGGGACCATCATCAAATACATGGCCCAGATGACCACCGCACTTTTTGCAGGTAACCTCAATTCTGTCCATTCCGTGGCTTTTGTCCTCCTTCAGTTCAACAGAATCACTCTTTGCAACATCAGAAAAACTCGGCCAGCCAGTGCCGGAATCAAACTTAGCATCGGAAGAAAACAACTCATTGCCGCAGGCAGCGCAGACATACATTCCAGTCTTTTTGTTCTTCAGCCATTTGCCAGAACCAGGCATTTCTGTGCCCTTTTTTCTTAGAACTTTGTATTGCTCTGGTGTTAACTTTGCACGCCATTCTTCGTCAGAGCAAGTAATGGGATTATCCATACAAACTTCAATGCTGGCAACCTTTAAATATCTGCCTCTTTGCCAAATAGAAATGATTCAGTATAAACAGCGATGCGCCATATGCAAGAAAAACATGTTGCTCATCACTGGCAAAAACCAGTTCCCAATCTGCTACGACTGCCAGAAAAAAGAACTTGAAGGAGAAATAACAGACCCTAAAATGAAAGAACTGTTTGACATTCCAGAGGACTTCTACAAACAAAACGGCTTTTTACGCGCAATCAAGTCAAGCTACCTCAAATTCGGCAAGCTGACAGAAAAACAGATAGACGCGTTCAAGAAAACCGTGAAAGGGATGAAAGAACGTCAGATGTAATTCCAAACATCAATATCCCCTCCTGACTTTACCCTATATCTCCCTTTTGCCGTGTTGAAAATAACCTGTGCAACTTTTTCAGGCGGCACTCCCTTGTAATTAGTCATTCTGGTTGACGTCATACCCGGATTAACAGCATAAACAGGAATCTTGACTTCCTGAGCAAGCCCCTGCGTAAAGCCGCGAACGCCAAATTTTGTTGCGCAATACGGCACCAATGTATCATATGCAGTTTTTCCAGCGCCGCTTGCGATGTTGATAATCATATCCTTCACATACGGCAATGCCTCGTGCGTCATTTTCATCGTACCAGAAAGATTGACGTTCACCTGCAGAGTGATATCATCAAACGACTGGTCCCTGAACAAGGCAAACCTCAAAACGCCAGCATTGTTGATAAGAATTGATATGTGCTTGAACTTTTTGACAACAGATTTCACGCAGTTTTTGATGCTCTTATCGTCAGAAATGTCCAATTGCACCAGCAACGCATCAGAGGCGCCACGCTCAATGCACTTTTTAACTGTATCTTCACCTTCCTTCCTGTGATGACAATACGTAATGGCAAGAGCACAACCCTCTGCCGCAAACTTGAGCGCGGTTTCCCTGCCAATGCCCTCGCTCGAACCGGTAATTAAAACAGCCTTATCTTTTAATTTCATGTTTCACGACGCCTGCCCAACACGTCAAAAAACACGTCAAACACGCTCTGCCCTGTATTTGCAGAATAAAACTTTGCGCCAACTTCATTGCACGCCTGCTGAATCTTGTCAATATGCTCATTAAGCATTCCGGAGTATTGCTTCCGCGCAAACGGGTTGATAAACGTGCGCAATACTTCATTCGTTTCCAAATCCTTAAGCTTAAAATCACCTTCCAAGTCAAGATTTTTCTCAACCTTGTCCAGCACCTGAATGAGGACAACACGATGATTCTTGAAAAGGTAAAGTGCCTTCTTAATGTCTTCAATCGGATAAAGAAAATCACTAACAATAACCACATACGACTTGGAATTCAGCAGTTTCTTGTAGCTCGCCAACGACTGCTCAAGCTTGCTCAGCCCTTTCGGTTTTTTCGCATTCAAAAACTCAACCATCGAGGCAAGCTGGCCCCGCCCCCTCTTTGGTTTGTAAAACTCCAAACTGTCAGAAAAAGTTGAAAGAACAAAGCGCTCATTGTTCTTCAAGGCAAGATAAGCAAATCCGACACCGACCATGCTGGCAAATTCCGCTTTTGTAGTGTTGGTGCCAAAGCCCATGCTTGCGGAAAAGTCAAGAATAATGTGCACGCAGAGATTTCTCTCTTCTTCATATCTTTTTACATATAACTTGTCGGTTCTGCCAAAAACGCGCCAGTCCACAGAACGGAAATCCTCGCCAGGCGTGTAAATCGCGTGGTCCTTGAAAATCAAACCCCTCCCTGTCGCGTGTGAAAAACGCTCGCCAACATAATTGGAAGTAATACGCTTGTTGATAATCAAACTAAACCTGTCCAACTGGTGAAGAAAATCAGCGGTTATCATTTCAACAATGACTTGATGACATCATCAGCATGCATGCCCTGCCTTTCCGCCTCAAAGCTAAGCACAATTCTATGCCTCAAAATCGGGAAAGCCATCCTGTTGATATCGTCCTTGCTGACATATTTCCTGCCCTCAATCAAAGCACGCGCCTTTGAAGCAAGAATCAAGCCAATGCTTGCCCTGGGAGAAGCACCAAACTCAATCAGGTTCTTCTTCTGGCGCGTAGAAGTTACCAGCTGCACGGCATATTTCTTAATGTCATTAGCAATGGGAATCAGGCGGGTCATATTCTGCAAATAAAGCAAACTGTCCCTGTTCAAAACAGGCTTCAATGCCGCTTTCTTGTGCTCCTCAGCAAAACGGTTGACAATCTCAATCTCCTCATCAAAAGTAGGATAATCAACCTTGATTTTCAGCAGGAAACGGTCCGCCTGCGCCTCAGGCAAAGGATACGTGCCCTCCTGTTCAATAGGGTTCTGTGTGGCAAGCACGAAAAAAGGCTCCTCAAGCTTGAACGTAGTATTGCCAACAGTCACCTGGTGCTCCTGCATTGCCTCAAGCAAAGCTGACTGCGTCTTTGGAGTTGCACGGTTGATTTCGTCTGCGAGCACAATATTTGCAAAAACAGGGCCTGGCTGGAACTTGAAATTGCGCTTGCCTGCAGAAGTTTCCTCAATTATGTAAGTTCCTGTAATGTCGGATGGCATAAGGTCAGGCGTGTTCTGAATACGGGAAAACTTCAAATCCATCAACTGCGCCATTGTCTTGATAGTCAATGTCTTTGCAAGGCCTGGATAACCTTCCATCAAAGCGTGAGAATCCGCCAGCAAAGCGCACGTTGCCTGCTTCAAAACCTCTGTCTGGCCGACAATAACCTTGTTCAATTCGCTGAAAACATAATCAAACGTCTTCTTTGCATCCTCTATTTTCATATACAACACCTCTTGCTTTTTGGTATTTAATCTTTATGCTTCTTACGACTTGGTGATTTCCTTAAAGTATGTTTTGACTATCCTCTGATACTGCTTTGGAATATTCTCCTCAAAACTCACATCGGTAGTTGCCTTGATTTCAGAAGGCAGAACCTCCCGGAACTCACGCTCCTCAGGCGGCTTGTACCTTCCAATAATTACGTCGCTCATAATTGGATTCAGCTCCAAATCCAGCTGCTGCTGGCCAAGCTCAGTAATGCTCTTCTCCCCCAAAATCTCACTCAAGTTCTGGCTTTCCTCAAACTCAAGCAATTCCTGATTGATATCATACTGCTGAAAGGGCTTAAACTCGCGAATTTCCTTAATCGTTCCCTTCAAATCAAGGAATTTCACATTAAAAGCGGCAGAGCCAATAATGATAAATGATACAACAGCCATCACCGCAATCTCGCGCGTCAATTTGCCGAAATTCAAAAAAGAGGAAGTGCGTATTTCCTTCATCTTCTGAAGAACTTCCTGGTTCAGGGCATCAACAATCTCATTCTGCTCCTTCCAATTGTCAGCAACAGTGATCAACTGCTCCTTCAAAGCAGGAAACTTTTCCTCAATCGCAGAAAAATGAACATCCTTGATGTTGCCATAAGTGTGGATGACGGCATACGCCACAGCAGGCACCAACGCCCACCAGGAAGGCAACGACAGCAAAGTACAGCCCAATAACAGAAGAATGTAAGCAACAAGAGAATCAATAACGCTGTTGAAAACAACAACCTGCAAAACTGCCCTCTTGGCTTCCTTCAGCGCCCTCGCAATCGGCTTTACAACTACGGGCATGTGCAAAGTGCCTTTGCTGCCTGGCACGCATCCCTCTCTTTCTTGTAATCATCACGCTTGTCCTCGCAAACATCAAGCTGAGATTCGAGCTTGTCATTCTCAGCAGTCAATGTCGTTATAACATCCTTCTTTGCCTCAAGCTCTGCCTGCGTTGAACGCAATGTTGATTCGGTAGTTTCCAACTCATTCTCCAGCTGCTCCTTCGAGCGCTCAAGCGCCGCCTTCTGCACTTCCAGCTGCTCCTTGGTTTCCTTCACTTCAGTAAACCTCTCACCAAGCTGCTCCTCACGCTCTGTTTTCACTGTCAACTCCGCCTTAATCTTGTCCAGCAACGCCTGCTGGGTCTGCAAATCCTTTGAAACCTGCTGCAACTGCTGCACTTTCTGGTTATATTCCGTGTTAATCTTCTCGAAATTCATCTGGAAAAACACAGTCGCACCAACCAAAGAGGCGGCGCTCAGCATAATCAAAAACAGCAAAATCATATTTGCATTCTTGGTAATAAAGCCCATTTTAATCACTCCTTACGCAGCAAACGTCTTATAAATATTTCGACGAGGAACAACACGATGGCGAGCAGGATGAAAGGAGCCCTGATATAATCCCTTGAGCTTATAACGCGCTTTGCCGTAGTACGCGCACGCTCAACAATGCCATCGATATCATTCGGGTCAAACACCTTGCCACCTGTAGACCCGGCAATCCTGTCCAGTTCAGGATTCAAGCCCAAACTGCCAAACTCTGTTTCGTAATTAACAGCGAACTCGGCACCGGCAGCCGATTGGAAGCCAATGGAAGTAGGCATAATGCTACCAGTGTAAGTATCCTCATCAATCTTGTAAAACACAACTCCCCCGGCAGATGGCGGAACGCTGCTCTTAATGGTAACCTCAGCCGGCTCATTAATCCTTGTATCCTTGGCATCAATGAACGAAGCACTCTTTCTTTCAGGATCGCCAATCGCCCAGTTCATGGTCCTTGCAATAATCCTTGAGTTGCCGGCAGTAAGCAAAGAGCCGGCCCATTTGCTGCCATCATCAACAGAAAACGCTGCCACCCTGCCCAAACCAAGCCGCCATACTGTCAAAACCGGCTCGCCGGTTGAAGTGGTTGCAAGCAGGCGCGCAGCGCCCTTTGGCGAAACCTGGTTGAATCCATACAATGTAGCATTCGGCTCGAAATTCTCAGTGATGAAATGATTTTTGTTAAGGATAACCAGCTCCATCTGGCCCGACTGCGCCTTCTGTTCGTCAACAGGCCCAAACAAGATGTTAAGCCTGCTCTCTTCAGTCGCGCGGAAATAAATGCCGTTGCTGATCTCAGCCAAATCCATCATCGTCTTCTCATCGGTTGTAGGGCCAACACCAACAGTGTAAATCTTGATGCCGTTGTTGGCTGCAAACTTTGCCGCTTCATACGCAGATGCCGGTGCCTGCGTTTTTCCATCCGAAAGCAGCACTATATTCTTGCTGCCGCCGGCATCCGCCAGAACGCTAATTGCCTTCAGCAAGCCAGCACCAATGTTCGTGCCTCCACCCCACTTGATTCGGCTGATAATGTCCGGAAGGTCCTGCTTTGAAAAGACAGGACTCAGCTCGCTAATCAAATATGCCTGATTATTGAACGCAATCACCGAAACTCTTGTATCAAGCTTCACGCTCTGGATAATGCCGATAGCCGCGGCTTTTTCAAAATCAGCCGTGCTGGCAAACCTGCCGAACGGCGCACCCACGCTCCCTGAGATATCAATCACAATGGCAATTGCAACATCACCCTCCTTTTTCTCAGGAGAGCCGACCAAAACAGGCAGCATTGTCTCAAAAACAGAATTACGGTATTTGCCCTTGTCAAAAGAATTCTCCCCGCCAAATACCACCATGCCGTTGCCATCAGAGACAAAATCGTTAAGAACATCTGTTGAGGCATCGATATGGTCGGCAGGAATGTCATTCACCACGATTGCATAATAGTCAGCCAATCGCGGCGGCATGCTGGCTGCGGTATCAACAACATACAACTGCCTCAACAACATCTCCAATGGAGAGGATTTTTCGCTCAACAACAGCACTTTCGGCTGCGGCACCACTTTCACTGTCTTGTAAAAAGCGTTGTTGTTAGGGAAGAAATCCTGCGAAGCAATCTTGGCTGTAATCTTGTGTGTTCCCTTTGGAAGCTTGCGAGTAAACTGATATGCTTTCTCACTCGTCAACTGGTCATAAACAACCTCTCCGTCCAGCGTGACGGTCAGCTGGACAGGGCCAACAGTGCCAACCTTGTTGATAAACACGGTGAACGTGTTCTCAGAATTTTCCAATGCCTTAGAAGGACCGAAAATCTCAACACTTGCGTCATTCCTGATTGGATTGAGCCGTATCGCGCTAATCGTGGCGTTCAGCTTTGTCGCGAACAGGGCAACATCGCCCAGATCAGCGCCGGAATTCACATTGCCATCAGAAAACAGCAAAACGCTTCCATGAGGCTGCAAATTATTAAGAACCGCATCTCCAATATTTGAAGTCGTGCCGGAACCGACAATTTTAACCTCTGTATTCATTTTCTTCTCCAGTTTTGCAGCAAGCTGCTGGGAAACATCCTCAAAGACAGCCATAGAAGTGCTGTTGTCAATCAAAAGCTGAACAAAAGCATCACCCTCGATAATTTTCTCCTTTTGAACGTAAGGTGATGCCAGAGCTATCAAAACCAAGATGATAAGAATAGAGCGAGTAAATAGCATCAACTTCCTGACACGCCTTTTCTGCAGCTTGACAATCAGGTCCTCTTTCACAAGAACAAAATCATGGCGCAACAGCCACCAGAGCAGAGGAATGATAATTAGCGCAAGCAACAAAACCCAAGGGTATTCCATATGCGCATACGCCCACCGCAATATGTCGGCAACGCTCATAGGTCACCCCGGTATTTCACAAAAAACACCTCAAACACCAGCAAAACCAATGCAATTGCCAACAGCAGCAATTCCCAATGGAACTCCCTTGTTTCCTTCACAGGCTTCAGTTCATACTCTGTGCTTTTTGTACCAACCTTCTTGTCCATATTGATATTTGACTCAAGCCCATCAACAAGATTCGCCGCAATGACGCGGTCCTCCAGCTCGTAGATGCCCTGCTCCTCAAGAATCAGCGCAGCACGCTTCACCACCCGCGTCGGTGTCCTGATTACCTGTTCTTTGTCCAGCAGTATCGTCTCGCCAGTCCTGTAATTCAAATTATTCACATCCTGCTGCTCTGTCACAAACTTTACAAGCTCAGTCCAAAAAATCGGGAAATGAGGTGAATACTTGAAATCGCTTGTTTCCGGAATGCCGTAATACACCAGCTTGCCGGCTCCCTCCGTCTTGAAAGTCATCACAGGAATGCCGGCAACCGCCAAAATAACAGTCTGGTCGCCTACAGGCTCTGCTTTCAGCGCATAATCCGTCTTTCCGAAATCAATATTTTTCGTGAACCTGTTCAGCTGCTCAACAGAAACAAAGCCGCCGTCTGCTCTTCCAGACAACTTCACAGGAAGCAACCCCTTGTAATCAATCCTTTCTGAATCATCCTGCACTGCCACAATCACTGTTGCACCTTCCTGCGCTTTTTCCCTGATATCCTCAAATGTGCCTGGCAGCAACTGACGCATGTCAACATTGTTAATAATTATCACATCAAAATCGTCCTGACTTACAACAGGCGGCTCTGTCATAACAACATCAAACTCCCCTGAAGCAAGCAATGCGTTTTTGAGGAAAACGCTTGCATTATTCGCAATCAAAAGCACTCTTGATTTCCCCCCAGCAGGCGCGCTCAAAAACACCTCATTATCAACCGGAAAATCATCATTCACACTTATCTCGATTTTCGTCACTCCGGGCGGCGTCTTGAACGAATAAGTTTCAGTGCCTTTTGGCGCGATTGACAACGTTGTCTGCGACGAACCAATCTTCAATGGAACACTCCTCTGCTGGGCATCATAATTCTTAACATAAACAGTTGTCTGGTCGTTGCCTGCATCAAGCTGAATAATTCCAACATTGCTTCTTGGCGGGCCTGCAATATTGATGAAATCAACCACCAATCCCTTGCTCTGCAAAACCGCCTTTGCAACATCCGGGTCCTGGCCGCCTGTATTGATGAAGTCACTGATAACAACAACCCTGCCTTCACTTAAGGTCTCCCCTGCTAAAATTATTGCTTCCCCAATCTTTGACGGGGTTTCCAGGGGCTTCAAGCCGTTCAAAAACTTTGCAGCTTCCTCAGCAGAAGCATCCTGCAATGCAATGAATGGCACGTCCTTTGCAAGAATAATAGTATTCTTATTGCCAAGAACCTTTTTTGCCTGCGCAACAGAAAGGTCAAATCTTGTTTTGCTTCCTTCCTGCACCTGCGAAGAAGCGCTCACATCAAGCACGATGACCGTGTTTGAAGCGGTTACATCGTGCTGGTATTTGGTGAACGGCTGCGCAAATGTCAATGCAAGGCCGAGCAGCAACAACAGCTGAATCAGGAAAAGCCAGTCGTGCGTAATCTGCTTAAGAAAACTGTTCAGCTTTCTCGCGCCAGACGACTTCAGGAAAAACATCAAACTCGGAATAGGCATAACTTTTGGCTTTGGGCGGATAAGGTAGAGAATAATTAGCGGGACAAGCGCTAAAAGAGCCCATAACCCGCTGGGATTCCCTACACTAAATGGTCCAAATGTCAGTGCCATGGCGTATTACTACTCAGTGTACCTTTTAGTATACTCGTTTAAATAGTTTGTGTATGCTTAAAATATATGGAAAAAACCAGCCAAAGATTCTTAATGAGCCAAAAGAAGCCCTGACTTGAATAGCAACTAATGCATCAGCCCTGCCGCTCCTCAAGACACTGGTTTGTACAGTCAGTCGTGCAGGTGCCCTGATTTGTACCGTAAACTTCTCCTGAAACAACTATTACTTTCATATTGTTTGGAGAAATCGCGACTTTATCGTATGCCTGCGCGGCAACAGAAATTAAAAATAGCAGTAAAATCAGAATTGAAATCTTCATCGTAATCACCTTTAATGATTGCTAACAAGATTCACCTGTAAGTTTTCACTCTTTCTTCGGAATAACCTGCTTCGGATACGTGCCGGGCAGCATAAACACCTTATTAATTTTCACGCACAAACCCTTATTCTCAGTCATAACCTGCTCTGTTGCCATAACGGCAGTGCCAAGCGCAACAAGCTCATCTTTCAAAGACATTATCGCAACAATGTCGTCTTTGTCAATGCCGGAATTAATCTTTGCAACACCCGGAACGTTCAAACTTGCACCGTGGCAGACGGTATCACACGCAGAATCCTGAATCCAGATTTTCGGCAGATGCTGCACTGCAAACTCAACAGGCCTGATGCAGTAGCGCAAAAACTTTTCATTGCCATCCTCCTTCCAAAAAGCATACGCATCCTCCAAATCCTGCAATGAAACCCAATCCTTTTCAGTAAATGGTCCTGCTTTTGTCCTGATTAATTCAGACATGTGCGCGCCAACCTTCAAGCGCTTTCCAACATCATGGCACAATTTTCTGACGTAAGTTCCTGCCTGCGAGCCCATCCTGAAAAGAACATCCTGGCCCTCGATTTCCAAAATGTCAAGATAATACACCTCGCGCTCCCTTTCTTTTCTTGCAACAGCAGATTTCACCGGAGGCATTTGCGTGATTTTTCCAGTGAATTCCTTCAATGCTTTTTCAATATCTTCTTTAGGCACCGGCTTGTGCAAGTGCATAATGCAGACATATTCCTTTCCGGCTGTAAGCAGTGCCTGAACAATTCTTGTCGCCCTGCCGGTCGCGACAGGAAGAACACCGGTAACCGCGGGGTCCAAGCTGCCACCATGCCCTGCTTTCTCAACATGCAGAATTTTCTGCACATAATCAGAAGTCATGTGAGAAGTCGGACCTTTTGGTTTGTTCAGGCAGATAACTCCGTACTCCAGCAGGTCCTGCATTTTCCTTTCGTCCGGAAAACAGCCATGTCTTGAATCAGTTTCTGCCTCACGCTTGACAAGAATTTCGCGCTTAATTTTTTCAAACGGCAACAAGCCCATCATTATGCCGCTTCTTTCTTTGCAGCAGGTTTTTTAGGGGCAGGTTTTGGCAAGGGCTTTTCTGCAGGACTTTTCGAAGTTTCCGATTTTGTTCCAACTTTTGGCAATTCCGCCTTTGTTTCAGCTTTCAGATTTTCAGGTTTTGCCTCAACCTTCACCGTTTCTGCTTTCGCTTCAGCCATTGGTTCTGACGGTTTTGCCTTTTCCTTCCTGCCAGTCACTTTTTCCGCAATCTTCTTGACCAAGCCCTTCTTTTCTTCCTTGACTTCCTGCACAATTGGAATGCCGAAAAGCTGCACTTTCACAACGCCCTTGTCGTCCCTGACTGCGTTGACCTTGATGCGCGGAGGCGGATTTTTCATGCCGTGCTTCCACAGTTCAATGTTCAGTTCAGGCATCAAACGCACATCATCGCTTTTCATGTGCCGCGCCACAAATTCCTTTATGGTATTGACCGCCTTCTTTGCTCTACGATATCTTGGCGCCTTCAGCCAGCCCTTTCTCAACGGAATAACATAAGTTCTTTCGAGCGCCATTTTAAACCTTCAACTTTGTCCTGCGCCAGCTGCGTTTTACTGCAGTATGCCTGCCAGGGTGCACTCTTCTGCCTTTGCCATACGTCTTTGGAACAGTCCAGAACGGCGCCCAGCGTGTCTGCTTCATACGTTTCACCAACCGCTTCTTTCTTGCAGGATGCTTATGACTTGGCATTTTCAACAGCAACCTCCTTTTTTTTCCTTGGAGCTCGCGCTTTCTTCGGCTTTTCTGCCGGCGCTTCTTTTGCTTCTTCTGCCTTTGCTTCTTTTGGCGCTTCCTTTGGAGCTGGCTTGATAACAATACCCTGCTCTTTCATGATGGCTGCAGCGACCGCTTCCAGCAACTGGTGGCCTTTTGGAGTCACAATCCTTCCCTTGTGAACGCCTTTCACGGTCTGCTTAGCCAGACCTGCTTTTTCCAACTGCTGAAGAATCTTGCGAATGTGATTTCCGCCTGCAGGATAGAAATGCTCAGGCGCCATACCCTCATTTTTCCTGCCTCCATACCGCGTTTGCAATTTGTGCGTTCCAATGGGGCCAAGAATGAAAATTTTTCTTAAAATAGAGGCAGCACGAACATGCCACCAGTCCTGCTGCACAGGAGCCCGCTCTCTTGACATTCCTGTCTTTACAAAAGGAGCCCATGAAGTTGGCTTTATGTTAGCGTCCTTTTTCAGTTCCTCAGCAACACGCTTGATAAGCAATGTTGCATCAACATCATGCACTGCCATAATTTTTGACCTCGCGGTCTTATTTGGATGTTCCGAAGAAGCATCCAGAATAAATAATGGGCAAGAGGGGTGGTTTATAAAGCTTTCTGACAGAAGGTTAAGCCAAGTTTCTGGTGCTAACCTGCCTTTGGTCCTCTGAAATCATTTTCCCCTCGCAAATGCGGAGGAGGGAAAAATGACCTCGGCAAAGCCGGGGCAGAGCGGCCAGCACCATTAAGTTGACAGAATTGTGTTTTCGAAAATAACAAATGCCTCGCTGGCGAACATTGGATTAAAATTTCCCGGATACCTCACATGTTGCAAACTTAATTTTAGGACTACGGATAAAGTTTTTCCATAATATGGGCAAGCTCCGGATGTATCAACTGATTCTTCTTCACCATATCGCGCACATCTGCGACAGAAAACCACCTGCCGCCGGCAACTTCATCCTTGTTTAAATTGAACGGGCCTTCGGAAATTCCCCTGAAAACCTCCAAGAATTTGCGCATCCTGTAATGGTCGTACGGGCTTGCGTGAATTTTTGTCAATGGGACAGAAATTCCAAGCTCTTTCTTCAATTCTCTTTTCGCTGCCTGTTCGTACGTCTCTCCCCTTTGCACATGGCCGCCGGCAGAAGTCACCCAATGCCCGGGGCAGAATTTCTTTTTTGCAGAAGTCTGCTGCAAAAATATCTCGCCCTTGTCATTGAAAATCAGGACGTGAACAATCCTGTGATTAAGGCGCTTTGAATAAATTTCCTCAATGGAAGCAGCGCCAACAACTTCATTGCTTTCGTCAACAACATCAAGCACTTCCTGCATCACCATTTTTCAAACAATTTCATTTAAATTCTTCTATATAAATTTTTGCAGTCTGGAAATTTTACGGAAAGTCATGCGAAAACTTTGTTAATTATAATTAGTTATACTTTGTATAACTTATGATGCTTATACACTCACGAACCAAGAAATGGAAAAATTCCCTGGGCTTAATAATAAAGCGAAATGGTTAATAGATTAAATCTAAAAGAAAATCAAGACGCGGACCTGCTTTTTCTGCCCAAGGTTAAAAACGTTTTACAAGGACTTAAGCCATTAAAATTCAGCAAATTTACCCAGAAATTAAAGGACGAAGCAAGAAAAGCATTATGGCAGTTCCTGTTTATTTCTTCGACAGCTATGCAATAATCAAATTTCTGACCGGTGACAAAGAATTCCAAAATATGCCGAATGTTGAATTCGTAAAATAGTCATTTCTTCATCAACTGCCTTTTCAGATTTTCCGGCATCAGCTCAATTGCATACCGCAAGGCGGTTCTTCCGATTTTATTTTTGTGCTTCATTACAAAGTTGAACACTTCTTTCTGATGTTTTTTGCCGGCTTCGCGCAAAGCCCATCCATAAGCTTTCTGAATCAAGTCCTCTTTGTCAGGAAACAATTGCTCTGCAACTTCAAAAACATCTTTCAGATACAAACCACGCCTGCACGGGTAGACAAAAGAAACTGCGGATGCCCTCCGCGTCCATAAATTTCTTGATTTTGCCCAGCTCTTTATTTCCGGCAAAAGCCTTGAATCCTTTTCCAGCAATGGGCACAGGACATTCAAGCAAATGTCATCAACCTGCGCCCAATTTGACGCGTACTCGTCAAGCCACTTTTTCATTAATGCGACGCCCGCAATGCCGCCGCGCTTCGCCCAATAAACAGCGACAACAGATTCTTCATGCCAGCCGGACTGCCATAACTCTTCGCACAATTCCTCCAAATCACAGCCATCAAGATTTTCAGGAAAGAAATCCTTTGCAATTTTTCTCAATACGGGATAGCGCACTCCATACGCCTTTATCGGCTCCTTGAAGAACATATTATAATTGTATGTCCTGTCAGCGTTTCTCTTCAGTTCAGCACGCAACTCATCGAGCATATCTTGTCTACGTTGCTTGTCATACATAAAGTTTCCCCCGCGCCTGAACTTTTGTTCAAGCGAATTTTTCTACTCTTGCATATGCGGAGGATGGAGGCATCAGCGAAGCCGAGGCAGTGCGGCAAGCACCATTTGGTTGGCAGCACCGCTTCTGCGGCTGTATTGAAAGGTTCAGCGCAGACCCCGCCTTGGCAAAGCCAAGGTTCCTTTTTTCTTTACTGCGCAGGCGAGGGGAGGAAAAAAGGAAGTCTCACGCTGTGAAACCGGGGCACCCCATTGAAAACTTTTCAATACCGCCGCTTCTGCACAACATTTTTAAACATATTGGCATCATAAAATTCCATGCTCAAGCTTACTCTGCCGGATGGAAAAGTCCTGCAACTGCCAGACAAATCAACAGGCATGCAGGCAGCTGAAAGCATAGGAAAAAAACTGGCAAAAGATGCGTTGGCAATAGAAGTTGATGGTGAAGTGCGCGACTTGATGCGGCCAATTGAGAAAGACGCAAAAATAAGAATTCTGACCTTTGCAGACAAAGGCGGAAAAGACACCTTGCGTCACAGCACTGCGCACATCTTCGCACACGCGGTAAAACACCTTTATCCAAATGCAAAGCCGACAATCGGGCCAGCGGTAGAGGAAGGATTCTACTATGACTTTGACGACCTGAAAATAACACCGGAGGACTTTGAAAAAATAGAAATGAAAATGCAGGAAATCATAAATGCGGACCATCCCTTTGAGCGCATTGAATGGACGCTTGCAGACGTCAAAAAATTTGAAGGCGACAATCCATACAAAATAGAACTCGCAGAGGACTTCAGGAAAAAAGGATGGAAACTCACAGCATACCGCGACGGCGACTTCATAGATTTATGCGAAGGGCCACACGTGCCGTCAACAGGTTACGTCAAGGCATTCAAGCTCACCAAAATAGCAGCAGCACACTGGAGAGGAGACCCGAAAAACAAACAGCTAATCCGCATTTATGGAATTTCATTCCCATCGACAAAAGAACTGCACGATTACGAAAAATTAATGGAAGAAACAGAAAAAAGAGACCACCGAAAAATAGGAGCAAAGCTTGAATTATTCATGACGCACGAATGGAGCCCCGGCTCGCCATTCTTATTGCCAAAAGGCACCATAATGTACAATGAGCTGCAGAATTTCATAAGAGAACAATACTGGAAACGCGGCTATCAGGAAGTCATCACGCCACAACTATTCAACAAAGCACTCTGGGAATTATCAGGACACTGGGCGCATTACAAGGAAAACATGTTCGTGCTTGAAGTGGACGATGAAGAATTCTCACTAAAGCCAATGAACTGCCCCTCTCACGTCCTGATTTTCAAGTCAAAAACAAGAAGCTACAGAGATTTGCCACTGCGCATTGCTGATTTCTGCTTTTTGCATCGCAATGAAGTACGCGGCACACTCGGAGGCATGACAAGAGTAAGAAAATTATCACAAGATGATGCGCATATCTTCTGCACGCCGGAGCAGATAAAAGACGAAATCAAAAACGTGCTTGACTTTGTAAAATATGTATACAACGACACATTCAAATTCCAATACAAAGCAAAACTTTCAACAAAGCCAGAAAAGGCAATGGGCGCAGCAGCGCTATGGGAAAAGGCAGAAATCGCGCTTGCTGACGCTCTTAATGAATTGAAAATTAAATACGAAGTCAAGCCGGGAGAAGGCGCGTTCTACGGGCCAAAAATTGACTTTGACGTAAAAGACGCACTCGGCAGGGACTGGCAATTAGCAACCATACAGCTTGACTTCCAAATGCCATTGCGAATGGGAGCAGAATACGAAGGAGCAGACAACACCAAGCATCCGTGCGTCATGATACACCGCGCAATACTTGGAAGCCTGGAAAGATTCATTGGAGTGATGACAGAACATTACGCAGGAAAATTCCCACTCTGGCTATCACCGGAACAAGTCCGTGTGCTGTCAATAGCAGACAGGTTTGTATTAGACGCGCAAAAACTGGTTGATGAAATGCGCAAACACCACATCAGAGCAACACTCGATGCAAGCGCAGAAACAATAAACAAAAAAGTCAGAAATGCACAGATTGACCAAGTCAATTATATACTTGTCTTCGGAGAAAAAGAGCAATCGGGTGCGTTGCAGATAAGAACACGCGACAACAAGGTATTCGGACCTGTAAAAAAAGAAGCATTCATACAGGAGCTGCTAAAGGAAATAGCTGAAAAGAGATAAGGCAAGTAATATACATACACAACATTTAAATACACTTTTATCGTCATTAGCAAAATACAAAGGAGGTTATACAAATGAAACGAGGACAAATCGGCATTGCATTAGTCATTCTGGGAGTCATCGCCATTATAGCAGTCATCGGACTTGTGCTGTTATTCACTCGCGCAAGCAAAGAAGCACAAGGCGCATTATTATATGATTTGTCAATCGGAAACCCGTACGGCTCACAAGGAGGAGCGCAAGGCATCGCGCCAACATTCCCAACAGAGCAATACCAACGCTTCGGCGGTGGCGGCTATCAGATAAGAACACCAGTTAAAGAAGTCCCCGGCTATATAACCTACCCGACAGCAGTCATTGACACCAAAGGAACAAGAACACCTGCTTACATCATCAGCGCAAGATTTGAAGAAGGAGAAAGAAGCGGGTTTGCAACAATTGCTGACAGCTATGGTTGCGAATGGAGCTTGATAACAGGCGCAAAAATGGGAGTACCGCACGACGCATTCAACTGCTACCAAGTACCAAACAAAGGAGTCCCACAAGGACCGGCAGTCGGCTACTACCCGCCAGACAGTTCAGCAGAGCCACGCCCAATCAAGAGCGACTTGGGCAACCAGGGAGGAGACGTCTACTGCTACGCGAACAGCTACGGAGCAGAAGCACAAATCCCGGACAGCGAAGACAGGGTGCGCCTGAACGTGCTGAACGCAGTCAAAAGCGGCAAGGCAAACTACGGCAACTATGAATGGACAACCACAATAGTCAACGGCAAGGAAGTGCCTGTTTGCTGGATAAGCGCGAAGACATTCCCCTTCCCGCAATAAATTTTTTATTTAAATGATTTCCAAACGAGCCCAAACCGACAACAAAATCTTTATAGTGGCAATAATCTCCATAATTCTCATTGTCGCGCTCGTGCTCTTTTTTACCAGCAGATTAACAGGCATAACACAGCTCGGCATTGGTGATTCATACGGGCCGCAGCCAGGCATCGTGCCACTAACAAAACTTCCACCACGAGTTCCATTCGGAGCCGAACCGCAATTTCCAGCAGGACCAAGCGAAACAATCGGCACAACAACCCCTTTCATGATATTCTTCAGGGGAGAATACGGAGACATCAGGGAAATGAGCAAATGCTGGAACGACATCAGCTTCATAATGGCGGCACCACAAGACGCATTCAGCTGCTATTCAGTGCCAACCAGCGGACCTGCCGTGGAAGTTACCGGGTGGTTCTGGCCAACAAGCTCGGCAATGCCAAGGCCCTTGTACCAAATTGGCGGGGACATTTACTGTTATGAGCACTTCCCGTACGAAAGAAGCGAATTGTACGCAAAACTGAAAGAAATTCTTCTTCCAAAAGGATGGGGACTTGCCGAAATAAACGGGCAAAAAGTCCTTGTATGCCAGAAAGGACAATATTTCATCTACCCCCAAGGGTACCCACAATACTGATTTTTAAGATAATCTTTATGCGTCAACTCTCGCCACGCTCGAAGACACTCCTCACAATCGGCTCCGAACTCCGTTCAGTCACCATTGTTCATCGGAAAGTAATAATTTATTAACTGCAGATTACAAACCATTTTTATGGCAGAATACAAGCAAGTTATTTTGGTGCGCGACGACTTAAAGCTGGCAAAAGGAAAAATGGCAGCGCAGGCAAGCCACGCCTCTGTAGGTGCCGTATTAAAATCACACAAGGACGACATCAAAAAATGGCAGGAGCAAGGAATGAAGAAAATCATTCTGAAAGTCAAAGACGTGCAAGAGCTTAACGAATACAAGAAAAAAGCGGAAGACGCAGGGCTTGTTGTTGCACTGATAACAGATGCAGGCCACACGCACCTCAAACCCGGAACAATAACCTGCCTTGGAATAGGACCTGACAAAGAAGAAAAAATAGACAAGATAACAGGCAAACTTTCTCTTATCCAATAGCAAAAGTCACCGGGTTAAGTCAACTCTCTGGTGCTGGCCGCGCTGCCTCGACGTTGTCGTGATGATTTTTCTCTCCACGCACTTGCAAGGGGAGAAGAAAAGTCAGGCCAGCGCGGCACCATTAAGTTGACAGCACCAAGTCACCGCAACGTTTATAAACCCCCTTCTGAAAATCCACGACTATGGTCAGTTTCAAAGTCGTAATTGGTACAAAAAATGGCAGGTGCGTACAGAAAGAAATACGGGAACCGGAAGCCAAGACATTTCTGGGCAAGAAAATAGGCGACACCATTTCCGGAGACGCAATTGGCCTAACCGGCTATGAGTTCGTCGTCACAGGCGGAAGCGACTACTGCGGTTTTCCAATGAGAAAAGACGTTGAGGGCTTTGCGCGCAAAAGAATACTCGCAGTAAAAGGAGTAGGCCTTAAGATGAAAGCAAAAGGCATCAGGCAGCGCAAAACCGTATGCGGCAACACCATTCATCCGAAGATTTCTCAGGTCAACCTCAAAGTAACCAAAGAAGGAAAAGAGCCGCTTGCAGCCCCTGCAGAAGAGAAGAAAGAAGAAGCCAAGTAATACGACATTAACTTTATATACGCGAATTCTGTAAACACTGCTGAAAAAGATGGCAGACGATGAACTCGTCAAAAAATTTGTAGAACTGCACGCGCAGACAGAGCAATTGCTGCACGAAGACAAAATTTCGGAGGCAAAACAGAAATATCTTGACGTCGTAAACGCCTACCACGACATAGAAAAAAGCTCCCTTGAACACTTTCACAAGGAACTAGCGTACGACCAGGTCACACAGCTTTTCAAAAAAGTAAACGAGGCAAAACAGAGAGTTCAAGTGCCGTATAATTTAATCCTTGCAGCAGTGCTAATCATCGGATTCAGCATACTTGTCGTATTCAAGCCAAGCATCGTCGGACTGGCGGGCTTTGAAGACCTCATCAGGCAGCCAACCGATTTTGTATTCACAGAGCCAAAACTGCAGCAGGTAACGCTCAAAGACCGGCCGTTGACGCTTTCCGCGAGCGGCGAATTCAGCGGAAAAGCAAAACTTTTCTACAAGAAAGGGGATAAATTCGAACTCATCTTTGACAGCGAGAAAAGCAAAAGCCAGAACGGCATATTCACCGACATCTGCGAAGAAACCTGCGAAATAATAGCGGATTCAAACGCAATAGAACTATTTGCAGACGTAACAGAAGGAAGCCGGCTGCACATAAAAGAACTCTCATACAAAGTAAAGCGTAAAGACAACACCGCGCCCACCTGGACCGGCAAGACAAAAACTTTCACCGCCATACGCGGCAAAACGCTCACAATAGATGTCAACCAGTATTTCACTGATGCGGAAAACGACAAACTTGTATACCTCAGCACAACAGACGACGGGCTTGACGTGCTTGTGCAAAACAGCAAAGTAAGCATAACACCAAAAACAGCTGGCACAAAGCACATCGTCTTCATCGCCTCAGACCTGCTCGATGTCACCAAGGTGCCGGTCACGATTGAAGTAAAGTGATTCGCTTCTTGACTATCTGTAAGCCCTACACGGCGCTATCAAATTAACTGACAATGTTGCCACAGCTCTGGTCCCAGGGACTGATTTTCCCCACGCAAGTCGAGAAGAAAATCACCCAGGGCAAGCCTTGGACAAAGCTGCTTAGACACAAAACTTGGCTGCACAGCCCTACAGCAACATTTATAAACCCTGAAGCAAGAGTTCCCTATACAAAAAAAGGTGGTTTCCAATAGTCATCACTGGGGCGCTCTATACATGACAAAAAGGGGACAAATAACCATATTCATCATCATCGGCATCGTTCTCCTTTTCATTATCGGCACTGCCATCTACCTAAGCACACGCGAAACAAGGAAGCCATTCGAAGCAGCACGCCCAACAATTGCAACAGTTCCACAAGAAGTGCAGCCATTGCGCGACTTTGTTGAAAGCTGCATCAAACGCCTCGCAACAGACGGACTACGAAAAATCGGCGACTCAGGCGGTTATGTAGACCAGAAATACCTGACTTACAACATCCTGTCACCAACAGAAGGAGAAGCAGTCCAAATGTCGCCAAAAGCAGGACCTGCAGTTGCATACTGGTGGCACCTGCAAAGCAGCAACAACTGTAAAGCGCCAAACTGCGTATTCGGCTCAAAAAGGCCCGGGCTAAGAAGAGGGGAAGGACAAATCAACATTGAAAGCCAGCTTGACGAATACGTAACAAACAACCTCCGCAGCTGCCTAGGTACCTTTGAGGACTATCAAAAACGCGGCTGCACCGTGCAAGAACTCGGCGAGCCAAAAGTCACTGCGAACGTTGCACAAGAAGACGTATTCTTTGTAGGCAAATACCCCCTTCGTGCTGTCTGCGGCAGCCAGAGTTTTGACATCGAAGACACTTATGTAAGCATTGACCTCAACCTGCGCGAAATTTACAACCTCGCAACAACGCTCACCAATTACCAGAAAGACAACCGCTTCCTCGAAAGCGCGACCAAAACGCTCATCTACAGCTTCAGCGACGTTGACCCACAAAAACTGCCCCCGCCAAGAGACTTTGAAGTAGGCCCTCCAAAGCCGGGAGTGTTCTGGATTAAAAGCGAGGTTGGAAAAAAACTTCAGGACATCATCGCTGCCTACATTCCAATCATACAGACATCCAGCGTGCGCAACTACCGCTACATATCAGCACCTGCAGACGTTAGAGACCCGGAAAGCTTTGAGAACTTCTACAACCGGCAATTCTTCATACCCCTCAACGAAAGCCACCCAGACCTTACCGTGCGCTTCAGCTACCTCGACTGGTGGAAGCCATACTTCCAGTTAAACTGCAACGGTGAGCTATGCAGGGCAGACACAGCCACCAACTTTGCAATACTTCCACTAACAATCAACAGGTACGAGTTTGCCTATGATTTCAGCTATCCGGTGCTTGTGGAAATAAGAAATCCAGATGCATTCAACCAGGAAGGGTACAGCTTCAACTTCATGCTCGAACAAAACCTGAGGGACGCCGAGGCGTTCACCACAGACATACCTGAATTCCAAGCGGCAGCAGCACGTACAATCCCGTCAATATTTTGTGACCCGGCACAGCGCACTTCAGGAATGATTAACATTTTTGTCAAGGACGCCGAAAACCTGAAAGGGTTAAGTGATGCAAGCATCAGCTATATTTGCGGACAGCAAAGCTGCACCATTGGGCAGACACGCGAAGGCAATTTTGCCGGAAAATTCCCACGATGCATAGGCGGAATCCTAAGAGTGACAAAAGACGGCTATGCGAGCTATTCAGCACCGCTTGACACGCAACGGGAAGAACCACTCAGCACAGAACTACTTCTCGAGCCGGTGCGCATTTTGAACGCGACCATCAGAAATTACGCCTTAACAAAACAAAGCAAGCGAGGACAATGGGACTTCAGGGAAGGAGGCTCATTAAGACCGCCTGAAGAGCAGGACACATCAATACAACTTGTCAGAAAAGGAAACTCATGGGAAGAACCTTTCAGCTCGGTTGTTTCCCTCGAAGGCGACGAGATAGGAGAACTAACAATCATTCCAGGCAATTACACAATAAATATCAACAGCTTCCTCAGAAAAGAACTCATCATACCCCCGGACGAGAGATGCTTCAAAATCAAAAAGCTAATTGGAAGCAAGAAAAAATGCTTCTGGGTGCCTCAAAAACCGATAGTGTTCAACGAAACATCGCCATTCCCCTACGGAGGCGCTGAATACGAATACGAAATAACAAGCTCAATGCTCCGCGGAAAAAGCAAGATTGAATTCAAGCAATTCATCATTGCAATCGACAGGATTCCCGAAGACCAGCGCATTGCAGAAGACCTCAACCAGATAGACAAGGTCAACATGTACGCGCAATCAAACCTTGACAGAATATACCCGGTGATTACATGAAAAAACTCCACACCATCTCCCTGTTCATGATGGTTCTGATAGTGTCAATACCTTTTGTCGCGGCACAAGAACTCAGCATACAACAACTCAACGGAAAAGGAAGCAGCAAAGGAGTAGCAAGAACACAAGACGAGCTGACAATAGAAGTTCTTGTCAAAATCCCAGGTGAGGACATCATCAGCAACGACCAGGTGCGCGTGTACGTTGAAGACAGCTATGCGCCGTTTGACAGCTGCACCCCCAGCACCGGTGGCTACCACACCTGCATATTCCGCGAGCCCGACTTTGAAGCATACGAGCCGATTGATTTCACGATAGAGCTGCGTGATGATGACGGCAACATAGTGGGAAGCGAGACAAAAACACTCATTGCCGACGCCAACGCGCCAGTCATCAAGTCCTTTTCCGTAGAGCCAAATCTTACCAGCGGACAAGTGTCGGTATCGTACGTCGCAGAGGACTACGCCCTCCTGTATGGAAGCACCGAACAATGCGGAGGAATCAAAAGCGTCACTATAACAGCAGGCAACCAAAGCGTAGTTGATTCCGGAGAAGGAAAGTGCATCGCTGACAACACATTCACACTCACCCTGCAAAAAGCAGGAACAAACCAGGTCTGCGCCACTGCAGTCGACAATGCGAACTACGCCAGCGCGCCCCGCTGCAAGACCGTCAGGGTTGACAAGGCCCCGCCAACTATTGAGAAATTGTCCATTTTGGACGAGGAAGGATTTGTGCTGACGCATGTGCATTCAGGCGAAGAACGCATCGCAACAGTCACCGTGACAATTGCCGATGACGGAGGCGTTGACGGAACAACGGTCTTCGCCGACTTCCACCAGCTCAACCCGACCTTGCCGACAATTCTCGCGCCAGACCTCTCATCAGGAGACCTCTACAGCTGGAGAGACATACCAGTCAGCGAAGTCAGCCCCTGCCAGATAACAGTCACGGCAAAAGACATTCTCGGCAATGAGGCAAGAAAAACCTTCCCCTGCATTATCAGGGCGGACGACACTCCGCCAACAGTAAAAAACATTGTCTCAGAAGCAACACGCGGCGGATTGCCATTATTCGGCTACGGCGCCCCAATTGTCCTCGAGATTGAAGACCGGGACAACACGGGAGCAGAAGGCATCGGGTTCACCAGCAGCCGGGTGTATCTTGACCTAAGCGCGCTCGGAATGAGCAGCAACGCGCAGGCAGATGGGTGCTCACGCTACTCAGGCGCAACGTGGAGATGCCTCTGGCTTCTCACTCCGCCTGCCTGGGTTGCAGAAGGAACCTACAAGATAACTGTGCTCGCTGACACTTCAGACGACCTCGGCAACCGCATCGCAACAACCGCAGACTACAACATCATCTATGACAACACAGGGCCATACCCGCCACAGATAATTGATTTCAGAGTCATCACAGGACAGCAAGGGCTTGAATACAAAGGCGGTGCAGTAAGGGGCAATTTCATCCAATACACGGTAAGAAGCGCGAACTTCTCAACAGCATATGCAAACTTCAGCGACGTGGGAGGAGAAACCAGAACCAGCCCGACCAGCTGCACTGACTCCGGCAACGTAAGCAGGGATTGCGTCTTTGAAAGCAGAGTGGACATCAGCGGTCCATACACCGCATACTTCACTTTCACATTTGCAGACGACGCCAACAACACTGCAAAAACAAACACGACGCTGGAAATTTACGGAATAGACAATGAAACAAACGCCGCTTATTGGAATCCAAACCCGCCTGTCGTGTGCAGCCCATCGGTTGTAGACAGAAAAACAGCCTCGCTAATTCCGCCCATAGTAACCTGCAGAGTGGACCTTCAAACACCAAGACAAGATATTACCACACTTGCCATATCAGGACCAACAATGCCTGACGAATGTGACGGCGACATAGAACTCACTCTCAACGACATCTACGTAACAAACAATTTCGAAAACAGCAAAAACCCATATTTGTTCCTGAAATTAGAGCCACGCGACTACTACGTCAACGAGTTAAACATAAACTGCCCGATTTCCGTATATTCAAAACGCGCAGTTACAACCGCAAACAGGACTGCATACTACGTCTCACCAGAGCCACAGGAACTGCCTGTCAATATGACCATCAAGTTCTACGACAACCCGCTTGGAGAGCTTAACCAAAACATTGACAACCAAATAAGGAAGGCAATGAAGAAAGGACTGGCGGACGCCGACTGGATAAGCGACCTCAGAAAAATACTCCACTACGGAGAACTGTTATGTCAAGTTAAAGTCCTCCTGACAAACATCATCAGCGCACTATATCTTGTATCGATAGCGCTCGGAATCACATCGGCAACACTACAGGCAACAGGCATCGGAGCGCCAGCAGGCAAGGCGGTTGGCGGTGCAGCAATCAATACATGCGATGTTGAAGAGGCCTGGGCGGGCAGCTACGAAGGCATAATTGGATTCCTTGACTCGGTATGCTCATTAGTCAACTGCGCGGCTGTTTCAGGCAAAGGAACAGGAATACAGGCATACATTGGTGGAGGAATGCCTTGGTGCTCAGACATGCGCGCACTGTGGCAAAACCTTGACTTCACCGGCTCAGGAATGCTCGACCTCGACGTCAAAAACTCATTGATACTCAGCATCATGTGCATGTGCCTGCCGGGCATCATTTACAACCTTGACAAACTCCGCCAGATACGCTGTTTCAAAGCGGTCTGCCTGCACGACGACGTCAAACTTTCCGGCTACCCCGCAAGCTTCTGCAATGAAATGTACGGCTATATGATGTGCGCATTCGTCATAGGCGAAATATTCAGCTTAATCCCCTTTGCCGCGTTCTTCGACCGGCTGATTAATATGGTGCTTGACCTAATCACAAACCCGGTGGCATTGTTCACGACTGCAATCGGCACGGTCTGCACAATCCCCTGCCGGTCAATAGACACCGCGCCCACCGGTTTCATCGCCTGCTCAACACTCAAAGTGGTCTCAACAGTTGGAGAGGCGGTAGCGGCAGTAAAAACATACCGCAAAAACAAGGATGCCTTCGGCACAGTAGGCAACAACTGGTGCGACAGAATGGAAGACATCGAGGACGAGATGGAAGAATGAGAAAAATAATTTTGATAGCAATACTGGCACTTTTGCTCGGCACAATAGCCGTGGAAGCGCAGAAAAGCGGCATCTATTCAAAACCAACACTAACAGACGAGGAAGGAAAGCCAACAGCACATGACGGCAGAGCGAAAGAAAAAGGACGGATAACAGACAATTATTATGTTGTTGTTGCTGACAACCAGAAATACAAAAACGAAGACGTGCCAAAAGGAACAATACTCATCAATCCTGAGAAGGATAAAATAGTCCCCAATAATTTAAGGGAAATCCCGGCAATCATGGCAGCAGCGCTTGGCAAGCAAAAATACCAATATAGTAATGGAAAATTCACCTACACCAAAACCACTACTAAAAAAGAAGACAATGTTTTTGAAGAATACAAAACAACCACAGAAACAACCATCACCATAGCGGATGATGGACTGACGAAAAAATACGACCAAGTGACAAAAATCTGCGGAAGCGGGCTGACAAAATGCGAAGGGGACTGGAAGACAGTGCCCGGCTCGCAAATCACAAAAACAGAAAAGTACACGGTTGCAACCAAAAAAGATAAAGACACTGAGGAAAAAAGATACGTGCTGTCAGAAACAAACACTGCAATATACAACAAAAAAAACGAGAATGTTGGCACGCTCACTGCAAATTACCAGCCATCAAGGACAGATGACCCATTCAGCACGCGCATAGCAGAAGAAATTAAATTTACTGTTGGCGATATCACATACTACAAGGCAATATGGAATGTTCAAACACAAGACCTTGAAGTCGAAGTAAACAAAATAGATGAAGTGGAAGGGCTAACCACAGCAGAAAAAAACCGGCTGCGCGACCAAATCATCAGAGAACACTCGCTCAGCTTTACAGCCGCGTGGAAGACGTACAGCACCTGGCAGAAAGTGGGAAGAGTCATCAGGGCGTATTACGAATATGCTGGCCTTCGGCAATTAACCTCGCTATTCTGGCCAAAATACGAAAAGGAAGTGCAAGAGAGAAAAAACAGAATACAACAACAGTTCTGCCTCGCAGCAGGAATAACAAACTGCGCTGTCTCGACAATCTGCGGCAACATCTACAAAATAAGCGCGGACAACGTGCTCGCAGGAAGAGGACCAGGAGGCAGGTTTGTCAGCAGCGCATCACTAAACGCAGAAAGAAGCCAGGCAATAGAAGTGGAAGGAATGACACGACAGCAAATGCTCGACCTATTCGGCAACTACACAGTCATAAAAGGCGTGTTGATAAACCTGACAAACCCCGCCTTTGACCCAAGAGTACTCGGCAAAATAAAACTCCGGCTATACCACGTACAGTACAGCGTGACAAACAACGCAGAAAATGAAAAAGACCTAAACTACAACCTCATCTTCAGAAGAGTGGGAGAAGCACTAAACTCAAGCTACGGAACGCCAATAGCGCAGGCACGCTGGTGGAAAAACGACCAAAGCATAAAATACCTGGAAACAGCGCGTGATGACATTTACAAATTCAGCGCAACAGAATACAATGCGGTATGCCTAACCTTTGACCCACGGCTTCCATCAGGACACGCAGCACACTCCAGCATGGTCGGCCAGTTATGCGTACCATTCGTGGAATACACAGGACCGCCAACAGAAATAGCAGCGCCGGGCGCAGCACAACCGCCAGCACCCGCGCCAGGCACGACAGTGGCAGACACGCCAGGAGCACTTGTATGAAACACACACCCCGCATAATCGGAGGATTGCTAATAATAATAGCAGCACTCGCCTATTTCAGCAAACTGCAAGGATGGATAGGGCTCGGCATTGCAGGCATTGTGCTACTCGCAGCAAAAGAAGCTTACACGCAAAAAATGCTGGATACAGCAATAACAGCACTCGCCCGCTGGAAAACACTCTTCACCACCGCACTCTGCGACGCGCTCTACTGGCTTTTCGTCTTTGGAGCGGTATACTTCTTCCAATGGCGGCTCCAGGCAAAAGCAACAGCGGCACAAACAGCAGGGTTTGTCAACAAGGAAGCGCTCGCAAACCCGGAAATTGCAGCACAAAGCCTGGCATCATTGCAGGGCTTTGTCAGCTATCTCTACATCGGACTGCTCGTGCTGTTTGCACTTGTATTCATAGCATACGTCCTCTCCCGCGGATACATCTGGACAACAATAGCAAGACAGAAAGCAGACAAGAAATTCTTCGGACAATGGGCGCTTTTAAACCTCGGCTGGTGGGCAATCTGGCTTCCAATATTCATCTTTATGCTAATCGGAACAAAAAATTACGGAACACAAATTGCCGGAGCCAGCATAGCCCTCATACTGGGCGTTGCTGCGTATTTTACAGCAATAATGCACACGCTTTACATGCAAACACGGAAAAAGGGATACAGCATTGCCAACGGGCTCGGCTGGGGGCTCTCAAAACTCCACCTGCTCATAGTTCCATACACGTACGCATTTGTAATTTACATAGTGCTCTATCAAATATTCAGATTATTTCAAACAACCGCTATAATGCGGCCAATATCAATGTTGTTCGTTGTGTTGTTCATCGCGTGGCTGAGAATATACCTCTACCACGTAATCAAACAATTCAAGCAATACTAAAATGAGAAGGTTAAAATATGAGTTATACGGAAGTTTTACTTCAGGTAAGAATTATTCTTACCGGAGGTAAGGAATGGTTGAAGTCAAAACAAAAGTTGGACCAAAAGGGCAGGTTGTAATTCCAAAAGTGTTCAGGGATGAATACAAAATCGCGCCCGGAAGCATGGTCACATTCATAGAAAAAGAAGGTGAGCTCATTGTAAAGAAGGAGGAAAAAATCAATGCTGCCCATGCATTCGAACAAATAGCGAAAAGCATAGGCAAGAAAAGCGTCAAAATAAACACGCATGCGATAGAAGAATATGAAGAACGTGCACGTAGGGCGGGAATAAAATTATGATTTACATCGATTCAAATGTTTTTGCAACAGCGGCATTGGACCAAGGAGCGCTTGGGCAGAAAGCACGCAGAATAATTGATGCAATAGAGACAGGAAAACTGCTTGCTTGCACGTCAGCTCTGACGGTTGGTGAAGTTATGTGGGCTGTCAAAAAAATAGGAGGAAAAGAACAGGCAATAGCAACTGCAAGGACAATCCTTGCATTAAGAAATCTTGATGTCTGCGATGCCTCTCATTCTGTAATAAGCGAGGCAGTTGACATTTTTTCACACTCAGAATTGCATCCGCGCGACGCGATTCATTATGCAACCATGCGCTCCCGTGGAATAAAGACAATGATAAGCAATGACGCAAATTTTGACAAGATAAAAGAAATAACACGAAAACCAATCGAAAAAGCATTGATATAAATCATAAAAAAAGAGGCAGCGCCGAAGCAAAGCCCCGGCTGGTCTCTTTTTTGCCATTAAAGGAAAATACAATGAAAAAAAGAGGACAAATTACGATATTCATCATTATCGGAATAATCCTTGTACTCAGCATAGCCATAGGCATATACTTCTACCAACAGCGAGTCACAGCCCCGATAAAAAGAATAGTGGCAGTGCCTGAAGAAGTCCAGCAAATATATGATTACGTTGCCACGTGCACAGAGCAAATAGCCAAAGATGGTCTTATCCTGCAAGGAGCGCAAGGCGGCTACATCAACATACCCCCGATTATCGACAAAAACCCAAACGCGTTCATACCAGCAGACCCGGCAGGCATAGCAAAAACGCCACTATGGTATTACGAAGGAGAAGACAGAACGCCAACACTTGAATTCATGCAACGCGAACTCGCAGTCCACGTAAAGCAAAACCTGCCTGCCTGCACAGGCAACTTTGAAGCGTTCAAAGAAAGATTCACCATAACCCCAAAAAGCGACATCCTGCCAGTCATAACATATACAGAAGAAGAAGTAATTGTGGAAGTCAAATGGCAGCTTGAAGTGACAGTGCAAAACCGGCTTATGCAATTAAACGAGTTCATAGTCAGCTTCCCACTCAAGCTCAAAGCAATGCACGAGCTCGCCAGGCAGACAATGGAAACAGAAAACAGGCAGGGATGGTTTGAGAATTTGACAATAGACCTGATGACAGCAAACGAAAAAATACCATTCTCAGGAATGGAAATCAGCTGCGCGACAAAGAAATGGCACATACAAGACATCAAAAAACAACTTCAAAAAATTCTTTACTACAACCTGCCACTCATCAGAGTAGCAAACACCAACTACCCTCCCCCAATTGCGTCATTGCGAACATATGCAAGCCTCAAAGCAGACGCAAAGGACATCAGGAAAGACCTTGAAGCAAACAGAGAGCCCGACTGGCCTGAAAACCCGCCAGCAGACGTGTTTGAAATGAACAGAATGATGCTTGACGTGGGAGCAAAACGGACAGACCTGAAAGTCGCATTCACATATCTGCCAAACTGGCCCCTGCTTGTCAACGCACAGCCAAGCAGCGGAGGAATACTAAGCACGGCAAACGTAAAAGGAGCAAGAAAGTACCTCAGATTCCTCTGCATAAACCAATGGCACTTCACCTACGACGTCATTTACCCGGTCAAAATGCAGGTAAAAGACGACACTGCCTTTAACGGCGAGGGCTACGTCTTCCAAATGGGATTCCCTGTAATTATCAATGACAACGAGGAAGCCAGAACGTTCTTCGGCATCAAGCGCTTTACCATTCCCGACCAAGGCACGGACTTCTGCACAAACTTCGGAACACAATCAATCGAAGTAAGGGCAAAGGGCTTTGTCGAAGGAGGACTGGTAGCAGAAGAACTTGATGAAGCAAACATAACATACACATGCATGAATCAAGAATGCCTGCTGGGCAAGACGTACAGCGACGGCACAGGAGTAATACGCCTGCGCAGCTACCTGCCAGAGGGTTGCGCCAACCCGCGCATAACAGCACAAAAAGAGGGCTACCTGTCCGCAAGCAAATACGCAACAACCGACAACGTTGAACTGATGCTCACGCGCCTGAAAAAACTGCCTTACACAATATCAGTCCACCCGTATGACTCAATAAACAAGAGATGGCTGGGAGACGTCTACAACAGATTGCCAAAAACAACCCATGCAACTGTCGCGATATCACTCAGAAACCAAAGCTTTGACCAGTACAAGAGCTACCCGGCAAACGCAACCCAGTTCCAGGCGGACGGAACAACAGACATTTCAGACGTGTCTGACGTCGCAAAAGATGAAATAGAGTTTGTCTACGACGATGCCAGATACGACATCGACATCCTCCTATTCAAAGGCAACACTGTAGTCGGCGGCTACCACGCAGAAAACATCACTATAACATACGAGCAGATAGCACAGGCGGAACAAGTCGTCTTCAACGTGTTCGAATGGAGGCCATTGCCTGACACAGGAGAAAAACAGGCGCAAATGTTCCTGTTCCTATACGAAACAAAGCACGAAAACCTGGAACCAACTTTCACATGAACAAAAACATAATTGCAATATGCCTTGCATGGCTCATCGTGATGCTTCCAATAGTCGAAGCACAGGCAACCAACGGGCAGGCAGCGGAAACCCCGCTTTTCGTCAATGCAACGATTCCACGATACCCACGCATTGCAAACATAGACATCCCCGGAACAACAAAGCCAGGCGCAACAGTCACCATAACCATCAACGGAGTGGATACCAAAAAAGACATAATCGAAGGAAGCACATTCCTCTTCAAAAACGTACCACTCCAGCCGAGCAGCACAATAGTCGTCAAAGCAGAACTTGCAGGAGAAACAGCAACGCAGACATACCAGGCGGATGTTGACAATTCAGCGCCGCTGATGAATATCACAATACCGCCGGTTGTCACTACGGCCACTGCAACTGCAAAAGTCAAACTCTCAGAGCCGGTCAACCTGACTGTGCAGGCAGGCAACGCAACACCAAAAAACCACACCCTGCAAGCAGGCAGCAATGAAGTCCAGGTAGCCCTCACACCCGGAGAGAACATGGTCACGTTCATCGCAATCGACAAAGCGGGTTTCAGAACAGTCGTTGAGGAGCGAGTGGTGTACGACACAGGACCGCCACGCTTTGAAACAACCAACCTCGACAAACTATCACCATCATACAGGCAGGAAGTGGAAGTCAAAGGAAAACTTTCAGAGCCTGGAAGCGTCACAGCATTCGTAAACGGCAGACCTCAAAAAACTGTGACAACAGACGCGGATGGAAGCTTCTCAATCAAAGTAAAGCTCGAAAGACCCATCGGCTCCAAGGCAGGGCAAACATCAATAACCGGAAGCGCTGTATCAATCGACGCAGGAATACAATGGAAAAGCAAAGTCCGCCTTGAAGCAATCGACGCAGCAGGACTGAAGGCAAGCACACCAGAAGTCGAAATAACATACGCAATCTGCGGCAGCGGAACGTGGATAGACGTGCAATTAAGCGAGCCGATGCCTGAGATACTAAACCCGCGATTGCTCATCGAAGGAATACAACAAGTAGGCATTGCATTTAATTACACGTATCGCGGGGGCCAAAAAGCAACAATAGATGCCAGAAACATCAGAGTAAAGCCGCTTGTTCTCGCGCCAGACGTCAGAAAAGAATACGACAACAACCTCATCCAGGTTCGAGCGCCAAACGTCAGGGCACAACGCGCCGCCAAGCCCCAAGGCGTCGGCTACATACAGATAAACTTCCAGCCAATCGACGATCCCTGGGAACTGCCTGAAAAAGACGGCAAAACAGAGCAAGCGCCGGCAAACGCAACAATGTTTGAGCGGGAAGAAAGAATATCAAATCACCGGCTCGGCGACTGCGTGCCCGGCTTGGGCTGCATGAAGCTGTTCATCGAGCTCGAAATACCCTTCACAGAGACAAGCATGAAAATGGCGTACGACCCGAAAGTGGCCGGCACGCTTGAAAAAGAAGTGGTCGAGCACCTGACACAACGGACGTGCATAGACGTCAACATTGCAATCGACCGGCGCATACCGCCAGATGTGCTTCCTTCAGGAATGCTAAAAACAGTAAGCAGAACACTCGGCAAAATAGTTGAGGGCATAGACAAAATACTCACGCCAATACAAACAATTGGAAAATACCTCTTTTACACCTGCGTAGCAGGACAATTCCTCTCATACGTGCCAATATTCCTTGAAAAGTACAATTGCGAATTCAAAAAAGTCACAGACATCCTCTCGGGAGGGGAAGGAGCATTTGACGTCAACGTGGCAGCAATAAACGCGTGCGACGCGGAATACGGTGCAGGAAGCGATTCAGCAGAAAACTGCAACACCTGCGCGAAATGGAAGGACTACCGCAAAAAATTCGTCAGAACATACAGGCAAGTGTGCGACAGGGTAATGTGCCCGGCAGCCCCATCACTGCAATATTATTTGCGAACACGCGGCAGGCAAACACCAACAGAAGTAAAAGCAGAAAATGCCAAAGAAGAATTCAAGGACTACCTCGTAAACGGAAAACTCTACACAGGCAGCGACTGCGCCGCCTGGGTGCTCAAAAACGCAAACGACATTGGAGCAAGGGAGACACGGGCAAAAAGAATCATAATCCCACCACGACTGTTCTTCACCAATACACAAATACAAGGCATTTACAACGACTGGCTCAAACACCAATCAGACACTGCTGGAGAAGGAGAAGGAGTGAACTGCGCAGGCCTGCACCCGGCAACACCAGAATGCTGCGGCTACGAATACATGCAGGAATGGAGCTCTGCCTGCGGAGTCAGCGCGCTCGGACAAGGACTTGACACTTTTGACGAAATAAAAGAAAGCACCTGCCTCTCGGCACAACAGATAGGAAAGAACGAGATTGAAGGACAAGACGGAGAACCGGTGCAGTGCAACAAACTCCTCAATGCCCTTGGCGGCTTCTGCGAGAAAAACGGAATGCCACCATTGACGCCGATTAGAGTTACAACAATATCCTCCAATGTAGCAGAAGACCTTGAACTGCAAAAATTTGCAGAAAGCCAAGAACTCTACATCATAGTGCAGGAAAAAGGAGGAGAAAACGCACTCGAAGGAATACTCACGAGAGGCGCATCACAAGGATATTCAATAAAGCTCGGAATTATCGTAAAGACACTCGAATTCCAAAAGAGCGACAAGCCAGACGTGCTTGCAACAAGCGAACGCTCCAAACTAACAGAAAAACTTGATGTTGTCGAATACCCTGGATTTGAGGACTTCCAAGAAAGAAACTTCAAACAAGAGGCAATAGACAAGTACAGGAAAACAGGCGCAATACCCGACGAATTTGCCGAAGACTTAAGCAAGGCAAGCGGTTCAAGCAAGTTTGACGCAAAATCACTATACGCACAAGTCATTGCAGCAATAGGCACACCAGACAAAGAATACATCATCAAACCAAACGACGGACTGGTAAACTCAATCAGATGCCTCTGCTTCCCAACAATAATCGGCTACCTAAAGCTCTGGCGCAACATTATGGGAGCGGTCAAAAGCTGCGTTGACACGATATTGCTGACAGGGGACGGCGAAAACGGCGTCTGCCAGGCACTGGTAAGCCAATACGTGTGTGATTTGTTGTATGACGCGCTTGCCTGCTTCACCCAAAAATTCAGCACAGGACAAGGCAGAATAGAACGCGAAGGCGGCGGAGACATAATGGGAGCGCTTGTAGCAGCAGGCAGCGAAATGTCAAGAGAAGTGGAAGGAAGATACGGCGAAACAGGCATGTACAAGGCGGTCTTTGTAGACAGAAAACTCGTCCATTCGATATGCATGTGGGCATTCACAGGCACGTGGAACCTCGACCTTGGAGCAGTCTTCGACCAGTCGGTAGACGATATCCCGCTAAACAGCCAGGCATTACTGACGCCATGCAACAGAAGATTTGTAGCATTCAACCCATCCACACGACCAGGCGGACTGGTAACCTGGGTGTACCACTTCGGCGCATTCTTCGCAGCAGGAGCGGACGCAGAAGTAGAACTCCACCTGGTATGCAGCGACGACTACAGCTGCAAAGAATCAGACGGGTTTGAAAACGGAAGATGCGACTGCCAAGGCAAAGGCAAGCGCGACATCGTAATCAGGCCAGAGAACCTGCCAGCTCGCGCAAAGAAAAACCAAATACTGAGCGAGGAAATATTCTACACAATGCAGGCAGGAAGCGGGGAAAGCAATGTCCGCTACGACAAAGCATATCTGCTGTACAGGTGGAAAGAAGCCAACAAGCAGATGCGCGAAGACAAAACAGAGCCCTGCTCAATCGGGCAGACAGGCGGAGGCGGCAGCTTGCCAGCGTTCTGCAGATGGGACCCATTCACAGTAAGCTTCAGATGCTCATTCGGAGAAGCGGCGGGAGGAATACGCTTCAAAGAGGGCAAGGTAGAATACCCGCACAACCTAAAAGACAAAGGACCTGCCTACGGCATCCAGGAAAACCTCAACATCGGCGTATCATTGCAGCAGGACTACCCGGGAGGAGAACAATACAACAAATACCTGCAGTACACAATAATCGGGCCTGGCGGAAGAGAACTTGCCACAAACAAAGACAGAGGGCTCATTTTGCTGCAGACAAACGGCGACTACACAAAACGCCTTGCAGCAGATAACGTGCCAATAGAAGTCAAAAAAGAATGGTTCACCACAACAGAACCAGGAAAGCCATTCGCAATCAGGCAATGGACAAACAAAAACCCAAGCGCGATATCCGACAACAAAATAATCGACAATGTGCAATTAGTAGGCCTTGCAGGGCCGGTAACAACACGCAAGCAATACGTGCTTGAGCTGACAAGACAAGCAGACAAAGTGAATTATGCAGTATACACTGCAGGCGTCAGCACAACACTTGGCGGAGAAAAAGGAGGATTTTATGTTGCACAGCCAGCGCTCTGCACAGGCACAGCAGGAAACAGAATCACCTGCACACCGCAAATAACGCCAGCGCCAGGACAAGCGCCAATCCCACAAGACACTCTTACAATAACCCTCAAGCCAGACGCAGTCCTGCCAACAACAGACGAAACAATACAACTCCACATAGACCTCAACATACCACGCGCAGCAGACCCGTGCGCTGGCGACGTAAAAAACAGACCAATACAACAGTTTACCATGCAATTAATGGCATTTGACGCAGACCAATACGGAAGCCCAACAGACCAGGTCTCAATAGACCCGTATACGGGAGCAGAAGCAATCTTCACCATACCATTCAACGCAATATGCGCGACAGCAAAAGAGCTCGAGCCACTGGAAGGAATACTCGGGCTGGCAGAAATACTGGCGGGACTGAGAACGGATGTTACAACGTTCAAGCAAAGACAAGAAAAGCACCTTGCAGACGTTAACAAATGGCTGGAAGGAGACATAAAGATAGAGAATTCAATGGCAATACAGCAACTGCTCAGCACAATCGCGTCAACAGAACTTGCTGACGCGGCAGTTCTACAGACCAAATATTTGAAAAACCTTGAAGGAAAAACAGAATTGCAGAGTATATCAAAGGCAGCAAATCAACTATACGCGGTGCTTGGAGAAATTCCGCAGCTTGAAGGCATTCTTGGAATTCAAGTAACTGCAGTTTTCAAAGCGGCAAACGTTCCGTTCCGTGCGAATTCAGCAAGAGAAGAAATATCAAAGACAACTGATGTCACTGCAATAAGAGAACAATTGCAAGAGTTTAGGCCGATACTGGCGAACGCGATAGACAAGAAAAGCGAGCTTCTGGCGCTCTTGCCGGCAGCGGCTGGAGAGAAAGAAGCATGCCCGGACAAACAAACAGACGCTGAAGGCAATTATTATCTATGCTCTGCTGACATCTTTACAGGACCTTGGATAACTGACGCAAGCAAGCAATGCAGGACCATTACAACCCAAACCTGCTGGAAGCTACCAGCCGCAAATTACTGCAGCGGCACAAAGAACGGAGATTTATACAAATGCGATTCCGAATGCACAGGCAATTCTTTTGAACACACTGGCAGCTACATCTATTGCCCAGATGGCAAAAAGTGTTGTGTCGTTAGAGAAACCATTACCAAAAGGCTCCGCGATCTAAGAGACAAAATAGAAAACGCTGGAAACCAGGACGATATTTTTGCAAATTATCTTTCAGGAAAACTGGCAGAAAGTGACGACCAGTTACAGCAAAGTCTCACTTCGAGGCAGATTATAAATGATTTAGAGTCCTTTATCAAAGCTAAAGAACTGGAAATACAAGGGTTATCCTCGCTTGTTAAGTCCTATGAAGGACAAAATACAGAGGTACCTATAGAAGTGAAGAACTTCTTAGAGAGAAAGGTGCAGACGATAGTTCCTCCTGGATCTATAATAGCAATTTACGGCCTACCGATTTCTGTAGACAGGTTGAATGATATCAAGTATCGGCTTAATGCAATGTCGCAGCGTGCTCCGACCGGGCCTGGAGGCCCAACTCCAGAAAATATAAGAGCAGCTCTCTCCCAAGTCGCCTTTGAACTCGACGGTATCAAAATAATGCGCGCTTTTGCAGTTAATGCTCTAAATAAGGACCTTGGACTGGTGCCAAAGAAGACAGAAGAGGTAGTCAAAGAAGCGGTGGAAGAACAGCCACCCGCGCCGCAACAAGCAATAACCCCCCCACCACAAACAACAACCTGCGGCAACGGCGCTATCGACCAAGGCGAAATCTGTGATAAAAAGAACGGAGATGTAATAGTTATAGCAGCTGATGAGTGGATAGGGTACAATCCCAAAGATTATACTGTTTACTGGGGATATGAGGGACTTCCGTCTGATAAGATATTCTTCAATAAGAATCTTAAAGACTTCTGCTACGATCTAGTCGGCGAAGACTGCGATGACGTGATTGAGTATTCCGTCAAGCGAGGCGTGTGCGAGGACAACTGCAAAACATTCATGCCACGAGTAACCTGCGTCGACAACGACATATTTGGAGACGACGGAAGAGCAGCGTATCTGGTGCCAGAATTCACCGTGAAGAATGGCAGGAGAGAAATGCAGTATGTTCACCAGTATCTATACAGTGACCCAAACTTTGGCGACAGTGATACCAAAAATATGTGTTATCCCGCCAATCCAATGCCGAAGACTCCGCCAGTTAATACGAACTGGGTGAACTAAATGACTTTATCCCAAACACTCCCCCGTGCCTGGCTGGCGTTTAAGGAAAACAAGAAGTACTTGATATGGATAGTTTTGATAGAGTTTGTGTTTTTGTTCGTGCTCACGCAAATACACCTGACATATTTCGTGCCAAGCGCGGAAGCGGCAGCAAGAGCAGGTGAAATAATGACGAAAGAAGTGGAAAAACTGCAGGAGACAGAACTCTACCAGTTGGAAGGACTGCTGGCGCAGAATGAGGAATTCATGACGGCATACCACGAGCTGCTCGCCCATATGGGCTTTTTCATCACCAGCTTGTTCGCAGCATTTGCAGTTTTCAGAACACCATTATGGTACATATCCCACAAAAGCATACTAAAAAAAATGCCATTCAAGACAGTGCTGATTAAGTTTCCATTATTGTGCCTGTTCTGGTTTATCGTGCTCATAATTGCATTTTCACTTTACAGCATAGGCACAGGAAGCACAACAACAATACTCCCTATTATAAGCCCGTTCTGGGTCACAATGTTCATGTATGTCGTCTTTTTGGCAATCTTTTACTTCAGCCAGGTCAGTTTTGCCCTCATACCGTCGCAACAAACCTTTAAGAACACGTTCATCTATGGCATCAAACATGCAAAAACAATCATTCCTGCATTCCTCGTCAATACAATCATCCTGTTTATCGCGTGCTCGCTGCCATTCAACTGGCTTGCAACCAAACCCCTCATTGCACTGGCAATCATACTGTTCATAACAATACCCGCGCTCGCCTTTGCGCGACTGCATATGATAATCGCAACCTGGAGCAAGCATGGCTAAAACCGCAATCATAACAATACTGCTGATATTAGTGATAGTCCTTCTTGTATACACGGCAACACGACAGCCAGCAACATTTACAGTCCCAGCTCAACCGACACCAGAAAAGCCCCAAGTCATCACCCCGCGCGCCACACCTGTAATAATTGGCGAGCAAACCCCGCGCGCGCCAGAACTTAAAACGCCAGCGCCAGGCATAGAAATAGAAAAAGTACTGCCTGCAGAAGTAAACTTCTGGGTAAACGACATCAGAGTGCCGCCGTCAACCCGCTACGCAGAAGGACTGAACTACATACCTGTGAAAGAAAAAAACATCAAAACATTTGCTGGCAGCTTCGGGCCATATTTTGAAAACCCTGTCTCACATATGCGAGTTGTCTTATGCGCAGAATACTACAAAGTGCCGGCAGCGCCGGCATGTGAAGTTGTTCCGCTCGTCTACCAGGACAAATACGTTACTTTTGCACGCGGCTACCAGTTTGACGAGTACATAGGAGGAATGGCAGCAAAGGACTATATTGCGTACTTTACAATTTACGCAGGAGAAACCCCTGTCGGCTACAGCAACAAAGCAGTAATAAGAACGGTCAAAGATTAATCCGGGCTTCTTCAGAAACTTTCCAATTTTCACGTCGATACACCAATTAATACAAACCCCTTCAAAAAAACCGGCTTGCACGCCTGCAAAGGTGCTCGCTCAGCAGACGTGCAAGCCACTACATTTAAAAAACCCAATCCAGTTTTCTGCTGGCATGAACTTGCAAGGACTCGGCAAAGTAGAGGACTACCAGAAACTGCTTGACATGGCGTTCAAGAACGGCATAGCGGCAGCAACAGAGGCACGCAAGCAGACAACAAGCCCGAACAAGCTTATCAGAAGCAGGCGCATTGAAATGGCACGCATAGAGGCAATGGGCAAGTCATTAATCAAAAACCTTGACTTTATTGGCAGAAGTTTTCCCTCATTCGACCAACTTGCACCATTCTACCAGGAGCTTGTCAAGTGCACGCTTGACTATGCAATGCTGAAACAAAGCCAGGGAGCACTTGCGTGGGCAAAACGGCAAATAACAGGATTGCTGCACAAGTACACCAAAGAGCTTTCTTCTGCACGCAAGCTCGGGCAGTACAACAAGCTGCGAACTGCCTTTTCAGGAAGGGCAAGCTCTGTAATGAGGCAAATCAAGGAAAACCTTGCCTATCTTGAGGAATGCCGTAAAATAATGAAGAAATACCCTGCGCTCAGGACAAAAGTCAACACGATAGTTATTGCCGGCGCCCCGAATGTAGGAAAAAGCACGCTTTTGGCGGCATTGACAGGCAGCAAGCCGCAAACAGCACACTATCCTTTCACCACGCAAACATTAAATCTTGGCTATGACGCAAACGGCAATCAGTATGTCGACACGCCAGGACTGCTTGACAGGCCATTTGAAAAAAGAAATCCCATCGAGCGGCAGGCAATACTTGCATTGAAGCACGTGGCGACTATAATTGTTTTTGTAATCGACCCGACAGAAACGTGCGGTTACACATTAAAAGAACAGCAGAACCTTCTTCAAGAAATAAAAAACGCGTTTGACAGGCCAATAATCCTTGCTGCCAACAAGGCAGACACAGGCGCTACATACAAGCACGCAATAGAAATCAGCGCGCAAAAAGGCACCGGCATTGACAAACTTAGAAAAGAAATCACTTTTTTGCTTTCTCGCCAAGCCAGACCAGAATGACTCCCAAAATAATGTAAATTCCGGCGAGCAGCCAGGCCTTTGGAACATACGAGTCAATCCATTGCTTCAGCAAAGGCGTCACCTTGCCAAACATTCCCAAAAACTCGCTTATCCTGCGAGGGCCCATAAAAGCGAAAGCAACCGCCAGCAGGCCTGGAATAAGAGTAAACATTCCCATGCTTCGGAAAGCATTCCTGCGTGATTTTGAAAACCAGAATATCAACACAAATCCAAGCACAATCGAGCCAACCGCAACGCCGAACGCATAGCGCGCCTGCACAAAACGCTCCGGTGAAAGCACCAGCGGCATCAAAGGAATCAGAGCAGTCAGTCCTGCAAAATAGAAAACGTGCGCAATCCAGCTCGCGACCTGAAAGCCGACAAACTCAGCCACCCTTTTCCGCATCCTGGCCATGCACCATTCACGCATACAAAAGTATAAAAAGATATCTTATACGAAAACACCCATGAACGTCATAGCGGACCTGCACCTGCACAGCAAATTCTCAAGGGCCTGCAGCAAAAGCATAACTTTGCAGAATTTGGAGAAATACGCCCGGCTCAAAGGACTCACTTTACTCGGCACAGGAGACTTTCAGCATCCAAAATGGCTTGCAGAACTCAAAAAGGAGCTTACAGATAACGGAAAAGGCATATTGATGACGAAAACAGGATATCCCTTTGTTCTCCAGACAGAAATCTCGCTTATCTATACACAAGACGGAAAAGGAAGGCGAGTGCATAACGTCGTGCTCGCGCCAAACTTTGAAATTGCAGACCAAATAATCGAATACTTGGGCAAAAAAGGACGGCTTGATTACGACGGCAGGCCAATATTCAACATCCCCTGCCCTGACTTTGTCGACAATTTGAAAAAAATAAGCGATGACATTGAAATAATACCCGCGCACGCCTGGACGCCCTGGTTCAGCGTATTCGGCAGCATGTCCGGCTTCAACTCACTGCAGGATTGCTTCAAAGACCGGACAAAAAACATACGCGCGATAGAGACAGGGCTAAGCAGCGACCCAAGCATGAACTGGCGGCTGAAACAACTTAACAATATAACGCTTATCAGCAGCTCGGACAGCCATTCCGCATACCCGTGGAGAATCGGCAGGGAAGCAACTGTTTTTGACATGAAAGAACTCAGCTATGCAGAACTCATACGCGCAATCAGGGAAAACAACATTGTTGAAACTCTGGAATTCTACCCTGAAGAAGGCAAATACCACTTTGACGGGCACAGAAACTGCGGAACGTGCCTGTCTCCAGCGGAGAGCCTGGCGATGAAAAAAACATGCCCTCAATGCAGGAAACAAGTCACGGTGGGAGTTGCGAGCAGAGTGGAAGAATTAGCTGACCAGCAAGAAAAGCCGGCAAGCGCAAAACCATACCGAAACCTCATCCCACTCTCAGAAATCATTGCGCACGTGACAGGAGGCACTGTTGCAAGCAAGAAGACATGGGCAGAATATTTCAAACTGGTCAATGCATTTGGAAATGAATTAAGTGCATTGTCTGCAAAAAAGGAAGAACTCGCAAAGCACACTGATGAAAAAATAGCAACTGCGATATCAAGCGTTTGCTCAGTAAAATGGAAACCCGGCTATGACGGCGCGTATGGAATTCCATTATTTGAAGGCGCTGCGCACAAAGAAGAAGCCAAGAAAAAAGCCACGCAGGCAGACCTTGCATCATATCAGTAAAACTGCCTTGGCGGCTGCTGCCTTCTTCTCAAAATCATGGCAGCAAAAACAATAGCGAGCCCAAGAATCGCGGACGGAGTGGTCCAGTCATTCTTCACAATCGTGTTTTCAATAACCGGAAAAGGATGGCACTTGAAATCACTTCCACAATAGCCATTGCCGCACTCGCTGTTGGTGCTGCACTCACGCCTGCTCTCAGTAAATTTCAGTATTGTTCCAGCACCAGCAATGCTGAACAGTATTATTGCGATAACAAAAAACGCGCCCATAAAATGCTCTGCCATAATTCACAGCGCTGAACGCCTTTTTATAAAGTTTTCCTTAACTTGGTGCTGTCAACTCAATGGTGCTGGCTGCTCTGCCTCAGCTTCGCTGAAATCATTTTTCTCTCCTCCGCATTTGCGAGGAGGAGAGAAAAATGAGTCCAGAGGACCAAAGGCAAGTTAGCACCAGAAACCTGACTTAACCCCTTAACTTCCTTTCTTCGTCAGCGAGTAAAATATGGCAAAAGCTTGTTATATCAAATACAGCAACGTTGAGCATTACAAGAATAAAACTTCACTCCTTATGCACAAAATTCAGCAGGGTAATCAGCAAAATCCCAATTGCAGCAATCAAAAACAAGGCAATCTGGATGCCCTTTGAAGCAACAACTTCACGCGCCTCATTGAAAACCGCATGTCCTACAACTGCACTGCCGGTGGGGCTGGAAAGCACGCAATTAGCCGGGCTCCGCTGCTCAACAAGTTGAAAGGTTGTTGAACAGCTGTAAGTGACACAGCAGCCAGCATAACAAGTATTGCACGCTGTCGCCCGCATCCCGCCAGTGTAATAACTGAAACAATTTGCAGTCGACGCCCGGCAGCCGTAAGTTCCGGAAACAATCTGAGATGATAAACTTTCAGTCACGGGAGGCGAATATGAAGGCGTGCCAGGCAGGCAGGTCAGCTTTGTACCCAACGTGTAATAAGTTGCAAGCGCTTTGGTGCACGAAGAACCCCATGCGTTGAACGGGCATTCATAGCCAGCATTTTCAGTCGTGCAATGAATGCTCGGACAAGCACCAAAAGAGCACTCGCTCGGCGTCCAGACATATTTTTGAACGACTTGCGTGGGCGTAGGAGACGGCACAGGTGTAGCAGCAACAGGAACACAAGCAGCACCTGAAGCGGCATCACTGCACACAGTGCCTGAAGGACAGTCCATCGTGCGCAGAATGCATTTTTTATCCCGAACAACCGGCTCGGAAACCCGCGTAGCACTTATGCAGGCCGATTTAACTTTTGTGATGGTATAATATTTTGCAACTAAAGGTGTTGGTGAAGGCGACGTTACATCAGCTGTCGTACCAACACCCACCACCGCGTTCGCAGAAAACTGACCAGTCGCGCTTATTGCAGACGCCTGTGAAACATAATAACAAGAACCGTCCTTTCTCACATCACTGCCATCCGTGTCAACCGCGCCCAATTTGACAACCGTGGAAACGCAGACCTCTCCACACTGCGTTCCCTTAAATGACAAGTCGCCGGCAACAGCATTCGAATTGTCAAACATCGGATAACGCGTGCCCAACGTATAGAATGTGCCTGTCTGGCCTTCATAAGTTACGCCATGCACAGGACCGCAATCGTTTCCACCTGCCTTCCTGCACGGACTGTCTGCCTTTGCAGGACCACACTTGCAGGCAGAATCGCATATCAAGCACTCCACAGTCTCAGCGCCAATAGCACAACCGCACCAGTCGCCCGGCTTTTCACACTCCTCGCCCGCCTCCAATATTCCATTTCCACAGCCAACCGGCTGAGGGCACGGCTGACCAGCAGGACACGTGCAGTCATTCTGACACAACGGAATAGCACAACCGCCATCGGGCAAACGGATAGGCGGGCAAACCCCCGGCTTTCCAGGAGGATCACACTGCTCATTCTTTGGAGGAACTTCATCATTTGGAGCGTCAATTTTGCCGTCGCCGCAGACTTTGTTGCATTTGCACGTCTGCTTGTTGCACAACGGGCTCACAATACCACCCGGAGGGTTGGCACAGTCTTGGTCTTTCTCACACTCCTCGCCCGCTGCCTTGTCAACACTGCCGTCGCCACAGCCGCCTGCCGGCCAGCCAAAGTAAGCGCAACCGCAAGCAAGACACGCCTTGAAAGTGCCGGGCAGCCCGTTAGGACAATCAGCAGCTTTCTCGCACTGCTCAGGAGGAGTCACCTTGCCATCCCCGCACTGGGGACCCTTCACGCACAGGCAGTTTGCAGAGCACATCTGGCCTGCAGGGCACGGAGCACCAGGCACGCCAGGATCGCACTGCTCGCCGGCATCCTTCGCGCCATTGCCGCAATTATTTGGAACAGGAACGCACTTGCAATTCACGCACATATTCCCAGCAGCACAGCCGGGAGTTCCGGTATCACCGCACTGCTCACCCGCTTCTGCCTTTCCATTGCCACACGCCGACTTGATGAAAGTTGCATCAATACATTTGCACTTGTCATCGCAAGCGCCAAGGCCTGTAATCTGGCCGAGCGCATTTCTCAGGAAGCACGCCGAGGAAATTAATTGTCCAGTCACAGGGTCACGGCTGCCAGGCGGCTCGCAATCCTCAGTAACACCGTCCTTGTTCGGCTTTTGAATAATATTGTCCCCGCAGAAGCCAAAGTTTGCATCTCCAACAAGCATACAAGTGCAATCAGGCCTGCACGCGCCCGGACAGGCAGAGTCATCAGAACCGTCACACTGTTCAGGAATGTCAACCTTGCCGTTGCCACACAGGGACACGGGCGGCGGCGCCATTGCCTTCAGCTTATTCAGCAAATCACAATCAGACGGATACTTTATGCCGTAAACGCCGATTTTTGCATCATCAACAGTGCTGGAATACGTTGTTACAGTAATCCAGTTACCGCCAGACAACCACCCAAACATCACTTTGCCAGCAATAGATTCGAGGAAGCCGCACACATTGCCGCGCTTTATCCATTTCGCTTCAATGCTCGCAATTCCTTCTGGCGGCACCAAAGTTTTCTTGAAGTCCTCAACGTTTTTCGCAACGAGCACACTTACATCTGTCTTGACTCCATTCAAATGTTCATAACTGGCAGTATAGACCTGTCCAAGGGCATCATCAACTTTACTGGACGACTTATACCTGTTATTCTCGATATCCTTCTCAATCAAGATATCAGGATACTGGACGCCGAGCATCTCAAACGAGCCAAGCTGCCACTTGTTGCCCTGGCAGTCCCAAATCTTAAAGCCCTTGTCGTCACGCTTTTCGGTATCAATGCACCAGTAAATAACGACATAATTAGGGCCTGGAAGAAAACGGTCAGTTGAAATGGGAATATTGAACATTGCTTTTTCATCAGCCCAGTTTTTCAGAATCTTGCCACTCTGCCCGGTGTCAGCAAACACTTTTTCCCAGAATTTGAACTTCTTGTTATACGCGTACGCAATTGCGTGCACATAAAACTTCGTCTTGACAGCCGACGGCTTGGTCACAACAACTTTAACAGTATCGCCCGCTTTTACCTGAGTCGGGTCGATATCAGTATATTTTATCTCGGCAGCCCATCTCGGCAGCTGGCCGGGAGAAATCGGAATGCCGCCGTACGCCCTGCCGGCAATTTGCTCTTCACCCGGAGGAGGAGGGCTGGGAGGAAACTCGTCCGCACACGCAACTAACAAAAAAAGCAACAAAACAGCCAAAGCCATTCTTTTCATGGTATCTTTTTCAAATCAGAAGGATACTTTTTCAAGTACGCCTCAATAATCTCCTTGTTGGCACTTTCCGCCTCAAAAGTTTCAACATAAACAATGACCTTGCCACTTGACCAAACAGCAATCCGATGGTCGTCTGTTGACAGGAACAAAGCAAGATTATGGCCTGCGTGCTGCTTCCAGCCGTTATTTATTATGTCCTTGAAGAATGCCTGCAACGACTTGTCCAAATCCTGTCTGTTGTTAAAGTCAAACACGTGCACAAGAACAACAAGACCTCTCTTAGCTGTCTCGCGGTACTTTGCATCATAGCGGATGACGTTAACGTCTCCAAAGTTGTCCTTTTCAGCCAAAGTCGACATCACTGTAAATGGATTGATTGGGGCATTAATCACAAACTGGTCAATATTCGCCATCTCGGGAATCCGGCCTGTAGCGCTTCCCCTGACTGTAAATTTTGCAAGCATCCATTTCTTATCATTGCAGTCCCACTTGCCAGCAACCTTTGAACAGGCATAAACGACGACATAATTGTTTCCTTCAGCAAAACGCGCAGAATCAACAGTCACGCTGCCGATAGCAGTGTTTTTCAGCCAGGCATCAACCTTCTCGCCCTGCAATGAAAACTTTTCCCACGTCCTTGTTTTTGAATTAAAAACATACCCATTGGAATAGATATAGTCAAAGTTTCCTACGGACACTATTATTCCATCGTTGAAAAACGCTTCCTCCGGAGTTACCGCAACATTTTTCGCTTCGGAAGCCCAGGCAGGCATGCCTGCAGCCATGCCAGCAATAGCCCTTCCAACCTCTCCACCAGGCGGCGGGGGGCTTGGAGGCAGCTCCTCCTTGCACGCTGCCAAGAACAAAAGCATCAAAATTGGAACAATTGCAAACTGTCTCATTGTCTCCCTCTTTTTTAGTTAAAACCTGATTCTACAATATATAAATGTTACTTTGGAAGCTCTTTAATCCGTTCATCGATGAATTTTTCATCCCAGCCATTGGCGAGCAAATGCATACGCAAAGTTTCAAGCCGATAGCCCGCCTGCAGGTAATTATGCAAATACTGTCGGACCAGCTTCTTGTCCTCAATTTCCTCGCGCTTTTTGTGAATTATTCCCGCAGTTATCATTCCGGCAATAATGACCAAGGCAAGAACAGAAAGCATAATGCTCAATATTGCGTTCTTCCTCTGCTGGCCCTGCAAATTGCTCAGCGCATCAAAAAACGGCGCCTCAAGACCCGGACGTTGCTTCAAATTCTCGATATCAACCCTCATTGCATCAATCTGGCTTTGCAGAGCATCAATCCGCGAAGAAGGGTCAGAAACAATCTTAATCTGCGCTTCAACTGTTGCGAGGCGCTGCTCCCAGGCAAGAAACCCAGCAAGACGCTGCTCTATAAGCTCAAGGCGCCTCAAAATGTTCATTGTATCATCCGCACGCATTGCGGCGGGCGTTGGAACAGGGGTTGCCGCCACCTGCGGGGTAGGAGTAGAAGGCACCAACTGGTCTGCCTCCATGCCAGGAGGCGGAGGCGGCTCGGGCAAGTCAATAGTTTGAAGCCCTGTAATGGAATTATAACCGTTGGAAGCTGCAAAAAACAGCGTCAGAACTGCTATGACAAGTATTGCAACAATCACACTCTTTCGCATACCCCAAACTAACAGAGAGCAGTATTTAAAGGTTTATGGTACGACTATATTGTTTTGTTCATGTCATGTCTTTCTTCATAATTCCTAAAATTTCCTTGCAACAAAGAGCCCTTAAGTCAAGTGTTTGCCTGCTCTGATGATATTGTGTGGCTTTATGCCAGCATGAATTCCTATTCCTTCTATAAAACACGTGTTTTAGGACCACATAAGCTTTTGTTGCAAACACCGCTTAATCCATCATCACTATGACTTTTTCGTCACAAAGGGTTAAATCCTGTTTCGTCTTATAGATGCACATTGTGACAAGTGCGTCACAGGGGTAACACAATGGCAAACGAAGAACAAATCGGATTCCACAAAGGAGCACTTACAACCCTTGCCAAAGAAAGGCAGGAAATGATGAGAATACTGCAGATAGTAGAACAACTAATGCAGGCGCACCTGAAAGCGCTCAAAGATCTCGGCGTTGACCTTGAACAGGAAGCGGCAAAAAAACCGCTTGAAGACAAAGTTGCACGGAGAGCATAATGTACGGAATGAGCAATTACAGCGTAAGTTCCGGCTACGGAAGTAACAATTACTTGCATTCACCCGGTTGTTCCAACACGACTGTCGGCTATTCAGGAGGCGGATACTCTGCAAGAACAGGCAGAGCAGAATACACGCAGCCAGAAGTTCCAAACCTCTCCCATGAAGAACACTTTCTTGCAGAAAACAGACCGTTAACCCCAATAATTTCAAACCTTGGGGAAGTGAAGGAAATCGTTGAACAAACTTTTCAAATAATAACCGGACAGGAATTCCCCCATGACAGCATAAAAATAACGATTTGCGAAGAAAAAGAATTCAGGCAAATAAGCCCAAACAAAAGCACCGGAGTAGTTGGATTCAGCTACAACAAATACGGAAAAGGCATTTCAGAAATCTACATAAAGCAAGACCACCTTGACTCGGTATTGCTGACAATAGGACACGAATTGGGGCACGTCCTTGGTCCAACACTTCCAAACAAGCAGGATGAGGAAGCAAAAGCGCACGCATTCTCCCTGACTTGGATAGAAACAATACGGGACAACAACATCGGAGGCCTGCAGCCAAACATTGCGCCGAACCCCGCTCACAACGGACTGCACGACGTCGCATTCGACTTTGTAAAATACCTCTTGCACACCGGCTCCACCTCATTTGAAATATTCAAGACACTGGCGCGCGGGCTTACAAGCATAATCGCGAGGTAATAACAATGGCAAAGAGAAAAGAAGCAGCAAAAGAAGAAAAATATGAAGAAAAAAAGTATGAAAAGAAAGAAGCAAAAGAGCCGGAACTGCCGGCAAACCTCTCGCAGGAAGTTGCTGAAAAACTCAAAAACATCAAGGAAAAAATAACGGCGTTCCAGAAAAAAATAGTGGAAAAATTTGACAAGTATGTTGTGGGCGTGGCATTGCTGCCGCCCCCAAGGCCTCCTGCACCAAACCTTCCTCCTGACGTTTTTGCAGATGAGCAGAAAAGATACGAGCAGGAGAAGGACAAGTACGCAACACTTGTTCTCATAGACGACACCGAGCCAACCAAGATGACAAAAGGAGAGCTCAGGGACAAACTAAGCGCGATAATGGACGCAACCGCGAAAGAAATTGACCCGAATATCCTCCCGCAAACTTTGCTTTTATCAGAATTATGGCAGAACTGCTACGACGGCAAATACGATTTGCTGCAACTAATTGGAATGAGCGCTCCAATCTATGACACGGGAATGCTGGGAGCCATCAGGATAGCGGAAGTCCACAAGTCAATGGTCCTGAAAAAATTCGAAAAATACATCGTTGCATATGTCATGGCAGGAAGCTTGGTACAGGGCAGGGCAACAAAGGACTCTGATATTGACGTATTCATAGTCATAGATGACACCGACGTCAAAAAAATGACCAGAGCAGAGCTCAGAGACAAACTGCGCGCCATAATAATTGGAATGGGCGTCGAAGCAGGAGAAATAACGGGCATAAGAAACAAAATCAACATCCAGATTTACATCCTGACCGACTTCTGGGACTCAATCAGGGAAAGCAACCCGGTTATATTTACTTTCCTGCGAGACGGCGTACCATTCTACGACAGAGGAATCTTCATGCCGTGGAAACAGCTGCTCAAGATGGGCAAAATCAAGCCGTCGGCAGAAGCAATAGACATCTTCATGAGCTCAGGAGAGCAGACACTTGACAGAGTAAAATTCAAGCTGCGTGACATCGGCACAGAGGATTTCTTCTGGGGAATACACACTCCAACACAGGCAGCGCTGATGCTGTATGGAATCCCGCCGCCAGCACCAAAGGAAACCTGTGGAGTATTGAGAGAAGTTTTTGTCAAGAAAGAGGGACTGCTGGAAGAAGAATATGTGAAAATTCTTGAAAATGTCATCCAGGTAAGAAAAGACATCGAGCACGGCGTCAAAAAGGACATTACTGGAAAGGAAATCGACAAACTGCTTGAAGATTCAGAAAAATACATGAAACGACTCAAGCGGCTCTTCACACAAATAGAGAAATTGAAGGAAGAAGAAAGCATGCTCAACACCTATGACACCATGCAGACAATACTGAGAGATGTTCTAAAAATGGAAGGTGTTGAAAGCATTCCTGAAAAAGAAATCACTCACTTGTTCGAGGAAAAGCTCATCTCAACAGGAAAAATACCGGCAAAATTCCTAAGAAACCTGCACGATTTAGTCAAAGCAAAAGCCGACTATGACGCAGGCAAACTGAGCAAGACAGAAGTGGAAAAAGTCCAAAAGGAAAGCAACGAACTTATACGCTTCCTTATCGACTACATGCACCGCAGGAAAGCGCACGAGCTTGAGCGCGCAAAACTGCGCATAAAGCACGGACAAAAATACGGCGAAATAACTCTTTTGGGAAACACCGCCTTTATTGTAAGAGACATGGACAGTCCGGATAAAATTATTGAAAAAGCGCCTGTAAACCCTGATGGAAGCCTTGGCAATTCAGGACCCTGCACACCGGAGGACTTCGAGCAGGCGCTGGCAAAGCTTGTGCCAACACGGGCTGTTCTGAAAGAACCCCTGTTTGAAAGCTTGAAAAGATTCTTCGGCAGGGATTATGAATTAATTATCTGACTTCCATTAATTTTATAAAATTCAGCAATACAACCGCCTTCAATGGAGACGGAAAAGGAATTCGGAGAAGAGCTGAAGAAGTCAATTCCACTCTATAAAATAGCGGCAACAGTAATAACTGCACTGCTTCTTTTCGGAATAATATTTGCGATTTTTACCGAGCGCGGAGAAAAGCCAGCACCAGCGCCAACGCAACCAACAGCAGCTCCAACATTAGAGCCAACTGTTGCCAACACAACACAAAACATAACTGATAACATAACCATTGCACCAATGCCTGAAACCAACATAACGCCAAACATAACAGCAAATGAGACACCAAACATAACCCCGATGCCGACAGCCACCCCTGCACTTGTGAACATAAGCTGGGAAACAGTAACAGTTACTTTCCCAAATACTCTTAAGCGCATTCCAATTGGAACAACTTCCCACCATTACATTGACATACGAGAAAACGACAGCACTCCGATAACCAATGGAGAACAGTTCAAAATAAACATAATGATTCAGGACCCGCAGGGAAGAAAATCAGAGCTCAAGCCAAACTTTGAAAGCGGAAAATGGCTCGTCACAATAATAACCGCGAACACTGGAAACTTCACCCTTTTTGTAAATATTGCGTGCGCCGAAAAGAAAGGCTACTGTCATCGCTTCTATGATGAGAACAAGGAAGTTGAATTCACGACAACTTTTGAAATTTTCTAAGTCACCCCTTGAACGTCGTCCACAACATTAATAAACAACAAACGCCTGAATTTTAGGCATGTATAGGGTCTCAACAGGATACACGGTAGCAGATGCAATGACGCATGAACCAGTCACCATTTCCCCAAACAAAACATTGCGCGATGCAGCCAAATTAATGTCAAAAGAACATGTCGGAGCACTGCTTGTCAAAGAAGACAGCAAAATAATCGGCATACTTACCGAGCAGGATATTGTCAGAAAAGGAGTTGCCGGCGCCGGGAACACCGCACTCAAGAAAGTCAAGGAAATAATGGAAACAAACCTCACTACAACAACTCCTGACGAGGACATTTTTGAAGCACTGCGAATAATGAGAGATTACAACATCAGGCACCTGCCGGTAATGCACCAGGGAAAATTTGTAGGGCTTGTAACTTTGAAGGACATTCTCAAAATAGAGCCGGACTTGTACGAGATAATGGTGGAAAAAATAGAGCTGAGGGAAGCAGAGCGAAAGCCAGTTAAATAGGCAGTTTTTTCTCATCGACGATGAAATTTCCAAAATTAAATGGGAAAGCAGTTTTATCGCCGATGTATGGGATTACTGATGTTGCTTTCAGGGCACTTGCAAAAAAATATGGAGCGGCTTTAACATACACTGAATTTGTAGGAAGCACTTCATTGGTCAGAGGCAGTCAGGTTGCGTGGGGAATGCTTAAAGCCGACTCGACAGAGCAGCCGGTTGCAGTGCAATTATTCGGCCACAACGAAGAAGACGTAGTGAAAGCAGCACAGGAAGTGCAGGAAAAGTTTGATATTATCGACATTAACTGCGGGTGCCCGGCGTGGAACGTCATAAAGGCGGGAGCTGGAAGCGAACTCCTGAAACAGCCGGAAAAAATTGCCGGTTTTGTCAGCAAACTTGTTGCTGCAGTAAGGAAACCTGTTACGGTCAAAATACGAATCGGAATTGATGACAGGAATATCAATGCTGTTGAAGTTGCGAAACTCGTTGAAAAAGCAGGCGCGGCAGCAATTGCAATTCACGGAAGAACGCAAAAGCAAGGTTATACGTGCGCTGCAAATTGGGATATTATAAAAAAAGTGAAAAGTGCGGTTAGTATTCCTGTTATTGGCAATGGTGACGTGTTCACTCCAGAGCAATTCAAGAAACGCCTTGAAGAAAGCGGCGTGGATGCGATAATGATAGCACGCGGCGCGATAGGAAACCCATATGTATTCAAGCAAATTGAGGATTATTTGCAGACAGGAAAATACGAGAAAGCGGACCCAATTGAGCTATTCTTTGAATACCTTGAGCTTGCCAAAAAGCACAGCATACAATTCAACAAGATTAAAGGGCATTCCATACAGTTCACAAAAGGCATAATACGTGGCAGCGATTTAAGGCAAAAACTCGCGCAATGCGAAACAATAGAGCAGATAGAAGATGTTCTCAAGCCAAAAATTCTAGCAAAAGATATTTAAAAAAAACATGAGCTACAAATAGCATGTTAAAAGAAGGGGACAAAGCGCCGGATTTTGTTTTGAAAGACGCGGATGGGAAAGAAGTCGCCCTGAGCGATTTTAAGGGCAAATGGATTGTGCTGTATTTTTATCCAAAAGACAACACTCCTGGCTGCACAATTGAGGCGCTTGACTTTACCGCGCTCAAAAAAAATTTTGAAAAAAAGAACGCAGTCATACTCGGAGTCAGCAAAGACGCCTGCAAGTCGCACAAAAAATTCATTGAAAACAAAAAGCTGACCATAACCTTGCTTTCTGATGAGGATACAAAAGTCAGCCAAAAATACGGTGTATGGCGTCTCAAAAAGTTCATGGGCAGGGAGTATATGGGCACCCATCGAAGCACGTTTTTAATCAATCCAAATGGAAAAATAAAAAAAATATGGTATGGTGTCAGCCCTGAAGGTCATGCGAAAGATGTTTTAGAGGCTTTTTGATGAACATTAGAAACACAACTGTCAATGACTCTAAGAATGCGAGAAGAATCCGAACAGAGTTTTGGGAAGAGTCAACATATAGGCAAATTGACCCGAACTATGTAAAACGAGGGCTGTTAATCGAGATTGAAACAAAAATGGGTTATGCCTCTTACCGCATCAAAAATAACATCAAATCTGATTTGGGCGTGTGTGCATAAAAAACAGAGACGCTTGTTCGGTCCTTGCGCGCTTCCAAATCATCAGGTCAAAGGCATGAGTAAAAACTAATAAAAAAACGCCGGCTTGGTTTACAAAGCACAGTGCAAAAGATTTAAAGGAAAAAGGCTGGTTTCAACATACAAAAAGAATGCACCATGACGAAGAAAGGAAAAGAGGTATTAAAGAATAGTTTGCAGATGTTCTTCACGGCATTTTCAGATTTCCAGCAAATGCGGGGCTGTTGTGGAAGATGACTCATATAGAAGACATCAAAAGAATGATTGACAGGCAGATTGAACACGGCAAAAAAGAGGAAGAACTCAGGAGAAAGGAAATAGATTCACTCTTCAGGGAACGCGCACGCGCACACATTATTGTGCGCGGGAAAGTGCAGGGCGTGTTTTTCAGGGATTATGCCAAAAAAGAAGCAGACAAACTGGGAATCACCGGCTGGGCAAGAAATACGGATGACGGCGGAGTTGAGATAATTGCCGAAGGCGACAAAATGCTTTTACGGCGTTTCATAATGTTATGCAAGAAAGGAAGCCCATTGTCTAAAGTCGCAACGGTTAATCACAACTGGGAAGAATACACGGGAAAGTTCAACGATTTCTACATCAAATACTAATACCCCATCAGCAACGCGTCGGGATTCTCCAAATGGCGCTTGATTTCATTTACAAACTTCGCAGCCAAAGCGCCGTCAATAATTCGGTGGTCAAATGAAAGCGACAACGGAAGCATCTTCCTGATTTCAACTTTTCCTTCCACTGCCACCGGCTTTTCAGATATTCTGCCCAATGCGAGAATTGCACACTCCGGATAATTAATGACGGGCGTTGCAAACTCGCCCCCCAAACTGCCAACATTGGTAATGGTGAAAGTACTGCCCTGCAAATCCTTCAGCTGGATTTCACGAGTGCGGGCAAGCTCTGCAACCCTCCAGATGTCACGAGCAATCTCCAAAATGGTCTTTTCATTCGCATTATGAACAACAGGCACCATCAATCCGGCAGGCGTGTCAACAGCAATTCCAATATGGTAATACTGCTTCAGAACAATTTCCTGTTTTTCATCATCCAAGCTTGAATTGACATAGGGAAATTCCTTCAGCGCAAGAACGCACGCCTTGACAATAAAAGGCATAAATGTCAAATGAACCCCTTTCTTTTCCGCCTCCTCCTTCTCCTTCTCCCTGAATTCAGCAAGTTTGGTCACGTCTGCATAATCCATATGCGTCACGTGAGCTGCCCTGCTCAAGCTCTCGCGCATATTCTCGGCAATCGTTCTCCTGATTCCTTTCAACGGCAGGCGAATAACCCTGCCAAAGCGTTCAAATGTTACTGTGGGGCCTTTTGGCTCCTCTTTCGCAACTTTTCCCGACGCCCGGCGAACATCATCCTCGGTAATTCTGCCTCCTGGACCTGAACCCTGAATTTTGGAAATATCAACGCCCATCTCCTGCGCAAGCTTTCTAACAGCAGGCAAGGTCGCAACGGCCGGCTCTGCAGTTTTTTTTGGCGGCATTGGTGCAACTTTCTTTTCCTCCTCTTCCGGCGCCTCTTCCAATTGGCCGATTACTGTTGTTGAAACCTTTTTGGCAGCTGCCTTGAGTGCTGGCGCGCTGACTTTCTCCCCTGCCTCGCCAATTGTGCACAAAATTTCTCCAACCTTGATTTTTTCCCCGGGCCCGCCATATGTCTTCAAAATTATTCCTGCCCTGGGGCTTGGCACCTGCACCACTGCCTTGTCTGTCTCAAGCTCAACAATCGGCTGGTGCTCCTCCACTTTGTCGCCTTCTTTCACAAGCCATTTGATTAATTCCCCCTCGGCAATACCTTCCCCCAGGTCCGGCAATCTGAAATCATATGCCATCAGAACGTCATCACCTTTTCAATTGCCTTGCCAATCTTTTCCGGATTTGGCAAATAGGCATCTTCAAGCTTAAAATAGGGGAACGGAGCGTCATAGCCAGTCACGCGCAGAACAGGCGCTTTAAGATATAATAATAGCTTCTCCTGAATTCGTGCAGCAATCTCCGCCCCAAAGCCCAAGGTGCGCGGAGCTTCGTGAACAACAACAGCTCTTCCTGTTTTTTGAACGCTTGCCAATAAAGTGTCCCAATCGCACGGATTCAGCGTTCTTACATCGATGACTTCTGCACGGATGCCCTTTGCTGCAGCCGAATCTGCAGCTTTCAAACATTCGCGCATCATCGCGCCCCAGCCGATTAATGTTACATCAGTCCCCTCATTCACAATCTTTGCCTTGCCAATCTCAACAGTATACTCGCCATCGGGCACCTCATCACGAATGGCACGATAAATCCGCTTCGGCTCCATAAAGACAACCGGATCTGGGTCGCGAATGGCAGAAATGAGCAGACCCTTGGCATCATATGGATTGCTTGGAATAACCACTTTCAAGCCGGGCGTATGCACAAAATACGCCTCAGGGCTTTCATTATGATGTTCCAACGCGCGAATGCCGCCGCCGTACGGAAAGCGTAGCACCATCGGGCAGGTATATTTGCCGCGCGTACGATTCCTGATTCTGGCAGCGTGAGAGAACATCTGGTCAAACGCCGGATAGGTAAAGCCGTCAAACTGGATTTCAGCAACAGGCAGCAATCCCTGCAATGCCATCCCGATGCTCACGCCAACAATGCCTGACTCTGCAAGGGGAGTATCGATAACCCGGTGGTCGCCATATTTCTTCCACAAGCCGTCAGTTGCGCGGAAAACACCGCCGTCCCTGCCAACATCCTCCCCAAGAACAACAACCCTTTCATCTCTCCCAAGCTCCACATCCAGCGCATCCCGCACCGCCTCAACAATGGTCAGCTTTGCCATTCCTTCCGCTGCTCCTCCAAATTCGGCGTAAGTTTCTCGTACACAAAATCAAACATATCAGTCGGCGACGGCTTGTGCTTCTCAAACTCCTTAACGCCCTGGTCAACAATCCGCTTCGCCTCTGCCTGCACCGCCGCCTCAAACTTCCTGTCCAACAACTTCTTCTTTTTCAAATACTCCCTAAACCTACTTAGCGGCTCCTTTGCCTGCCATTCCCTCAAAACTTTCGGGTCCTGGTACCTTGTAGGATCATCAGCAGTCGTGTGAGGGCCAAGACGATAAGTGTTACATTCCACAAGAGTCGGACCTTTTCCCGCGCGCGCCCTGTCCAATGCCTGCTTTATCACAGAATAAACCGCGAGAACGTCATTGCCGTCAACCTGAATGCCATCAAATCCAAAAGCAATCGCCTTCTGCGCCAACGTCTCCGCTCTTGACTGACAACCGCCCCAGTCCGACTTCCCGCACGTGCGGGGCACAGAAATCGCCCACTGATTGTTACGGATTACAAAAACAGCAGGCGCAACATACGTACCCGCAAAATTCAGCCCCTCATTAAAATCGCCGGTGCTTGTTGAGGCATCACCAACAAACGTCAGCGTGCACGCCTTCCTTTTCTGCAATTTCATCGCAATTGCAGCGCCGGCGCCATGCAAGGTCTGCGTCCCAACAGGAATGCAGACAGACATGATGTTTGCCTTGTCGGGCAGCGACATACCATCCTCGCTGCCTCCCCAATGCATCAACAGCATCTTAACCGGAACCTTTCGCATCAAAAAAGCGGCATGCTCGCGGTAATCGGGAAAAATCCAGTCCTCATCCTTGCACGCAAAAACAGAGCCGACGTGCACTGCCTCCTCCCCCAAACTTTGCGCATAAGTGCCAATCCTTCCTTCCCTTTGCAGCGCAAGCGCTGTGTTGTCAAATGTTCTTTCCAGAACCATCCATCTATACAGATCGCGCAACTGTTGCGGAGACAACTTTGGCTCCAATTTCCTGTCAACATTGCCCTTTTCGTCAATAATTTGGACGTACTTAACCGTAAACTTGCCAACTGTCTTCTGCATGCTTCCTCTTTTTGCAAAGAAATAATACACGCGCGCGTTTATAATGCTTTCGAACAATTGGTGCTGTCAACTTAATGGTGCGGGCAGCTCTGCCCCGGCTTTGCCGGGGTCATTTTTCTCTCCTCCGCATTTGCGATGAGGAGAGAAAAATGAGTCCAGAGGACCAAAGGCAAGTTAGCACCCGAAACCTGACTTAACCCGAACAATTATTCTATAATACGGTCGGGCTTGATGTACTTTGGAGCAACGTCTTTCAGCTCCATATGCGTGCCAAATTCCATAGCGCACGCCTTGCCTGGGCGCTCACAGCCAGTACCTTGATAATGCAGCCGGCCTGCATACTTTTCAGCCAGCCGCTTTATATCAGCAATCTCTTCATCGCTCAATGAGCGCGCCTCATACTTTCTGCCATTAATAAAACCAATCCTGATTGATTCGTATGCCTGCCCCAATGAAATATTCCTGTGCTCCTTAATCCACGTAATGCCTTGCCGCAACTGTTCAGGAGAGTAACAATATACTTTTGAAAGAAGTTCAAAGTCAGGCACATCATAAAAAATGCTTCCATGAACCAAAAACGGCCTGCCAACCTCCTGGCAGGGTGCGCTGCCTGCAATCTTCTTATATACATTACCAACTTTCGCAAAAATTGAAGTTCCACGCCTTGAGTAAGTTTTAATGCCAAGACATTCGAGCCCATCCATCAAATTCCGCATTACAGATAATGCGGCTTTAGAAATATTCAACTCAGAATCTTCAGGCACACTGGTAAACGCATAAGTAATATCGGATTCAGCGTGGTATAAAATCTCGCCACCAGTCATCCTTCTGACAGCCGGCAAACTGCTGTTTTTGCACGCTTCCGGCAGAGAGGCAACATGAACGTTTTTGCCAAAAGTTACAGTTGCAGGAACAAAATGAGACAAAACCAATGCAGGCTGCCGCCGGAGCATCAAGTGCTCATGCAACGCCATTGTTGTGGCTCCATCCAAAAACAACACTTCAGGAATAAGCCGGATTTTCTGTTCCATGATTGTTTTCTCCAGACCGCTTGCCATTTCTCACGTGCTTTACAAACAATTCCCCTGCACGGTAGGAACTCCTCACAAAAGGACCTGCCGCGACAAAAAGGAACCCCTTGCCTTCAGCAATGGCCTGCAGTTTCTTAAACTTATCGGGATGAACATATTCAAAAACAGGCACGTGCCACGAACTGGGGCGCAAATACTGCCCGAGCGTAAGAATCTGGACACCTGCAGCACGCAATTCATTCATCGCGCTGACAATCTGCTCTTCTGTTTCTCCAATGCCGAGCATCATTGAAGATTTTGTAATAATATCAGGATCAAGCTCTTTAACATATTTCAGCACAAACAAGCTCTGGTCCATATTTGCACGCGGGTCGCGAATCTTTTTTTGCAGGTCTCTCACTGTTTCAATGTTGTGCGCAAAAACATCAGGCTTTGCATCAACAACTGTCTTAATGGCATCTTTACTGCCCCTGAAATCAGGCGTCAAAACTTCAATTAAAGCATTGGGATGCCTTTTTTTTATTTCCCTGATGCATGATGCAAAATGCGCAGCACCGCCGTCCTTCAAATCATCACGGGTGACAGAAGTAAGAACAGCGTAATCAAGGTCCATCTCGGCAATCGCCTCTGCAAGCTTCACCGGCTCTTCGGCATCAAGCGGTTTTGCAGGATAAGCGGTCTTGATATGACAGAACCTGCAAGCTCTCGTGCAGACATCCCCCATAAGCAGAAAAGTTGCAGTGCCTTCATTAGACCAGCACTCAGGAATATTCGGGCAGCGGCTTTCCTCGCAGACGGTGTATAGATTTCTTTTTCTCAATGCGTTCTTTATCTTGTCAAACTTTTCTCCTGAATACAGCTTAATCTTCAGCCACTCCGGCTTTTTTTCCAAGAAATACACTCTGGAAGCTTCAGGATGCCTCATGCTATCGGCAAAGCCCCCAATGCCACGCCAATCAGATAGCCCGCAATAGCCGCAGTCATTCCGACAACAGCCATCTCAAGCCCTGACTTGAAAGGGTCGGCAGCAGTATATTTTGCCTTTATTGCTCCGCTGGCAAACAAGGTAAGAGTTGCAATTCCCAACGTAGTCCACATGGCAACGCCAGTAGGCACAAAAATAAAAGGAACCAGAGGAACAAGAGAACCGACAATTGCCGCAAGTCCGACAATGACTGCATCCCTGACAGGATGCTCAAATTCTTCTGCCTGCCGCATCTCTGCGGAAACCCACGCCTCGTGAAGACGCTTTTTGTCGGACATTAACGACTGGATTGCCTTGTTTAACAAAGTCCCTTGCAATCCGCACCTGGAAAACATCTCCCGCAAAACAGGGCGTGCTGACTCGGGATTTTTCTTAACCATTACCTCAATCTCCTCGCGCTTCTTCCGGTAAAACTCCCTGCCGGCTTTCGCGCTCGTATATGCGACAGCAGCCATTGATATCGACTCTGCAAAAGTGGCTGCAAGGCCTGAAATGAGAATGATGTACCTGCTCTGCGTCGCCTCTGCAACAGCAAGAACAATGCCCAGCACGTTCACCAGCCCATCCTGGCCGCCAAGAATAACATCACGGATAACCGCAGAGCCGCGCTCGTGCATCACCTCTCTTTTTGCCATACTTGCCATAGATGTCAATTGCTTTAAAAAGATTTAGGACACTTGCAGAGGGTTAAGTCAAGTTTCTGGTGCTAACTTGCCTTTGGTCCTCTGGACTCATTTTTCTCTCCTCCTCGCAGGTGCGGAGGAAAAATGACCCCTGCATAGCGAGGCAGAGCGGCCAGCACCATTAAGTTGACAGAACCATTGCAGAGTGCGCCTTCAGAACCCATCAGGCAACTATTTGTTCAGCGTCCATATTTTCTTGCCATCTCGTGAATCTCTTTAATAAGCAATCCCCTATTCTGAGGATCTGCAATTGAATGCCCTGCAAGCACAAAGTGAAGCTTTGACTTTGGCAATGCCTTGTGCAAGCCGTACGCAACATCAGGCGTGCAGACAAAATCGTACCTTCCGTGCACGATTGAAACAGGGATGTGTATTATCTTTTTCGCGTTGCGCATAATATAATTCGGGGGAAGGAAGCAGTCATTCATCAAATATTTTGCCTCAAGCTTCGCAAGCGCCTCAACCCATTTGCGCTTGATGCTTTTCCGCACCTTTTTCGGGTCATATTTCAAGTGCAGCATACTGCTCTCGTACAGCGTCCATTCATAACAGTGCTTGTAAGAGGTTTTCCTGTTTTCAGAATTCATCATTTTCCAATAAAACTGCGCCGGGTTTCGCCTGTTTTTCTTAGGAACAAAGCTAAGGAAACGCTCCCACACCTCGGGAAAATGCGACTTTGGACCGCCTTTCAAGAAATACTCGTTTTCACGGCGAGTGCCAAGGTAAATGCCGCGCAGCACCATGCCAAGCACCGTATGTGGGTACTTTATAGCATAGCATAATGACAAGCAAGAGCCCCAGCTGCCTCCAAACAAGAAAACTTTCTTAATTTTCAAAAACTTGAGCAACTTTCTGAAATCCTGCACAAGCTTTTGAGTGGTATTCGCACGCAAGCCTGCATACGGTCTGCTCCTGCCAGCGCCACGCTGGTCAACAGTCAAAATGTTAAACTTTTTCGGATTAAAATGCCTGTGCGCATCCTCATTGCATCCAGCGCCGGGTCCGCCGTGAACAAAAAGCACTGGAATCCCTTTCGGGTTGCCGTACAGCGCGTAATATATTTCATGCCCGTCACCAACCGGAAAATAACCCTTCCTGTACGGCCTCCTCTTTGGAAACAATTTCATAACTGGGTTGTGATGGCGCCCGCTTAATAATTTTATGTCGCAATCATTATAAATCAACAACCCGTATGCAAATCCAAGTGAGTGATATGGGTCTTGAAGAACAGTGCAGCAATGAGGATATGCAAATCAGCAGAGCAGACATTCCAATAGTGCGCGAGCATCCGCTGGACGTGAAAGACGATAATTCACTTGAAGACAGCAGGGTGATTAAAATTGGAAACACAGAGCCCGCCAGCCAGCTGCCAAGAACAATTTACGCGCCAATAGGCGACGCGGAATTCTGGCTTAAGGTACATATTGGTCTTGTAGAATACGCGCTCCGCACAGCGAAAAACAGCATACTGGCGCAAAAAATCGCTGAGGCGCGCGTTGAACTTGTCCAAAACGACCTGTACAGGCAATACTCTGACAAAACCCGCCTTGAGGAAGAACTTAAAAAAGAAAAAATCCGAAGCGAAAACTACAAGTTTGGCATACAACTCGCTCTTCTCCTCGCAGACAACAAAGTAGAGGAAAAAGAAAAAATAATCAAAATGTATGAAGAAAGATTCGGCACACGCGAAGAACTGCTAAAACTCGCACAAGCAGAAGAAAACTGTTTGCTTGAAGGCAGGAGTTGCAAGACAAAATACAACTGCATATCAAAGTTTATTGAGTCGCACAAAACCGGCAAATGCCCAAAAACAATCGGACAGAGAGCAGCAGACTTCGTAGAAAAGCTTTTGAACCCAAAAACTTATTTGGGCATGGCAACTGCGTTCTACACCGCCTTTAGAGGCAAAACCGCAGACGATGATAACTGTGGGTAAATAATAAAAAAAATAATCAAAGGAAAAAGGGCACGAACACCACTGATATTATTGAAATCAGCTTGATCAGGATGTTGATGGACGGGCCACTTGTGTCCTTCATAGGGTCGCCGACAGTGTCGCCAACAACCGCTGCCTTGTGCGCATCGCTGCCCTTGCCGCCAAGCTTGCCCTTCTCAATGAATTTTTTCGCATTATCCCAGGCGCCTCCTGCATTCGACATCATGATGGCAATCAGCGTGCCGGACACCAAAGCGCCGGCAAGCAGTCCGCCCAATGCGTCAATTCCAACAAACCGGCCGATCACAATCGGCGTAGCAACGGCAATCAAGCCCGGCGCAATCATCTGGGCAATCGCCGCTTTTGTCGAAATGCTTACACATTTCGCGTAATCCGGCTTTGCCCTGCCCTCCATCAAGCCCCTGATGCTCCTGAACTGCCTGCGCACCTCCTCAATCATGCTGAACGCGGACCTGCCCACCGCGCGCATAGTCATTGACGAGAACAAGAACGGCAGCGCGCCGCCCAAAAACAGGCCGATAACGACTTTCGGAGTCGTGATAGAAATGACCCCTGCCTTTGAGGCCTCTATGAATGCTGAAAACAATGCAAGCGCGGTCAGCGCAGCAGAACCAATGGCAAACCCCTTGCCCATTGCAGCAGTTGTGTTGCCAACAGCATCCAGCGTATCAGTGCGCTTGCGAACAACGGATGGCAAGCCAGCCATCTCTGCAATGCCGCCTGCATTGTCGGCAACCGGACCATACGCGTCAATAGCCAAAGAAATACCCAGCGTTGACAGCATGCCAACTGCAGCCATCGCAATGCCGTATAAGCCGCCAAACTGGTACGCGGCAAAAATCGCAACTGAAATGACAACAATAGGCAACGCCGTTGATTCCAAACCAACCGCAATGCCCTGAATGATGTTGGTTGCCGGACCAGTCAATGAGGACTTTGCAATTGTCTTCACCGGCCGGAAAGAATATGAAGTATAATACTCAGTCAGCAGGCCGATCAGCACGCCCGCAACAAGGCCTGAAACAATCGCGTAAAACACTCCAATATTCTGCAACATGCTCACCGACAGCCAGTACGACAATGCAATAACCAGAACAGAGCTGACAATCAAGCTTCTCCTCAATGCCGGATGAACGTGCTCGTTCTTCGTCCTTACAAAAAACGTGCCGACTATGGCAGCAATTATTCCTGCTGCTGAAACAGCCAATGGAAGCACCAACCCGTTCGGGCCAAAGACAACAAAGCCAACCGCCATTGCCGCAATAATCGAGCCCACATAGCTTTCAAACAAGTCAGCACCCATCCCTGCAACATCGCCAACGTTATCGCCAACATTGTCAGCAATCACTGCCGGGTTTCTCGGGTCATCCTCAGGAATGTTCTTCTCAACCTTGCCCACCAAATCAGCACCCACGTCCGCCGCCTTTGTGAAAATGCCGCCCCCGACACGCGCAAATAGAGCAATTGACGACGCTCCAAACCCAAAGCTGAAAATAATCGTAGTATCACGGAAAATAAGGTATAAAGCAGTGACGCCCAGCAATCCAAGGCCGACAACAGTCATGCCCAGCACAGCACCTGAAGAAAACGCTACCTTCAAGCCATTCTGCAATGAATGACGCGCTGCCTCAGTCGTGCGCACGTTCGCCTTAGTGGCAACCTTCATGCCGACAAAGCCGGCACTCGCTGACAGAACTGCGCCTGACAAAAAGCATATCGATGACTTCCAGCTGATCAGCAGCCCCAAAATAACAGCAACCACTGCAACAAACACTGCCAGAATTGTGTATTCCGTCCTCAAGAACGCCATTGCACCAGAATGAATTGCATCAGAAATTTCCTTCATTCGAGGCGTGCCGGGGTTCATCTTTCTAATTCGCGACGCAGTAAACCCGGCAAACACCAATGCCAGGAGAGCTATCAAAACAATAACCACCATGCTATACCATATCATAGTCCTACACCCCTATACCATTGTAATAAGCCGGGGGAGAAAGGAGGGCTTTAAAAAGATTATGGTGATGGCACACGATTCGCCAATTTCGGCTTATACCTTCGCATAAGCAAGCTGTTGGAAACAACAGAAACACTGCTGAAAGCCATAGCAAGACCTGCCAAAGCAGGATTCAACAACCAGCCCGTAACAGGATACATCAAGCCAGCAGCAACAGGAATCAATATTATATTGTAGGCAAACGCCCAGAACAGGTTCTGCCTTATCTTGTACATTGCATACTTGCTCAGCGACATCGCTGTGACCACATCACGAACATCGCTCTTGATTAGAACAACACTGCCCGCCTCAATAGCAATATCAGTTCCAGAGCCGATTGCAATTCCAACATCTGCCTGCGTCAAAGCAGGCGCATCATTAATTCCATCGCCAACCATTGCAACCTTCATGCCTTTTGCCTGCAATTCCTTGATTTTTTCCGCTTTTTGGGCAGGCAGAACATTTGCCATCACATCATCAATCCCTGCCTGCAATGCAATCGCCCTTCCGGTGCGCTCGTTGTCGCCCGTAATAAGCATAACTTTCTTGCCCAATGCGTGCAATTCTGCAACTGCCTCTTTTGCAAACGGCTTGAGCTGGTCGGCAACTGCAATAATTCCCACAACCTGTTTTGCAGAAGCCAAAAGCACAACAGTCTTGCCCTGCTCCTCCAAAGCAGCAACATCACCTTCAAGTTCCCCTGTGCTGATTTTCCTTTCCTCCATCAAAGCACGATTGCCCAAAAAGACAATTTTTCCTTTCACTTTTGCAGCAACACCTTTTCCAGTAATTGACTGGAATGCTGTCGGGTCAGAAACAGCAAGCTTCCTTGATTTGGCAGCATTCACAATTGCCTCAGCTAATGGATGTTCGCTGCGCTTCTCAAGAATCGCTGCAAGCTGCAGCACGCCCTCCGCCTTTGCTTTTCCAACAGGCACGACATCAGTCACGGCTGGCTTGCCAATGGTTAAAGTGCCGGTCTTGTCAAAAACAACCACGTCAATATCCCGCGCTTTCTGCAATGCCTCCGCATTCTTGAACAAAATGCCATATTCAGCCGCCTTTCCTGTGCCTACCATAATAGCGGTTGGCGTTGCAAGCCCCAATGCACACGGGCAGGCAATGATAAGAACTGCAATAAAAGTCGTAAAGCCAAACGCCGGGCTTCCAAGAAAATACCATGCGGCAAAACTGGCAATTGCAATGAGAATAACAACCGGGACAAAGTAGAATGAAATCCTGTCAGCAAGCTCCTGAATGGGTGCCTTGCTGCCCTGCGCCTCCTCAACCATCCGTATAATCTGCGCGAGAACAGTGTCCCTGCCGACTTTTGTCGCCTTTAAAGTAAAAGAGCCTGTCATGTTCACAGTACCGGCAATCACCCTGCTATTGACTGCCTTCTCAACAGGAATGCTCTCTCCGGTAATCGCGCTCTCGTCAACACTGGAATGGCCCTCCTTTACAAGGCCGTCAACAGGAATCCTGGCGCCCGGCTTGACAACAACAATGTCGCCAACCTGCACTTCCTCAATTGGAATTTCAACCTGCTCCCTGCCACGCATGACAATTGCAGTGCGCGGCTGCAAGCCGAGCAGTTTCTTGATGGCTTCAGAGGTCTTGCCTTTCGCAATAGATTCCAAAAGCTTGCCAAGAATGATGAATGCAATGATAAGGCCTGCAATTTCGAAGTATAACATTTCTGTTGTATAGTTGGACTTATTTATGAAAATCATCACAGCAACAAACAAGCTGTATGCGTATGCAGCGCCAGTGCCAATCGCAACCAAAGAATCCATATTCGGCATCCTATTGATGAACAAAGCGCGGAAACCCTTGGTGTAGAATTCACCGCCAGCAAGCACAATTGGAGTTGCTAACAGCAGCTGAATTATCGCATTCAATTTTGGAGGCAGCATAGGCAGCGGCAGTCCAATCATGTGCCCCATTGCAAGATAGAGCAACGGAATTCCAAAGACAGCTGCAACAACAACCCTAACACGCCAGTGCCTCACTTCCATCTCGCGCGCCTCTTTCTCAACGTCCAAGCGGGAAGCCCCGTAACCTGCATTCCTTATTGCGGCAATCATCGCATCGATATTTGTCTGCGATGCATCATAGTCAACCTCTGCTTTCTCAGTTGAAAGATTCACCTTAACTTTTGAAACGCCGGCAATTTTCTGCAAAGTTTTTTCCACAATGCCAGCACAATGCATGCTCTCCATTCCTGTAATTGCAAGAACAGCCTTGCCTGTTTCAGCAGCTTCATGCTTCTCTGCCTTGTAGCCGGTTGCGTCTATTGCCCCTTTTAACATCTTTTCAGAAGCCAAATTTGGGTCATAGTCAACATATGCCCGTGCACTTGCAAAATTTACCGTTGCCTTCGCAACTCCCGGCACTTTCTGCAATGCGTTCTCGATTGTTTTAACACAGCTGGCGCATTGCATTCCAGAAATCGGAATGATTGCTTTTGCTGTCTTATGCTCAAACCTATCTTTGCATTCCCTGCTGCAGAAATAAAATGTTTCACCATCCTTTTTCACCGAGAACCTTGCAGTTATCGGATTCACATCCATCCCGCAGGACGGGTCCTTGACCATAATTTACAGCAACTGTAACGGTATTTATAAAATTTGTGAAAAGACAATGTTTAATAACAAGCAAATATGAAATACGTCAATGCTGAAAGAGGTCATAATATTTGTCATCGGCTGCCTTGTGCTTGTAAAAAGCGCCGAATACACCGTGCGCTCAATTGTTCACCTTGCGCGCGCAATACGGCTGACTGAATTCGTAACCAGCTTCATCCTTGTTGCAGTTGTTGCTGCACTTCCAGACGCATTCATCAGCATCACATCTGCCATCAGTGGAAACGCGCCACTTGGGGTGGGCACCCTGCTGGGCGGAAACATAGCAGACCTGACGCTCATTCTGGGGTTAGTTGCCCTTGCCGGAAACCCAATAAGAATACACAGCTCAATAGTCAAAAAAGACCTTTATTTTGCAGCTCTTGCAATACTGCCCATAATGCTCGGGGTTGATGGACAAATCTCGCGCCTTGATGGAATCATTTTGCTAAGCGCTGGAATAATTTTCCTGCTTGTGCTTTTAAAAGAACGCCAATATTTCACAAAGCCATACAAAAACGGCAATTTTGTGGTAAAAAACACCTTTATCTTTTTTGCTTCAATAGCAGTAATGCTTGTAAGCGCGCATTTCATTGTTGAATCAGGAACCTCACTTGCAGTAATGCTCAATGTTCCAAGCATTCTTCTGGGCGCAGTCCTGCTAGGACTAGGAACAACACTTCCTGAATTCATGTTTTCCCTGCAAAGCATCAGAAAAGGCCACGCAGACCTTGCAATAGGCGACCTGCTCGGCAACGTCGTCATAGACAGCTGCATATTAATGGGAATAGTTGCCCTGATTGCACCGATATCAATAGAACTGGTCACCTGGGGCGCGCTCGGCATTTTCACCGCCTTCTCAATGGCATTCGCACTAATCTTCATGCGCAGCGACGGAATACTTTCAAAGAATGAAGCAATGGCGCTGATACTGTTTTATGTTGCTTTTGTGGTAACACAAATCTTCCTGCGTTAGGCAACCCTGTAATATTCAACTGCAACCTTCACTGCCATCGATGAGAACGGGAGCAGCACAACTTTGCCGTTTATCTTTTCAAACTCATATGTCAGCGGTGACGGATGCTTAGCATAATCTTTGGGCAATGCGAGCAGCCATCCAAAACCATATGGTGCAAACTGGCTCATAGCATCCATTTTCCTCTTGAGCCGTTTGAAATAATCAGACAGCTGTCCATTTCTGCCTCCAATACGTGCCTCTATTACTGTTGGCAGGCGCTCTCTCCCCAGCAGCGCAATCGCATCAAGAGTGGTGTACGTCTTGCCATTTTCACGGTTCTTCACCTCAACACCAAAACTTTTGCTTGGAATGAACGCATAGGTTTTAGTCGTGTGAGGCAATACAGGTGAATCATACATGTGAAGTTCGATTCGCGCTTTGTTAAGCGAGGCAGTGATATAATGCAGGCTGAACCTTCGCAGGCGCTCGGTCTCATTGCCTGCAATCCCCAGCGCTATCAAACGAAGGTCGCATTTGCTGTTCCGAAAAAAAGAGCATAGCGCATCCAATGACTCATTTGACTTGAACATATGAACCCACCCTAAGCCGTTTTTTCAACGCTATTTAAAAATTTTATGACTTATTCCAATAAGAAATACCATTCGGAGAAGCACCGACCTCTATTTCCTTTATTTTACTGTCATTCTGAATGACGGACACGGTGTTTCCGTTCAAATTGGTCACCCAGACGCGCCCATCAGGTGAAACCACCACTCCATGCGGTGCATCGCCTGTATCTATAACTGCAACAACTTTCTTTTCAGCCAAATCAATCTTATAAGTGTTCCTGCCAGGCGGCTGGTCAAAATAAACGCCCTGGTCTGCGATGTAAACATAGTTATTGTCAGGCGTCGGATACATCTGAATAGGCCCTTTTGCGTTTGTCAAATCAACAAATGACAACTCCTGCGTTTTCATATCGTACAACGCAAGCTGCCTTGTGTCAAAAACAGATGCCATGGCATAATCACCTGCAACACCCGCCTGCACGCCCTTGCCGGGCAATTTAATCGTGGTGATGTTCTTTGTTTCCAGATTGACAAGCAGCAAATAACCTGTCATTCCAGCGATAATCGCTGTTTTATTGTCAGCCGTCAATCTTATTCCGTGCGGCATACTGCCTTTAGGAAGAATGACTGGAAAATAATTGCCCGTCGCAAGATTAACTTTGTATAACAGCTCGTTGTTTGTCGCGGTAACATAAGCATATGCACCGTCTGAAACAACGTGCGCCAGATGCGCGCCAATGTCAAGGTCAATCCTTTTTGCAATCTTGTGCGATTTCGCGTCAATAATCACGAGCTGGTCAGGATGATCCTCGTGCTCTGTCTCCTCCTCGCCGTGAGCCGCAACAGCAATAATGCCAATTGGAATTTCCATATCAACAGCAGCCATCTCGTGGTCACCATGCTCGCCCGATTCTGATTCCTTATGCGCGATGTTGGCTGTGACAAGAACTTTGTCTCCAACAACCTGCACGTTGTGAGGCGCGTATTCAACACGCGCCCCCTCGTGCTTTGCAGTCAAAGAAATGCGCCCTATTTCCTCCAACAATCCTGCATCAATAACGCTTATGCTGCCACTCGCCTCATTTGCGACGAAGATTTTCTCTTTTACAGGGGAACAGGCAACCAGCATGATTAACAGAAAAAAAATCAACTTTTTCATAGCTGTAAATTCATACTTTCACTATAAAAACTCTTCTGAACGTATGTTAATTGAAGTGAACAAAAAGTTAAATGGCGCCGGCAGGATTTGAACCTGCGAACCCACTAAGGGAGCGGATCTTAAGTCCGCCGCATTTGTCCACTTTGCTACGGCGCCGCAAGAATGAAAAGCAAGAATACTCTATATAAAAGTTGCCTCAAAGCCCAAGAGCCCTTCTAACCTGCTCTATCGGCGCCTGAGAAATCTCATTGCAAGGCAAATATTCAGCGTTAACCAT
>JAWCRZ010000003.1:0-92565 GCA_038868995.1 Candidatus Woesearchaeota archaeon | reverse complement strand
TTGAAAAGATTGCCAAACGGAGGAACAGAGCCTATCTCGCAATCAGTAAGTTTAAGAACTTCTTCAGGAGATGCCAACTTGGGAGTGCAGCCGACCAATGCCTTCAACTTCTTCACATCAACAATTTTATTGGCTGGAAGAATGCATTGTACAAATTTGTCCTTGCATTTGAAAATCATTGCCTTTGCGCCTCTCTTGAGGCCGATTTCAATACCCTTACCGCGCATTTTAGCAGCTTGCTCTGAAGTATAAACCGGCTCATGCGTGAGCACTACATACTGGATTTTATTATCATCAAGAAGTTTTTTGATTCTCTCAAAAACAGCGCGGCTCATCTCCACGTTACCTTAACTTCATCAACACGCTCATATGGATTAATGTTGGCGCTGTCAGGGTCTATTGTGCTGTCTTTCTGCAGTATTCCCTGCCAGGCAATCATAACGCCCTGGTCGCCGGAATATTGGAGCGGGACAGCATGGAAAGTTGCACCGCGCTCTTTGCACATTATTGTAAGCATTTCTCCAAGACGCTTATTGGCAGCAACACCTCCAATAAGAAGAAGTTCTTTCTTGTCAGTATGCGCCATGGCACGCTCGGCAACTTCTGCAAGCATTGCAAAAGCAGTTTCCTGCAAGGAAAAGCAAAGATCTTCCTTTGAAGTGCCCTGCCTGAATAATCTGAGCGCCTTTGTCAGCATACCTGCAAATGAAACGTCCATTCCCTTAACGCTGTAAGGAAGTTCCACGTAATTCTTTCCTAATTTTGCCAATTGCTCAATCTTTGGGCCGCCAGGAAAACCAAGACCAATCTCTCTGGCAAACTTATCAAGCATATTTCCAAGACCAAGGTCCAAAGTTTCGCCAAAAATGCGGTATTTTCCACCAGCATACGCAATAACTTGCGTGTTCGGACCAGAAACGTACAGATAGACAGGATCTTTGGTACCGCAAATCAAGTCGCCAATCGTCAAATGGCAGATGCTATGATTTACCCCAACCAAAGGAATGTTGTATTTTTTTGACAGGTCAACTGCAAATTTCAATCCAACAAGCATTGGAGGAGGAATGCCTGGAGATGCGCTATAAGAAATGAGAGAAATGTCATCCATTTTCAAATTCGCTGCCTTCAAAGCACGCTGAAGGATTTCATCTTTCAACTTTTCGTGATGTTTTGCAAGATCCGATGGAATCATCCCGCCCTTTTCAGTTGTAAAAGTATCTTTCTCATTGGCAAAAATCTTGCCATCAAATGATACAATGCCAACGCCGAAAGTATGCGCGGTGCTTTCAATTCCCAAACAGTAGTTCATATGCCCGTGTCGAAAAGGCGGATTTATAAATATTGTTCAGGTCAGAGTAAAAATTCATTAACATCATAGGCGTTAAGTCAAGTTTCTGGTGCTGGGTCCTCTGCACTCATTTTTCCCACGCAGAGGTGCGTAGGAGGGAAAAATGACCTCTGCAAAGCCAAGGCAGAGCGGCCAGCACCATTAAGTTGACAGCATCTATCATCGGAAAAGTTCTTATGCCAAGCGACATGAATTGAGAAAAAGCAGGCCATAGACAATCTGCTTCCACACAACCCGCACTAGCAAAAGCGAAGGTTTCCAATCTACAGCTTTTGTCGCTATATCTTTCATTATATTTAAATAAGCCCACCTTTTATTAAAAATAAAGAGGTCGAAATGGTTGAAAGGCGAAAACTTCATAATCATTCACCCTGGATTCATCAGCTGAAGAATTTCCGCAAACGCCCTGTGAGAAAGATCACCGAAGACATCGAAGCAGACGTCGCGATAATTGGTGCAGGCATTGCAGGCATTGCGACATCTTTTTTTATCCTTTCGAATACCAATAAAAGCGTTGTGCTTCTTGAAGCGGGAAAGGTGGCGCATGGTGCAACCGGCCACAACGCCGGCCAGCTTGCCCCGTATTTTGAACGCCCTTTCAGCGAATTGGTCGATGCGTTTGGCTTAAAGATGGCAGCAGATGCCCAGAAAGACATACTTTCAGCGTGGAATCTTCTGCGCCAAATCCGCAAGAAGGCGTGCATGGAAACCCCACTGAGCGAGTTTATTGGCTATGCCGGCTGCTCCAGCGTTGCCCAGCTTAACGCCCATCTCAAAAACAAATTATTACGCAAGCGTGCCGGAATCAATATGGAAAAAATTTACGTCTCAGATGAAGTTGAAATAAAGAAAATTCCAATTCAATATCGTAAGATGATAGAGATCGTACCGCATCCAAAGATTCTAAGCATGCTTGAAACAAATGACCCGCGCTATATTGCCGCCCTCGCTACCCAGAAAGGAGTGATGAATAGCGCGTTATTCTGCGAAGAACTTGCAGGATATCTTTTAAAAAAATATCCTGGCCGCTTTCGTTTGGCCGAGCGCACGCCCGTGAAGCGAATTACCTTGTTCAAAGCCCACGCATTAATTGAAACTCCTGTCCACAAAGTTGCTTCAAAAAAGGCAGTATTATGCACGAATGGCTTTGAAAATATCGAGCTGGTAAACACAACCGGCAGCGAAATAGACGGTAAATTCCACGAAAATGTTCGTGGACTGGTAGGATTTATGGCAGGATATGTTGAGCATTTGATTAAAATGCCTATTGCCATCAGTTATTTCAAAAGGAAAAAACAAAAAAGCTCGCAAGCATACTATTACTTTACAAGAAGAACATTTGAACCAGAAAAGGGAACCCATCATACACTAATATGCGCTGGTGGGCCAGATATGCAGCTTGCAGAAAAAGACAAATACAGGCACCATAACACTTATACATTGTCACGTGAAATGAAAAAGATTGATGCTTTTCTGCGCTCAACTTATGCTGGATTTCCCTGCCGCAAGCATAGAATCAAATACAAATACCATTGGCATGGCTTGATGGGATACACGCGCACAGGTCTTCGAATGATTGGTCCTGAGCCATGCAATCCAACACTGTTTTACAATCTCGGGTGCAATGGCGTCGGGTTGTTATCGTCGATTTTTGGAGGGTATAAAATTGCCCAGATTTTAAATGGGAAGAAATTCGGCAAATCGGCATTTGACCCGCAGGACCTTCGATGCGCACCAAAAATAAAACCATTTTCTCCGCATAAATACCACGGTGCAATAAGATTCTAAAAAATGATTGCCTTTCAAAGGCATCAGGCCTGATTTTTGCTTACCTTTGTGCTCCAGAACGATGGAAGAGACGCCTGTGCAAGACCCTCGTAATCAGCGTCAAAAATATAGCAATACGTCTTGCGCTCGGACGCGGGGATTTTTGAAATGGCTGAATTGGCCGTTTGGTACAAATCTTTCATCACGCTGCGCTCCATCTTTTCCTGCAACAAACTGCCTTCCTTCAATACAACAGTATCGCAAAGATTGAGCACGTTCTTGTCAATCATGCCTGTATTCTGCGTGATAAAAATTAAAGTAAGGTCTTTATGACGGGCAATAGCGAGCAAACTGCCAAGACCTCTATTAGATTTGCTCATGCTTTCACGGCTGCTGAAAGTGATAGCGCCCTCATCAACAAGAACAACGCCGCGATTGGAGACCTGATTTATTTCATCAATCGAAACAATCCAAGAAGGCAGCACTCCCTGCCTGACACCAAGAGCAAAACACGGCCTGCCGGTTTTTGCGTGAATGTTCTCCATAATCCTGAAGCCGAGCACGGATTTGCCGCTGCCGCGCCTTCCGGCAACTGCAAGAATCAAGCTTTCATTAAACAAACGCTGCTCAAAAGTTTCAATAGAACCCTTGACAGCGTTTGATTCTCTAAGAGCATCGTATTTTGCAGGAGTTTTCGGCTGTTCTGAACGAACTTTTGCCTCGTAATGGGCTTTTTTGGCAGCAGAAGCAGTTGCCTTTGTAGCTGCTTTAGCGCCTTTGAATATTCCAACAAGCAAAAACCAGATTGCCTTGAAAGTATTTACAATAATCCATGCTATCGCCCTGCCTATTCCAGTGAATATTGATGCAACAAATGAAGATTTTTTGCGCCCCATATGCGCCAAGAAAATATGCGTGATTAAAAAGCTTATTGTACAGCGCCTTTTGGAAGAGCATCGGCAGCAGAAGAAATTGACGAAAGCAAATCCGTCAATGTTTTATCATCAGTCCGGCTTGACATTTGAAGAATAAGCTGCGCCATGGCACGACCCAGACGGCTGTCGCCCCTGGGATTATCAGCCATTCCTTCCAATTTCTTGTTGTTCACAAAAGCAAGCAAATCATTTTGCAAAGGCAACCCCTTTAAATCTGCAAGCAGCTGAGCCAAGCGGTTTAATTCAGGATTGCCTGTTGCCATATCAATAATCTTTTGGCGTTCGGCATCCAAATCCCGCAATATCTTCAACGCGTTATTTGCCTGGTTCTTCATTTCCAACACATCACTTTTGGTAATTGGAATAAACGCGCTGGTGCCCTTGCCCTGCAATTTGCCGGAAACAGGAGTAACAAGCAAACCCGTAACAATTGAACCAAGCGTTCGTGTTGAATCCTTGATCGCATTGACATCAATGCGCTTCAGACCTTCGCGCCGCTCCTCTTCAACTTTTGCCTGATGCAGTTTCTGCACCTGCTCAAACAATTCAACATAACGAATTTGAAATCCTGCTGTCTGCTGGTCTAACTGCTCAAAAGCCACTTTGGCATTTTTAACAGTTTCAGCAATACCCGGCAAGGCAACAAGAACATTCTTTACAGGGTCGCCGTGATGCTCAAGAATCTGAGCTATATCAGCAAGCAGGCGCTCAACTTTTTCATATGCGGCATTAAACAAGTTCACATCCGCAATCGAGATTTCCTTTGCCTTCAGACGGCGCGCGTTCTTTTCAACAATTTCAAGCTGTTCTGAAAGCGCCTTTGCCTTTTCCTTCAATTCCTGCGCGACACGAGCAAGCTGGCCTGAATCTGACGACAATATGGTAAAAAGAGGGTCTGTAGCTGTCTTGAACTGCCTGTTATGCAAATCAGCAGTATTAAGCGCGTGAGAAGCGTCGTGATAAAGCTGCTCGGTCTTTTCAGAAATGCCTGCGAGACCCTTTGTCTGCTCGGCAAGCACAGCTGCGGCCTTTGAAAACTGCTCCAAATCACCATGCACGCGCATTCCCAACTCTGATATGCCTTTCATCTCATTAGGCAAGTTCTCAATAGCCAGCGCAATCTCCTCATACTTTGCAATATGCTCCACAATCTTGTCCTGAATTTCATTCAGATTTGCAGCATCAACAATGACCGCCTTCCTGACCTTTTCAGCAACAGGAGACGGGAGTTTGATTTCTTCTGAAGGCGGCGGAACAACCTTTGGAGGAGCAGCAGGAGCTGCCTGAGCGGCTCTTGGCTCAGCAGCCGGCTGCAATTGCTGCGCAGGAACTTGTGGTGATAAAGTATCTATAACAGCATTGATTGTCCGGGAATCGTAATTGCGGTTTTTTAACTCCTTTTGCACGTCTGCAGCAGAGGCGCCCTGTGAGAACAACTGTGCGCCAATTGCAAGCGCTGAAGACAACACCAACTGCACATTGCTTGACATCTTCAACTGGTTGCTAAGCTGGGTGACTGATGCAAGCGTGTTTTTCAAATCCTGCAGCACGCCTGCATGCTTTTTTTCTGCTTCCTCAGCAGTTTTCCGCAGCTTTGCAACCTCTGCCTCGCTCTTTTCCAGCTTTTCCTTGATGTCCTTGACATCTTTTGAAGCGGCACTTCCTGCCTCTCCGCCAGCCGGGGCGCGCCTTCCAGCACGGGACTCACGATATTGGCTGCCCAAATTGAAAATGACCAGGGAGAACAGGAAAAGCAAAAGCAAGCCGTCCGACCACAGCGCACCGGTACGGGAAGAATGAGCTGAAAGGCCAAAAGTAAGACTACCCATTAAAACAGCAGTGGCCAGTTTTGCCAGGGTGTTCTTTGTCCGCGTACCAGCAGCGTTAAAGCTCAGCGCGCCAACAATCAACGCCAGCACGATTGGAAATGTCGTGCCGGTGAACAGGGCTTTCAATGACCACTTATAATAAGTCATCCCGCCCAGAGTCATCATCAAAGCGAGGATAACAGAAAGCAGGCCTTCAAGAGAGAAAAGCGTCCGCTTGTCCTCCTCGCTCAAAGCGCCCGTAAGCAAGCCCTTAAACAAGCCGCGCTTTGTCTTGGTGGCATACTTGATGCGCACGAAAATCCACTTAACGAGAATTGTAAGCAAAGCCCAGATGAGAATAAAGTCGGCTATTTCAGTATAGCTGGAGTAAAACCGCACTATGCTAAACGTGACCATTTTTCAGCTCTTTTCATGGCTGAATGACAGTTCTGCCTATATAAATATTACCGCCCAAGGTGCTGCCAACTAAATGGTGCTGGCCCACTGCCTCGGCTTTGCAGAAGTCATTTTTCCGCATCTGCGAGGGAAAAAATGAGTCCAGAGGACCAGAGCGGCCAGCACCAGAAACTTGACTTAACCCCGCCAAAAAAAACCTTTAAAAGTGACTACTAATTAGTGGTGAAAAAACGAAAGGTTTATATAGAAAGGCATCTTTAGAGGGTCTAAAGAGGAGTATAACACAAGGGGGTATAACACATGAGCTTAATTGACGATTGGAAAGCACTGAAATGGCCAGGAAAGCTGGCAGTCATAGCGAGCACACTCATAGGACTTGGCAGCACAACATACGGCGCATATGCACTGCGAACAAAGCCTTTGGAAGATCAGGTTGCAAATGCACAACCTGGTGAAAAAGACGGCAAGAAAACATATACGTTCAAGATAAACGACAATCAAAGGAAAGGGTATACAGTCACTTTCAGCAACGAACAGGCATTCAAAAGATTCAACAATTTTGTCGAAAACTACATTGTTGACCATGAACAAGAGCTGGAAGGCAGGGACTACCTTACCCCAAGCGAGACATGGCAGCTGGTGAAACTAATCGACAATAAAAGCAGGCCAAGCACAAGAGAAATCACCAACGTCGAAATGGCCGATGCGGAAAACGGGTACAAGATGAACAAACGAAACTTTGCAATACAATTCGATTTTGCCGAGTCAAAAAACCCGAAAAAAAAGTTTGATTTGGGAGCGTCTGTTGAAGAAGAATACAACCACCTTGAGGCGGATCAGGACAAATATCTGGAAATGTGTCGCAACAAAATACGCGCCCGCCAGGAAAGAATCCACAAACTGTGGAATGCGGCAGAAGCAACCTACTGGCAGGATTTGCGCTCAAACGCAGATTATCAGCGGGCTAAAGCAGAGTTCAGACATTACAGACGTTAGTACTGTATAGTGGTGAAATATCGAAAAGTTTATAAAGTGTAAACAAAGACACATGCAAAGGTTCAAAATGGGAAAATACGAGCAAAACATTACAAAATATGCACGTGGATTGGGAGCAGAAGAACGAGAACTGAAGGCAAGAAATCCCAAGGCATATGGCCAGATAGGTGTGCTCAGGCCAATATACAACATACTCATAAATTCAGTTAATGAGCTTAACATTAACAAGAACGAACTTGTAACAGCTGTAAACCAGGGCGAAGCAAGCGACTACATACGCGAACACAAAGAATACATCAGAAACCAAGTTATCAGGAACACCAAAAAGCTTAGCGGACAAATGTACCGCAAGTTCGACAAACTTCTGAAACTTATTGACAAATACGAAAAAACCATTGAACAACAGGAAAAAAAATTAAACGAGCAAAAAAAACAGATTGGCGGCCTTGAAAAGAGAATACAGAAAGACGCCGAGGTTATCAAGAAAGCAAAATCACTCATACGAAAAACAGACAGATTGGAAGCGTTTGTAAAAGCAATCAGGGAATACGACACGCCTTGCAACGAGTTGATGCCGAGCAATAAGGACATGAGGTACTTAAGATGAGCAAAAGGGATGAAAAAACAGTAAAGGATTATGTCAAACATGGAGTGAAAATAAAAGAAAAAGTGCACAAAGATCTTTGCAAGGCAACGCCAGAAGGGGCAAATGATGCACTTGACAAATTGAATTACCATCAAGCCCTTGCACGAAAAGCAGTCCCTGCACTTGCCGCAATTCTCGACGAGATGTATACCAGCAGGAAAGAGGCAGCCAGCCAGGAAAAACGCGCAGACCGCCTTCAGAACAGAGTGACGACCCTTGCAGGCCAGATTGGCAATCTCAGAAAACAAAATGCAACTTACATTGATAAAAACAAACGACTGACTGAAGGAAAAAGGCGCCTTGCGACTGAAAACAGAACGCTCAGAACGGATGTTGACCGGCTTACTGAAGAAAACAACGTATTCAGAACGCAAATCGTCCCACAATACGACGCAGAACTCAGTCATTTGAGAACGCAGCAAACCTCACTGCAAGGACAGTTAACCGGATTGAACAGCCAGATCAACAGTTTGACAGGACTACTTGGAACTGCAACAAGCGAAAGAGATGAAGCACGCAAAGAAAGCAAAAGAAACAGAACATGGGCTTACGCAAGCACAATTGCAACAGGAATACTTGCGCTGGCAACAGGCATATTCAGCACGGCATACTTCATGAAAGGAAACTCAAATGAAAAAGCACCTGCATCAATAGGGCATTCTGTCAATGATATTTCATTAAAAATTGAAGAGCATGATGATCTTTATAATATAGTGATGCGTGCAGACGGCCAGTTCTTGAAAGTGCTGGGCACGGATTATGAATTCAAGATTCCAGAAGGCGCAAAAGATGCAATTGTAACATACATTGCAAAAGCGTCAAAACACGCTGCCAAAAAAGGCAAGCTGGGCACCAGAGTCCACTTTGAGCCAAAAGAGCTTGAAGCAACGTTGAAAGAATTATATTCTCAAGGCGAGAAATCTACTTATGGTGATGAAGATAAACTTGTTAAACAGGACATCGAACGCGCAATCAAGGAAATGGGGGACTAAAATGACAGTCAAAGATGCATTAAAACATCCAATGACCTGGCTGGGGACAGTTGTGACAGGCAGCATTATAGCTGCGGTTGCATTGGTTTCCACAAAAAGCAGACCTGACTTGGAACAGCGTGTCAATGAAAAACAGGGCTTTTACATCGAATTCCACACGCCAGAAAACTACGGCATGGGGCTTGCAGTAATTGAAGCGCTTGAAAAAGAATACGGAAAAAAATTCACACAAGGCACAAAGCTTTACTTTGCGGAGATTTATATAAACAAAGACCGTGCAAACGGCATTTCACCGGAAGAATTAAGCGATTACATAAATGGAAAGAAAGCAGACGGCACTGAACGCACGTGGGCAAAAAACCTCAAGCCGGTCAAAACAACTAAAACAGGATTACCATATACTTTCAGCGTTGACTCGGACCCAACACAGGAAGTTCGGCTGACAGCGCTTATTGCAGAACATGCATCCATCAGAGAAGTTCCATACACGACAGAGCACGACAGGGAAATGTGGCGCTATCACGCAAAGAAATGGGTTGCAGAAACATTCGGAAAAGACAATTACATCAACAAACAAGCAGTTGACAAGTACGAAGCACACATCAGAAAAATCAAAGAGGCATTAAAATGAACCTTTTGCAGAAAATAGCAACCTGCGGAACAATTGCAGCCGTAGCGGCATTTGGCGCCGCACACCTAAGCAGATGCGACCGAAAAGAAGTACCAAACCCAACAGTTGCGGAAAAGCAAGAACCTAAAATAGAAGACATCGCTGTTCCAGAAAAACCAGCACCAGCAGTACAACCAAAGGAAGAGCCAAAAGTCGTTCCAAAAGAAGAACCAAAACAAGAGCCGCCAAAATGGGAGGCAAAACCGGTTGTTTACAAAGCACTTGTTACTTATGACAAGCCATCAACACGAGAAATCGCGATGGAACAATGGCGCATTGAAGTGGCATACAGGCAAATCACAGGTGAACCGGTACAGAATAGTCCATTTGCACGTATCTACCGATTCAGCAAGGAAGCAGGAGCAGATGAAGTAGTGCAATATGCAGAAATTAAATCAGACATAGAACGGCTTGAAAAGAAAGTTGCTGAGTTGAAAAGGAAGAACGACGAAGAATACAAGCAACTGAACATGAAAGAACTTACAATTACAGACAAGGTTACTGATGAAGCAAGCATTTTAATCCTGCCAGCAACAGAAACACAGGAAAAACGTCTTCGAGCGCTGCAATTGTACAAAACAGCAGAACAGAGAGCGTACATTGCAGCAATGATTAACATGCACAGCGAAGGCGGCAGTATTACAGAAGACAAGCTCGCCATAATAGAAGACAAAGTTGCCGAGAAATACGGAGGCAAAAAATGAACGCTTACCAAACACTGCTTGCAATGATTGCGGCAGCAGGCCTTGCCGGATGCGCAGGAACGCCTGCCTGGGAAAAACCAAAGCCGAGACCACGCCTGATAGAGGAAAAACCGGTTGAAAAACCTAAAGAAACCCCAAAAGAAATGCCGAAAGAAACGATGAAGGAAACAACAGAAAAATACGAACGCGTTCCCCTGGCAGTCATATACTATGCTGAAGACAAAACAACCGCAGCATTGCTCAGGGGCTATGCAAAACTTTCCGGCGTGCACCCTGTTGAAGCAGCATTCGAGGCAGACAAGGACAAGAACGGCATTGCAAGCTATTCTGAACTCAGCGACATGATTGAAGAATACAGGAAGAAGCACGGAGGGGAAATCAAGCTGCTTCCAGAACAGGACGGAACTGTTTTCAGCCAGGCAAAAACCATCACACTTCCGAAAAAAAGAGCGGCAGAAATGAAAAAGGAATATGACAATGCCGAATCATATGAACGAATGATGATGCGCAACAACTGGGAAAAAACATACAAATAATTCTTATTTTTCAATTTTAATTTATCATAAATACAGATTTGCAAGAATCGCTGGCATCGGAAAAACTATTTAGATAAAAAAACAAATGATCAACGGATATTGCCAGATGCTAAATCTTTACGTGCACTATTACAAAAATCTGACTATATATTAGAAAAGCCAAGGAAAGCATCTTGAAAAACAACTCATTATTTTCTCATTTGCTGGAAGCCGGCAACAATCAATACCAATATTCCCAACAATGCGGCAACGACGCTAAGAATAGTGCCACCATTAATGGGGACCATTCCGCCAATCGCGCCGCCTGTCAAAGTGCCTTTTCCAAGAAGCCCTACCGCGAGAATAACAGCAAACACGAATGCCACAAGCCACGCCATCGGATGCATTTTCATTTTCTCACCCAACATATGTAATGTCTTTTTTCTCCTTGACTTCCTTTGCCTTCTGCGCCTGCTCCATAAGAGCACGCAAGCGCTTCTCAAACTGCTCTGCCTGCTTAAGCAATGGCTGATAATCAACCTTAAGGCCAAGATACCTGTCAAGTAACTCAATAATTTTCGCAGCCGCCTTTGAGTCAGGCAGGTTGCTATGCGTTTCAGCAAACAACGAGCAGACATCATACCCCTTCATAGGCGCCTTCATAAGAAGCGCGCTGGTAACACCAACAATAATACCCTCGCCAAGGCATTCGATGCCCAGTTTTTCAAAATTCCTGCGATGATTGGGATTGGACGTATAAAAGAACCCCCTTGTTTGCACTGAATCCTGGCTTCCAACTCCTTCCAATGTTATGATTTCCTTTGCACCAACATTTTTCGCAACATCAAGAACAATGTCGGCAGCTCTCCACTCCATTCCAACGGCAGGCGCTATGCTATGCACGATGACAACATTGTACTTCTTGTTATAATAAATGCCAATCGGATCGACAAGACGGCAGGCGTGGATTGCAATAGTCGGCTGCCCCTCCTCAAACCAGTACTTGCCAATCTGCTCGCAATTCAAATGGTCAATCAAAAAACCAGTAGCAATCGTGCTGACCAAGCCAAAGCCCGGAAAGCCCTCAATAACTGTAGGCGCTTTGACTTTTTTGGATATCTCGCAACAAAACCTCTTTTCCTCCATGCAACGAGCTTAGAAATAGGGATTTAAATAAGTTTGCCTACCGCACCCAGATAGGGTAATACTGCTCAAGAACCGGCGCACTACACGTGCCATATGTCGCTCCCAGCAACTTTATTGGAGCGCCAAATATTCTGAGGCAGCACTGATTGGGCGTTTCCAATTGATCGCAATACTGAGTGGTTGAGCGCGCCTCGCTCTGGGCAAAGCCGGTTGGCGACTGCTGCCAGTTCTGCGTTGTGCAACAGGCAGGATAACCGCCGACAGGCGCGGGAGCAGGATAAGTGGTTTCAGGAGGATTACAGCTGCCAAGACGCGCGCCTGAAACACGGATTGTTGAGCCAGTCTGCTCATAGCCAGAGCGCGCACAACACTCAAATGGAGTTTCCCGAGGATTGCACGCCTGAGTTGTAGTAATGCCTTCCGACTGGATGATTCCTGTAGGACCTCCACCCCACTTCTTTATCGTGCAGCATGCAGTGTACATGTTCAGCGAATACTGCCCATAAGGATAAACAATATCAGGAGTGGCTGACTCGCAAGTGCCAGGGCTGGAGCCCAGCAAGCTTACAGGAGACATAAAGCGCTCCTTGCCGGAACGGATGCAACAGGATGGAGGACGCTCACGGGCATCGCACAATGCAGTCCACGACTGCGCGTAGCCTTGACGATAGCCAGGAGCATACGTCCCCCAAGGCTGAGCAGTGCAGCAAGTTGCGTACGGTGCCTTGACGACAGCGCTCCCTGTCACGCTCGCATCTGAGCCGATCCAGCTGACAATCATTAGACCGCCGATTGACACCAAAGCAATGAGAAAAACCACTCCAGAAGAAATCCCTGAGTCCTCACTCTTACCGTCGCTCTCCACTGAATCTTCCATTCGTTTTGCACTAATATTGATATTTAAAAGCATTTATCACCACTACTCAATAATAGGAATACGACAATTTTGCTGAAAACTCACTTTTTAACGTTGTATATTGAGAGTTGATGCAAGAAAGAACCCGAAAAAACCGCCAAAACTAATAGTGCCTAAGCACGGATTTTTCTTTTTCCTCTGTCAAACTCATTAGCTCTCACTTTGCTGATGAACTGACAGCAACACCTTCACAGCTTTTTGTTTTTTCCACACAATTTGGATTGAAAACTATTGAAAAGTTAGGCGCCAGAAAAATATTATAAATTAGGCACGATAAGTTCAAAAAATCTTGTGAATAGCCTTTAAATTCAACTTTTTACACATAGTTCAACCAATCCTCACTTTTCACTCATAAAATTTATTAAAAAATGAGTTATTTTCAATAACTGAAAAATATATTTTTTAATAATTCTTATATAAAATATAATTCACTAAAGTTCTTTTGTTATGACTGTTTTTTTGATATGTAATTTAAGAAGGATATTTTCGAGAAGCTAATTATATAAACTTTTGTAATCACGTTTTAGAAGTTAAATTTTTATCAGGATAATCAACATATCGACAGCAAAACACCAAAACGCAAGCTTTAAATATGACTGCCTTGCGGAAAAAGAACGGGTGAAAAAAATGACTACAACTTACTCATCAAAATCAGAGGAAGTTTCAGCACCGACCCTCAATGTGAAAAGGAGCTACACGCGTGCTCTCAAAAAACAGTGCAAGGTTGAACTGACTTTTACCGTTCCTGAAAGAGGCATAAACAGGCATAAAGCAGACGAGATAACCGCACTCATCCGCAACTACGAGTTCACACAACAAGTTCTCGACACGCCTTATTTCAGCAGGCTAAATACGAAGCACAGAGCGCTCTTTGATTATGACGGAATGCCTGTAACGGTGAAATGCGAAGATCAGTTTGTCGATGGAGCACGTGGAAGGCACGGATTTATGGCATCAGTAAACACAGCATACTACGAAAAAATGCAGCCGGGAAGCACCTACACGTTCACGTTCCACAATGCAGGAAAGCTCGAAATCGAAGTAGCAAAACAGTTGCGTGGCATTCTCAAGCGAATGTAACACAAAATTGTCAGGCATTTTGCCAGAATATCTAAATTTGTGCAAGAGTTTGCGACTTTTGATGTGGAACCAAGGGTACAGCGCAAGAACCCCTTGACCTTGTTTGTCGGATAAATCGGAGAAAGGCAGGAAAAATGCCGACCCAGTCGGGAAAATGGGTGAAAGAGGTAGTTTGGTGGATGACAGTTTCGGAATGGGTTAGCTAAAAGTGTCGGGATTTTTTGCGAATTTGCTGGCAGCAAGCCGAAATTTTAAGGGATTAAAAAGGTCATTGCACGTTTTTTCAAAAAAGTCATTTCCTGGGCCGTTTAACGCAGAAATCGCCATTTTTTGCAGAAAATTTCTTGCTTTGAAAAAAATATGATTAAAAGTTTTGAGCGATTCTCAAAAGTTTTCGTGTCGGGATTTCAGTGGACACTGGACAGGCATCATCGGAAAATTTTTTAAGCAAGGCAATTTTGAAATTTCCACAAAGAGGTCGAATATGGAGTTTTTGCTCGATAACGCGGAGCCGGTAAACCACGAAGTTGAAGAACTTTCTAAAGTACTTCTTGCAAGATTTGGACTGCTGCCGAGAAAAAAAGACGGCAATGCACAGATGCACAAGCTTCTCTTGCAACTCTACGAACGCAAAAAGGAAGCAAACAGGGAAAAAAAACCGGAAGCAGCAGTCATGCCAGTTGAGGAAATGGCGCTGTATGCTGGCATAAAACGACAGACGATGTACGACTACCTCAAACGCTGGCTGGACCTTCAAATCCTCAAGAAAACAAGCTTTGTCTCAGGCGGCAAAGTCGTGATTGGGTATGAGCTGAATGGAACGAATCTCGAAGGAGCGTTCAGAAAAGCAGAAGCAACACTGAAGGGACATTTAGACGCAAGTTTCAAAATAATCGAAAATTTGCAAAATGAGATAAAAAAAGAAAAATTGCGCTCTAACGCGGAAGCCAAGCCGTCAGAAGAGAATTCAGGCCAATGATGTTCTTCTTTGCCTGCAACTGACGGAAATCCTGGTCGATTTTCAGGAACACAGTCGTGCCGTCAAGCTTCTTCAAAATGGGAACACCCTTCAAGGCAATGCTCGTTAAGGTATCCATTACAATGCCCCTGGTGAGACAAGTTTTTCTTGCAATCTGCTCATAGGACGCGTACGGCTGGCTCTCAGTCAGAACATACAGAGCGTGGAAAACCTCCTTCTCACGGTTGGTTAACGGCTGAATGTTGAAAGATTTCTGCTCCTTCTGCCCCTTAAGAAGCAAGGCCAGCTCATCAACACGCTCTGTGAGTTTGTCAACACGCTTTGAAAGCTCGCTCACAAACTCGTTCGTAGCAGACAGCTCGTCGGTGTTCTCATTGATGGCCAACCTGTGGTCATCAAGCTCCTCGCGCATGCACTCAAGCACAGTCGAGATTTGCTGGCGTAATACCTGTGCATCACTCGACAGCAATACCACTTGCTTGTCGTGAATTTCTACCACCCCGTTTGGTTGAATGTTTTTTTGGATGAGTGGGTGGTTTAAATGGTTTTTGGTAGGTAAAAAAAATCAAAAATCAAGGCGTTGCGTGCGTTGCAGATGCAACATAAACTGTGTGTTTACCGTCGGAAATCACCTGAAGAGAGTGCTCTTTTTCCATCTCCTCGAGGATGCGGTAAAAGCTGGATTTTGAACAAAGGCCCTGCTCGTCAACAACAATCTCGCGCAGCTGCAAAGCGCCCATCTTTCCGTACTTGTGCACGAGACCCAGCACGAGATTTTTGATGTAATCCTTGCTGTTACGGGCAAGCTTGCGCATCAGCTTGTCCTTCAAGTTTGTGCTTGCCGTTTCTCGAGCCGGAGGAGCGCTCACGCTAGGTGTCGAGCGATCCAAAGGGCGGAAGGCCCTCTCGCGACGCATTTCCAACAGCTCAATCTTTTGCTCGATGTGCTTAATCCGCTGCAAAATAGGGTCGAAGCTGTAATAGCGCTCGACGATTTCCTTGATTTCGTGCGGCGTCTTTGGCAGGTGCTGCACAGTCACTTTCAGCTCATTGAGGGCAAGTTTTTGCTCCTCGGCAAGCCTCTTCAGCGCAGCGTTCTGCTCTACGAGCTGCTGGTTTTGCGCGTTTAGGTACGTAACCCATTGGTAGAGGGTGTCTGTATCCTGCTTCACCTTCGCAAACGACTGCGAGACGCTTTTGTCCATCTCGGCAAGCTTTTTTGATGTTCCGAATAAATCGAACATAACTGGAGATAAGGGCAGTTTATTTAAAAACTTTGTGCTGGGACGGTCTCAAGTTAGTCCCAGAAGTGGGACTGGGAATAAGACAGTCCCAAGACCAATTTATCGACGACAGAATGCTGGGACTGGGACGGTCTTGAGACAGTCTCAGGACAGTCCCAATACTTTCCCAAGAACTGAATGAGACTATTCTGGGACTATCGTGGGACTAATACATTGACTATTAATAGTGTAAAACTGGGACAGTCCCAGGACGGTCTCAGGACTGGGACGGTACTGGGACAGGACAGAAAAGTTAAAATACAAGGTGCAGCTACCAACACAACAAATTGGACCAAAACAGAGACAAAAAATAGAAAGTTTGGGTGTTTTTGGAGCAGATTGGGACCAGGGTTGCGCTGCAAAAAAGCAACCAAAAATAACAGAAAAAAATGAGTGGCTGGGCACCAGAAATTAAATTTAGTCAAGTAGTGCCTAAAAATCAGAGATGCATAAAAGAAAGTGATAATTAGGCACCCGAATAAGACAAAATAAGGAGTTTTGTGAGTAAAAAGTGAGAGTTCGGTTATACGTACCGGAAGCTGAAATGGGCAGAGAAATAGCCCTCACAAAAGACCAGATTAGGCACCTGAGGGTTCTGAGAGTCAAAGAAGGGGACAAAATAAGGATTTTTGACGGCAAAGGACACGAATTTGAAGTTATTTATTCTGAAAAAGTGAGCAATGGCAAAATCAAACTCGAGAAGGCAACAAAAGGGCAGGAAGAGCCCAAAGTCAAAATAACACTCGCAGTAGCAGTGCCAAAAGGAGCACGAATAGATGTTTTAGTAGAAAAAGTGAGCGAATTAGGGGTTAACAGAATAGTGCCTATAATCTGCAGCAGAAGTGTTGTGAAGCCAAGAGAGGCAAAAGTAGACCGTTTACGAAGGATTGCACTGGAAGCGTGCGCGCAAAGTGAGAGAAGCATAGTGCCTACTATATCTGAGCCTGTAGAATTCGGAAAATTACTCGATACAGTAAAAGAATACAATCACGCCTTTATATGCCATAAGACAGGAGAACCGCTGACAAAAGCATACGACGAATGCGAATCAGTGCTTGTTATCGTCGGACCGGAAGGAGATTTTACACCAGTGGAACTTGACGCAGCTAAAGAAGCAGGATGCGTTTTAGTAACTCTTGGCCCGACAACATTACGCACAGAAACAGCAGGCATAACAGCAGTAGCACAGATAATCGCGCTCAGCCAAAAGGTTTATAAGTAGGCCTCCAGTCCCAAAGAACATGGAAGTCAACATAATCGAGGAAAAAAAGGACAAACTTGTTTTTGAAATAAGGGGCGAAGGACACACACTTGCAAACGCAGTACGCAAAGAACTTTTTGCAGACGAGCACGTCAAAGCAGCAGCATATGCAATCGAACACCCACTGATTGAAGTTCCACGATTTATTCTTGAAACAGACGGCGCAGACCCTAAAAAAACACTCATTGCAGCAACAAAAAGATTGCAAAAACAGCTCGAAAAGGTCAAGGCAGAAGCCAAAGAACTCAAATAAATTTTGAATTTTCTAAGCAACAGATACGCAAACAAAACACGCCTCACAATGCACACTGAACTCCGTCCAGTCGGTTTGTTCATTGATAATCAGGTTAAGTCAAGTTTCTGGTGCTGGCTGGCCGCTCTACATCGGCTTTGCCGAGGTCATTTTTCCGCACCTGCGAGAGAAAAATGAGTCCAGAGCGGCCAGCACCATTAAGTTGACAGCACCGATAATCATAAAATATAAAAGTAAGCCCCATAGTGCCTATTGGCATGTTTGTACGAATCAAAAAAATCAAAGGAAGACCATACGCCTACCTGGTGGAGAACGAATGGACACCATGGGGAAGCAGGCAAAGAGTATCAAAATACCTGGGAAAAACTTTCACACCAACACGCTTTTCTGAAGGACTACTTGAACTGCCAACAGGATTACAGCCAGCAATACTCGAAGCAGTAGCACAAGAGCTCATTAATCACGGATTTGTACGCGATGGAAACGTACTAAAGCAAGAAAATATTTTCGTGAATCTTACTGATAGGAGTGTACGAGAAGGCAGCAAGAAAGTCGTACTTGCAATGAACGAAGGATATTTATGCGACCATACTTTGCAACAACTTCTCACATTTGCACCAGAAGAAAGGCCGGACGAAAGCGCGAAGAAACTGGCAACCTTGGTGCTTGAAGCCGGGCTTAAGCTGAGCAATGAACAATTCGTCCATTTATTTGAACAGGTGAAAAAATGAGTGAAGTACCGAGACATATCGGAGTTATCGTTGACGGAAACAGAAGATTTGCAAAACGACTGATGGTCAAACCATGGAAAGGCCATGAATGGGGAGCGGAAAAATTCAGAAAATTCACAGAATGGTGCTTTGAACTGGGTATTAAAGAAATAACAGCTTATGTTTTTTCAATACAAAACTTTGACAGGCCAAAAGACGAGTTTGAGCATATTATGAACATATTCAAAAAAGAATGCGATGAACTTCTGACACCAGAGAAACTCACTGAATTGAAAGAAAAAGGCATACGAATAAGATTTATCGGCAGACAATGGATGCTGCCCAAAGAGTTACAAGAACTGCAGAACAAAGTTATGGACGCGACAAAAGAGAATGGTCCAAGAAGAGTGAATTTCGCAATGGCATACGGGGGCAGGGAAGAAATTATTGATGCTGTACAAAAGATTGCACTGGAAGCAAAGGAAGGAAAGATTGATCCTGCAAAGATTGACGAAAAAGAAGTTGGCAGACACTTATGGCTGGACTCTGCACCTGATTTGATATTAAGAACAGGCGGAGAAAAAAGAACATCAAACTTTTTACCATGGCAGAGCACATACTCAGAGCTGATTTTTATTGAAAAATTCTGGCCGGAAATAGAGAAAGAAGATGTTACTGCAATAATACAAGAGTTCCAGAACAGGGAAAGAAGGTTTGGACGATAACTTTATATATCACCATTCTCGGCTGAATACCATTCCCAATAACTTGACCACCTCGGTGGAAGGGATGATATGGAAAAAAAACAATTCATTGAAGCAATACAAGCACTGAAAGCTCTTCCTAAACGCAAGTTTAAACAGACATACGACTTCATAATCAACCTCAAACAGTTGGACCTCAAAAAGCCGGAAGAACAAGTGGAATTATGGGTAAAACTGCCATTTGAAAAAGGAAAACCGACAAAAATCGGCGCTTTGGTAGGACCTGAACTGCAGGAACAGGCAAAAGCCAACTGCGAACTGGTAATAATGCATGACAACTTCCCTCAGTATGCGGCAAACAAGAAAGAAATAAAGAAAATATCAAGACAATATGATTACTTTATCGCACAAGCAAACATAATGCCAGATGTTGCAAAGACATTCGGCAGAGTGTTTGGCCCAAGAGGCAAGATGCCAAACCCAAAAGCAGGATGCGTTGTGCCTCCAAACGCAAACCTGAAGGTATTAACTGAAAACCTGCGCAAGACAATAAAAGTTTCTGCAAAATTACAGCCAAGCATCAAGGTGATGGTTGGAAAAGAAGACATGCCAGACGAACAGATAGCAGAAAACATGATGGCGGTATACAGCAACGTGCTGCACAAACTGCCTCAGGAAAAGAACAACATCAAAACAGTTATGCTCAAGCTCTCAATGAGCCAGCCGGTCACTATAACAGAAGAAGGAATAAAGATGCCGAAGGTTGAAAAACCGGCTGAGAAGAAAAAAGAAGCGCCTAAAGAAAAGAAAGAAGAAGCAGAAAGGTCAAATAAGGCAAAGAAAGCCAAGAAAGCAGATGATGCGCCAGGGGAGGCGGCTGAGTAAAATGGCCAAGACCTCCAAAGCAGCGCCAGAGAAGAAGGAAGTTGTCAAGAAAATCCTGACACTCGGCAAGCAATATCCAATAATCGGCATCCTCAATATGGAAGGACTGCCAGCAAGCAGTTTGCTGCAGATGAAGAAGCAACTGCGCGGCAAAGTAGAATTGGTTATGACAAGAAAAACACTCATAGAGCTCGGACTAAAGAATTTGAAACTGGAAAACGGCGACAAACTCATTGAAAACGTGAAAGGAATGCCGGCATTGATGTTCACAAAAGACAATCCATTTGCGCTCTACAAAATAATCAAGAAAAGCAAGACACCAGCGGCTGCAAAGCCAGGACAGATTGCGCCACGCGATATCATTGTTCCAGCAGGACCAACACCATTCACGCCCGGACCAGTCATTTCAGAATTCGCAGCACTTGGCATTAAAGCAGGAGTTGAAGGAGGCAAAGTCGCTGTCAAAGCAGACACAACAGTTGTAAGGGAAGGCGAGCCAATCAATGCAAAACTCGCAAGCATGCTGCAAAGATTGGGCATTGAGCCTATGGAAATCGGCCTTGACCTATCATGCGTTTACGAAAAAGGAATCATCTATCCAAAATCAGTACTTGACATAGATGAGACAAAGTTCATGCAGGACCTGATGGGAGCAGCAGGTGGAGCATTCAACCTGGCAATCGAAATAAGTTATACAACACCTGACACCATCGAAACACTGCTGGGCAGAGCATTCAGGGAGGCAAAAGCAGTCGGCATAGAAGGCAGCTTCATGGCACCTGAAATTGTCGAGGAAATTTTGGCAAAAGCACAGCGCCAAGCGCAGGCAGTTGCCACAGAAGGAAACATAACATTTCAATAAACATTGACAAGAGACAGCGACAAACTTTTTTGTCGGGTCTCCTAATTGACATTCGGAGGTAAACAAAATGGAATACATATACGCGGCCTTGCTAATCCACAAGGCAGGACAGAAAGTGGAAGAAGCAAACGTCAAAAAAGTGCTTGAAGCAGCAGGCGTCAAAGTGGACGATGCACGCGTCAAGGCACTTGTTGCCAGCCTCTCAGGCATCAACATTGACGAAGCAATGAAAAAGGCAGCAGCACCAGTGGCGGTTGCCGCAGCACCTGCAGCAGGAGCAGCACCGGCCGGCGAGAAGAAGGAAGACAAGAAGAAGTCAGCGGAGGAAGAAAAGAAATCAGAAGAAGCAGCCGCTGCCGGACTTAGCGCACTCTTCGGCTAAATTTTTTATGTTTAATTCATTTAGCCAGAGGGAACATGTTGACACCGCAAGAGAAACAGCAGATACAGCGCCAAATTGATGCCCTACAAAAAGACATCAAAGAACTTCGCACGAGCTTAAAAGAGCTCGCAGACTCAAAAGAAAAACTGTTCTCAGAACGCAACACCCTCGGCAGACAAATTTCCACATTTATAAAAGAAATAAAGGAATTAAGGCGCGACAGAGATAAACTAACTGCCGAGGTAAAGGCAGCAAAAGCGGAAAGGGATATTCTTGCCAAGCAGATAAAAGAAAAAATTGATGCCTTCAAGAAAGTGTCTTCCGTGAAAAAAGAAGTCGAGACAAAGCACGGCGTACGGCAAAGCCCTGGAGCGCTGAAACAACGGATTGAAAGATTGCATTATCAGATTGAAACAGAGGCGCCCTCTTTTGAAAAAGAACAGAAAATAATGAAAACCATCCGCGATCTGGAGAAAAAACTGAAAGAAGCACAAAAAGTCAGCGGAATGCTGGAAGACACAAGAGGACTAAGCAAGGAAATAGATGCATTGAAAGACAAGGCGGATGCATTGCACTCCACAATTCAGGAAAAGGCAAAGATATCACAGCAAAAGCACGAGAGATTAATGGAATTGAGCAAGAAAGTGGATGAATTAAAGAAGAAGGAAGATGAGCTTAAAAAGCAAATAGAAGCGAAAAAGGCAGAGCTTGCCGAGAAATCAAGACCACTTGACGAGAAAAGCGCGAAATTAACCGAATTACGCAAAGAAATAGGTGAAGAAATCAAGGAAGAAAAGCTCAAAACAGAACAGCAAAAGAAAAAAAAGCTTTCAGAATTACAGCAGGAAGTCAAGGAAAAGATGAAAAAAGGGGAAAAGTTAACCACGCAGGATTTGCTTATTCTGCAGAGCATTGATGAGAAGTAATCACTTTCCAGATTTTAACTTATCAAAGAATTCCTTTACCCTTGGATTGCCGCGCGGCACTGCGGAAGGACCGAGCTTGTAATATTTCTTTTCCACAACTGTTCCCCAACTATAGGCGCCCTTCTCCTGCTTGACTTCAGCCAGCTCAAACTCGCCGAGTTTTACGCCTTTTCTCAAATTATAGTAAATATTTTCCCTCGTGCAGGAAGGAAACAATTCGTTGTAATACTTATGAATCTTATAACCATACGCAGATCCGATAACGCTCAGGATTTCAACAATGTTCTGACGGATTTCTGATTTAACCGGCCTTCCTCTGCTTCCCATATGGAAAAATAATTCGCTTTGACAGCTTATAAATGTTTGTTACCACGATGCGTAAATTATTTCAAAGATGCTTCTTCAAGCATCAAACTCGTCAAATGCCGCACAAGCTCTGAATAATGCTGGTTAAGGTTTTCGAAAGCGGCTTTCCTGTCTTTAGCGTCATAAAAACGCTCAGCAATAGAACCAATCGCCTCAAGGTCGCCGTGAATCAATGACAGCTCATTTTCAATTTCGTGCAGAGCGCGCTCCTTTCCCTTGAATTGCACACGAACAGCGTCGGTAAGCAGGGCCCCAAGCACCTTTCGCGCCTTGTGCACGTGCTCGTTGATATCGTCGCAGGCCTTCCTGACGTTTTTCCCAACGACCTGAGCTTCAGCAAGCTCGATAGCGGACTTTGACAAAACATAATCACTCAGGTCAAGCACGCCATGCGAAATCCTCTTAACCGCTTCCTGAATTGCATTCTCCTCATCAAACAGCTTTTTCAACCCGTTCATTTTTTTTCGTGCTTTGCAATAACCAAGCGCGTCCTTATGATTGCATCAGGACTAAGCGATATGCTGTCAATACCGCAATCAACAAGAAACTCGGCAAATTCAGGATACGTCGAAGGGGCATCGCCACAGATGCCAATCTTCCGCCCCGCCTTTTTCGCTGTTTTGATAACCTGCGCCACCATCCGCTTGACTGCCTCATTCCGCTCATCGTAAATGTCAGCAACCAGCTCTGAATCACGGTCAATGCCCAGCGTCATCTGCGTCAAATCATTGCTGCCAATGCTGAAACCGTCAAAAATCCCGGCAAATTCATCAGCAAGAATCACGTTGCTTGGAATCTCGCACATCACGTAAACTTCAAGCCCGTTTTTGCGCTGCTGCAAGCCATTTTCTTTCATCACCTGAATTACTTTCCTGCCCTCCTCCGGAGTACGGCAGACAGGAATCATGACTTTAAGGTTAACAAGACCAAATTCATCCCTGACTTTTTTGATTGCCTGGCATTCAAGCGCAAACGCGTCCTTATAACCGGGCTTATAATATCGAGAAGCACCACGCCAGCCGATCATCGGATTTTCCTCTTTCGGCTCAAAATATTTCCCACCAATCAGATTCGCATACTCGTTGCTTTTGAAATCTGAAAAGCGCAGAATAACATCTTTCGGATAAAACGCCGCCGCAATCATTGCCACGCCCATCGCGAGCTTGTCGACATAAAACCGCTTCTTGTCCTTATAACCGGCAGTCAGCTCCTCAATCTCCTCGCGCGTTGCGGCATCCTCAACCTTGTCAAAGTTAATCAATGCCATCGGATGAATCTTGATGTATTCGTTCACAATAAACTCCTCGCGCGCCAGGCCAACTCCATCGTTTGGCAGAAAAGAAAGCTCAAACGCCTCATCAGGATTGCCAATATTAATCATTATCTTTGTCTTAGGGCGAGGCATATTCTGAATATCAACACGATCAACCCTGAATTTCAGATAGCCATCGTAAACAACACCGTGCTCACCCTCAGCGCAGCTGACCGTGACTTTCTGACCGCTCTTTATTACCCTTGTTGCATTATTAGTGCCAACAATGCAAGGCAGACCAAGCTCACGACTCACAATGGCAGCGTGAGAAGTCCTTCCACCCCTGTTGGTAACAATAGCAGACGCAATGCGCATAATAGGCACCCAGTCAGGATCTGTCATCTCTGTCACCAACACCTCGCCAGGCCTGAACTGCTTTATATCCTTTACATCACGGATAACATGCGCCTGGCCCTGTGCAATCTTGCTGCCAACGCTTTTACCTGTTACAAGCACTTTGCCCTTCTGCAAAAGCTTGTATTCCTCAACAACATTCCTGTTCTTTTGCGACTGCACAGTTTCTGGACGGGCCTGCACGATGTACAACTCATCAGTCCTGCCATCCTTTGCCCACTCCAAGTCCATCGGAGTCCATTTTTTCTTCTTCTGGCTGTAATGATCCTCAACAGTCATTGCCCACCCAGCCAAGGTCAGGATTTCATCGTCAGTCAGGCAGAACTGCCTCCGCTCCTCAATAGGAGTGTCCACTTTTTTCACAGGGCGCGTGCCCTCCTCAGCGTAAATTATCTTTGTTGCCTTCTCCCCAAGACGCTTGTCAATAATCGGCTTATAGCCATCCCTGAAAGTCGGTTTGAAAACATAAAATTCATCAGGATTCACCGCACCCTGCACCACGCTTTCTCCCAGACCATAACTGCCAGTGATGTAGACAACATTCGGAAAGCCGGTTTCGGTATCAAGCGTGAACATAACACCCGCGCAGGCAAGGTCAGAGCGTACCATCCGCTGCACGCCAATACTCAAGTAAACCTTGAAATGGTCAAACTTGTGTTCAGCACGATACGCAATCGCCCGGTTGGTGAACAAAGAAGCAAAACAGCGTTTGCATGCATCCAACAATTCATGCGCGCCACGAATGTTCAAAAAGGTCTCCTGCTGGCCGGCAAAAGAGGCCTCAGGCAAATCCTCTGCCGTAGCAGAAGAACGGACAGCAACATCGATATTCTTTGCACGCGACTCCCTTGACAACTGCTCATACGCAGCAATAATCTCCTTTTGCAGCTCAGGAGGAAACTCACAATGCATAATTACATCCCTGGCTTTTCTGCCTGCCTCTGCCAAAGCGGAAACGTTTTTTACATTCAACCCGCGCAAAGCGCTCCTTAATTCAGACATTGCGCCTGACTTCTCAAGAACATACTGATACGCATAAGCAGTAATCGCAAAACCATTCGGCACCTTCACGCCCTTTCGCGTCAAGTTTTGATACATTTCGCCCAAAGAAGCGTTTTTACCACCAACCAACGGAATATCTTCTATACCAATTTCATTAAACCAGAGAATGAATGCCTTTGACTTATCCACTGCAACACCTCTTTACTTTTAAATCGGCAAAGAATGTATTTAAATATTATGGTTTATAGTTTCAAGCACATGAAAGAACAGCTAATAAAAAAGTTTGAACACATGAAGATAAGCAAGAAGATAATAGACGCATTCAAAAAAGTGCCTCGAGAGAACTTTGTGCTTCCTGAATGGAAAGAAATGGCATACGATGACAATGCCCTGCCCATACTTGCAGAACAGACAATCTCACAGCCAAGCACAGTAGTGCTGATGCTTGATGCGCTGGAAACCAAAAAAGGGATGAAAGTGCTTGAAATAGGCGCTGGCAGCGGGTATAATGCGGCATTGCTGAGCAAAATTGCGAGAAAAGTAATAACAATAGAACGCATCAAAGAACTGGCAGATTTTGCACGAAAAAACCTGAAAGAATACAAAAACGTGAAGGTCGTCTGCGCAGACGGCAAAAAAGGATATGCGAAAGAAGCGCCTTATGACAGGATTATTGTAACAGCAGGAGGGAAGAAAATACCTCCTGCACTACTCAAACAATTAAAAGATGACGGAGTTTTGCTCATGCCAGTTGGACCTGAATACGGACAGCAACTGATACGCGTAAGACGAAAAGGAAAGGACTATTTGTATGAAAAACTTGGCGGGTACATATTCGTTCCGCTACGCTAGCGAAGAACTGCAACCAGAGCAAAGACCAACGCTGCAATCAACAAAAACATCCTAAGAAAAGGCAACGGGTTCACTTGATTCCTGCGCTTGATTGATTCAACATGCCTTCTGTCGTAGTTCAAATCACTTCACTCTCTAACAATTGAAAAATGTCGCCAACTTCCGTTGGCAAACACTTTTATTTTCGCTTTGCTCAAATAAGAATAAACAAAATAAAAATCTTACGATTCCGATGCGAGCTGCCAGATGGTCTTCAAGGCAACCAACAATGCCGCCGGGAACACAAACGTAACGACGTTTGACAAAATAACCGACGTGGTCAGACCAAGCTGGACAATGCCGCTTGCAGAATTAGCTGCCAGCAGCAATGCAATGGACGCTACCAGGAATTCCTGCGTTTCCTTGGCAGTAATGTTCAGGAAACCGACAATCAGACCCAACAACACCAGAATCCAGGTGACCGTAGGCGTCTGCAACTGCGGTACAAAGCCCGTAATAACCGCCAATACAACACCAATCAAGAATGCCCAATGTCCTGCTTTCCCATCCATAGTATCAACCTCCGTTTGGCAAACCTATCGAGAAGGGACATAAAAAGATATGTAATTACTCAGAAGGAGTTTAATACATCATGCGCATTGACAGCTGCCTCGATACTGCGGAAAAGCTCCCTTGACTTCACTGCAAAACGAGCTCTCAGCTGCTCTGTTTCATCTTTTGTCACTTGGGCGAATTTGTCGGCATCAATAAGACCATATGGATAGCCAAGCAAAGAAGGGTCTGCTGCATTGGCAGCCAAGGCGGACAACGCACCCGGCAATTTTTCACGGTCGTGCGGAAAAACATCACAACGGAAAACATATCTTGAGCCGGGATGCAATTTCACAAACGCAACATTCCCGCCAGCATAATAATACCACGCACCAGCAGGCGCAAGCCCTCCCAGCACGGCAAGCGCGCTATTACCGCTATCAGTGCACAACGTGGATGTCTTGGACAAGCCAAGAACAACCACGCTTTTGCGCAAGGCAGTGACACGCAACTGCCGAAACGACTCCTCCATAACCTCTCCCCTCGCATCCAAATCACCATCACGCACCAAAATACCAGAAGGCATTTTACTGCAAATTTCATCAGCAAAACGAAACTCCAAAAGCTTTCTCACGTGATTGGCAACAGCAGACGGCTCGGCACGCCTGCCTGCAAAAGACAAAGCAGGATCATACGCATCAAAAGAAAACTTCTGCATCTCAGCACCTTCATTGCTGAAAACTGTCGCCTCAAAACCAAGGTCAAGACCCTTCTGAAAAGCAAGCACTGCCACGTACATTTCTCGCAGCTCCCGTGAAACACGCACACCATGCTCATACCACGTGGCATACAAGCGGACAAACTGAACACTTACGTTAGGGCCTTTCACAATTTCGCCATTTCCACCGTCAACAAAAACAAGCAGGGAGCTGGTTATTGGAGCCAACTGCCTGAACAACTCACGCTTTATAGGAATGCGCTCGTGAGAGCCGACAAGAACAGCAGAACCGGGGCGCTGCAAACGCTCTGATAAGAATGGAATAAGCTTGTCAAACACGTGCATGCTTCTGGAAAAATACACTTATTAAAATCATTATTGGTAAATTGAAATATAGTTACGCAAAGAACTTCCAGCCGTTCATAATTCCAAGCGTCGCTGCAAGAATAACCAGCGCGGCAATAAACATCCCAATTGAAATAGCGATGAACGCCTTCCACTTATTCATACCAAAAAACCAGGAGGCGAGCGTTGCCGTGTAGGCACCTGTACCTGGACCGGGAAGCGCCACAAGAATAATCACGCCATACATCCCATACTTCTCAACCAATTTGTGCGTCTTTCTTCGCGTGCGCTCCATCACCTTGTCAAACAAGGATTGATACGTATGATTAACGTGCAGAATACGCGTGTGAATAACCTCAAGGAAGAAATACAAAATAGGAACAATAAGAAGATTTGCAGTTAGGCAGACAGCCAGAGCAACCCAGATGGGATAGCCGGCAGCAATCGCCACAGGAATCCCGCCCTGCATCTCAACAACAGGAGTCATGCTCAGCAAGGCAGCCCATAGAAGAGGATTCATATTTTTTTCACCCGTTGTTTGACAAAATCGGAATTAAGGACACGCTTCAACACCTGCTCAGGAGTTGTTTCCTCACGCTTCACCTTTGCCCAAACGCGCCCTTTCTTTGCAAATGTCTTTTTGTGGATTTTCTTGAACTTTTTTACAGCTTCAGAGAACTTGAGCGGAGGGCCGGGCCAGTCGATTATTGCAGGCAATTGCTTTTTGCCCAAAACAAACCACCAGACACCGTTTTCCCTTCTATCCCATACCCAACCAGCGTCTTTAACATTAAAATCAGCAAGCTGGGCACGCACGTGTTCAAAAGCGCGAACAAACTTTGTACCGGCAACATCCTCCTTTTCGTCCAACGTCTTAACTTTAACCAAAATAAGATGACCTTTCTTTATCAATGCTGAAAAATCAACGGTTTTCTCAACAAAAAATTCCTTGCTCGGCCTCTTAAGAAACTTCTTTGCGGCTCCCACAAAACGGTCAAAGTTTTCCTGCGTCAACGCAGCAGCGGCATTCCTTCCCGGCTGGACAGGATCAACCAGAATCAAAGGACCTTCTATCTTGCTCTTATTAAGCATCATTGCAGCCCTGCCCTTGTACACATTATTATAATCAAGCACAACCTTTGGCTTCCAATTCCTGGCTGCTTTTAACAAATTAATGATGCCCTTGTAATAAATGACCAGAATATCAAGCACGTGGCCTGAAAAACCGCGAATATAGCTCTCAGCACCATAACAATTGCTTGCCTTGCAGAATTTTTTCGCCAGACGGATATCATTCTTGAACCTTGAACCCTTCCTGTTCACCCAGGCAACGTGCAAAGGAGAAAAATCAGTCACGTTCTCAGCATCATCAGTTTTCTGAATGTCCAGCACCGGTACAATTTCATATTTTATGCCATTACTTACCCAGAAATAATCACGGCTACCATGAATGCGCACATGCCGCCATTTCTTCAAGGCGCGCTCAAGAATATCTGAAAGATTCTGCTCTTTATGGGCAAGGTTGAATTTAACAAAAATGTCAACATCATAATCACCAGAAAGCCAGGTATCCTTGGCATAACTGCCGCCCAGCACCGCCTTAGCGCTGACACGAGTGCGTGCAAGTTCCCTGTTCAGGTCCGCTATAAACATGTTCACCTGACTGAACAATTTCTGGCGCTCTTCCCTTGAAGGAACAATTTCGGCAAGAACCTCTTTGAAAATCTTTTGATAACGCATACGTGTGCTATCACTGGCTTGTTTAAAAAGTTATAGAGTTTGGACTGAGTAATCATACAGAGCGTGCTACATTGCATCGACCTTGCACCCCGGGCGGTCGTGACGAAAGTTTATATAGCATTCGCGCTGCACACAGCACATGCAGGAAGCATTGCTAATAATCACCTCCATCTCAGTGTTGTTATTCGTCGGAGTGCTCTGCTCCTGGATAGGAAAAAAACTAAGAGTGCCTGATGTCCTCCTGCTTCTGATTGCAGGCATGCTGCTCGCACAACTTACCTACCACGGACAGCCAGTCGTGCAAGTGCCAATAACATTCCTAAACGGACTGGCAATATTGGCACTGGCAATGGTCAGCTTTGACTCGACAACTCAATTACGTCTGCGCGAGCTGGACACCTTCAGTGCAAAAGCATTCAAGCTGACAATCTGCGTCGTCGTATTCCTGGCCGTATTCTTCACTACAATCGCACAGTTCCTTCTCGGTCTGTCAATTTACAGCAGTTTATTGCTTGCAACAATAATGATAGGCACAGCACCAGAAATTACACTTGGACTGATAACAAAAACGCGCCCAAAAACACTATTGCGTCTTGAAAGCATCTTCAACACACCATTCACAGTAATCCTGCCATTCCTGGTCATCAAGCTGATGCAAAGCGTGCCGTCAATGGCACTCAGCAGTTTGTTTGAGCAGCTCGTACCATTTTTGCTCAACATAATTGTAGGATTAGGCGCAGGCATATTTGTCGGGGTAATTCTCTTCAAACTTGTCCAGCATGCATACACAGAAGTATATTCGCCACTGGCAGTCATCATTGCAGCGCTATTGGCATACGTCCTTGCAGAAAACCTCGGAGGAGCAGGAGTATTGGCAGCATCAACACTCGGCCTTTTCCTTGGCAACGTTTATGTAAAAGAAAAATTCAAACTGCTCACAGCAGAAAGTGTACTAACAAAAGCGCTATACGTGCTTGTGTTTGTACTGACAGGAGTCATCATTGACATTCCCTACACCTTTGAATTTTTCATCACATCAGGGCTTCTCTTTGCAGCATATCTCGCAATACGGTTTGCAGCAGTATCGCTCGGCACGTGGGGAGACAATTACAGCACATCAGAAAAAATGTTCATGACATTAAGCGCGCCAAAAGGACTGGCTTCCGTTGCAGTTGTCTTTGTACTGGCAGTATACGACCTCTCGGAAATCGCAACCGTCATTGACATGACACTCACATTCATCCTTTACAGCATTGTTCTTGCAACCATAACAACTTTTGCAGCACGCAGCCATGAAAACCGTACTCGTGGACACTAACTTCCTAATAGAATGCGCAAAGCACAAGATAGACATACACGCAGAACTGACAAGAATATTGGACACTTCATTTGAAGTTGCTGTGCTTGACAGGACACTGGAAGAATTGGATGCAATAATCGCGCGTGGAAAAAAAGAAGGACAATGGGCAAAACTTGCGAAGACAATATTGCTTACAAAGCACGTAACAATAATTGCAACATCCGGCGGGCATACAGACAAGCTATTGCTTGAAAAAGCCGATGAACGACACATAATAGCCACTATGGACAAGGCACTGAAACAAAAGCTCAAGAAGAAAAAACAGGATGTTGTAATAATCAGAGGGCAGAAAAAGCTTGCAGTTGTGAAGGCGTAACCTTTATAAAGGGGCAGCTGGTTTTCCATCTGCAGATGAGATAACGGGGGTTCTCTTCCTGCCGTTATTGATGGAGACCACAAAATGTTTTACAAAGTAGAAGTCAAAGACCACATCAGAGTACCGCCCAGGCTGTTTGCATTCGATGTAAATGAAGCAGTTCTGAAGGCAGTCAAGCAGAAATATGACGGCTTAATAGACCCAAACCTTGGAGTTGTAATAGACGTTGCGAACATCAAAGAGATTGGCGAAGGGGTTATTATTCCGGGCGATGGCGCAAGCTATTACGATACGACCTTTGAGTTATTGGCATTCACACCAGAAATGTCAGAAGTGTGCCAGGGCAAAATAAAGGACATTGCAGATTTCGGCGCATTTATCACGCTGGGTCCAATTGACGGCATGATACACATCTCGCAGACAATGGACGACTTTGTCAGTTTTGCAAAAGACAAGACTCTTTCAGGCAGAGACAGCAAAAGAGTATTAAAAGTAGGAGACACGTGCAGGGCAAGAGTAATAGCAGTATCATTCAAAGATGTTACCAACCCAAAGATTGGCCTAACAATGCGGCAGCCAGGGCTGGGCAAGCTCGAGTGGCTTGCAGAAGAAGCGGCTGCAAAGGAAGAAAAAGCTGAGAAGAAAGCCAAGGAGAAAGAGAAATGAGCAAGAAAAAAGCGTGCAAGAAATGCAAATACTTCTTCGAAGGGGAAGAATGCCCAAACTGCAAGACATCACAATCCGTAACCAACTGGAAAGGACGCATCTACATTGTTGACACAAAACAATCAGGAATAGCAAAGAAAATCGGAGCAGAAGCAGACGGCGAATACGCCATCAAGGTGACCTAAATGGAACTAAAAATAGAAAAGAAAGAAAACCCATTATTGAAAAGGCAGGAAATAACAGGAGAAATAACATTCCAGGGAGCAACACCCAGCAACAAACAATTGCAGGAAGAATTAGGAAAAAAACTTGGAGTTGCACCTGAATTGGTTGCTATAAGACATATCTATGGCTCATTCGGCGGTGGAAAAGCGAGCTTTGAAGCAGTCGCGTATGCCTCTAAAGAACAATTTGACAAGATAGAGCCGAAGAAAAAAGAAAAGAAAGCAGCGCCTGCACAGGCACCAGCGAAGTGATGACAAATGCCAGAAGCAAAAAAACCGGAGAAAAAAGGACCCCCAGAAAAAGGCGCATGGAAATTATACGAAAAGAAAGGCGAGAAATTAGAAAGGAAAAACAAAAGCTGCCCAAAATGCGGCCAAGGATTCTTCATGGCACAGCACAAAGACAGATTGTACTGTGGCGGATGCGGGTATACCGAGTTCCAGAAAAAAGCGAAATAATTTTTATCTCTGCATTTGAGCCCTTCGGACAATAACACACATTACGATGGCAGGACTCGTTCTTTGAAATTATAACTGTAAAAAGAACAACGAGGAGGGGTCCAGGCGTTTAGCCAAGCGCTCAGCACAGGGCCCGTGTTGCAGCTGGGAGTTTGCGCACGCGTCAACCAGCGCTTATCCGTCACTGTTCTTTCCACATAACTTAACCTTAAAAGAAAGACAGATATATTTCTGACGTACATACAATACGACCATGAGAAAAGTAATGTGCACAGGCACGTTTGACCTTTTGCACTTAGGACATCTACATTATTTTGAAGAAGCGAAAAAACACGGCGATTATCTTGTTGTAGTGGCGCGCGAGTCAAATGCGAGAAAAGAAGGAAAAAATCCGCAATTTAAAGAAAAAGAACGCCTTGCGCGCGTTGCAGAGCAAAAAATTGTTGACAAGGCATTACTCGGCAACGAAAGAGACAAACTAAAGATTGTAGAGCAGGAAAAACCCGACGTCATCTGCCTCGGATACGACCAACAAGTGGATGAAGAAAAGCTGAAAGAAATTCTGGCGCAGAGAGGACTACACCCTGAAATTATCAGAGCGCATGCCTACCAGCCGGAAAAATACAAATCAAGCATACTCAAGAAACCAACTCAACCGAGGTAACCAAGCCCGTTGCCGACTGCCTAAACTTCACCTTCTGACCCTGCCGCAGTTTCATGTCGCTCACCAAAAAATTCAAACGCTGCGAGCCATCGCCTGTAACACGCGTAATAACACCCGAAACCATGCCTCCTGGAAGCATTTTGACCGTCTCTACCCTGCCAATCGAATCATCCACCGGCGCAATAGACGTCACAAGCCCAGACGCATCCTGCGCAAACTCAACCTTCTGGTCACGGCGCAACGCAACATTCTTCACAACATAATTATAGCGCGTCTGATACCCTTTCCCATCCGTGCGCACCAACACGCCAGTCAACTTTCCCTCAGGAAGGCGCTGAATGGTTTCAATCTTACCAATACCTGCAGCGCCTCCGGTAACAGGAGCAGGCTGAACAACAGGATAAGAAGGATACTGAACTTTCTTCACGAGTTCCCAGAAATTTGCTCCCAAATTCGCGCAATGAATTTCCCAGTCATTATATGAAAAAACACGGAATATAACGCTCCTGCCCTTGTGAACGCTTGTGTAAGTGCGTGAATAGAACGACAATGGAGGCGGATTATTGCAGTCAAAATAAGGACCGCTATCCTCAATCACGTATTTCGGCCCCTGCTTTTCAGGCACAATAACATTTTGGGCAAGGTAGCTGCACTCGCCAACACCAGAAGTTGTAACCTTTAAGCCGCCTGAATAGACACCCTCAGGAAAGTATTCAGCCTTTTTCTTCCAGTCAGGGCTCAGCATTAACTGGGAAGTGCACTGGCCCTTTGCATTAATCGCAAATGTGCTCTTGCACTTGTCCTGATACAACTGGCGCTCAATCGCCTGCTTGTTCTGCTCATGCGCCTGCTCAACGCGCGCCAAAATACGCTCCAGCATCTTCAACTGCTCGGCTGCCTGCACGGCAACATAACCCTGCTGAGAAGCAAGACGGTGCAAAGCATTCTGATTATTGCCATATCTCAGCCACAACTCTGTTTCCTGCCGGTTCAGATGCAACGTTTGCGAACGTTCGCCATCAACAACCTTGGGAGAAGGACAATACTGTGCAAAAACAACAGTAACTGAAACCAAAAGAACGATGAGGAACAGCAAGCGTTTCATCACAATCACCTTTTTGGATTCGAAAGCCCTGATGCTATATAAATGTTGTTGCGTGCAATAAAAACAAAGACCATTTTAACAATGTTTTAATACTCCACAATACAATCAAGCCATATGACAACAAATGTCCGCTACCCAACAAAGTCACCAGCAGACATACAAGAACAAATAGATACCCTCCGCGCATTGATGAAAAGATGATTCCAAAACACAGACGACCTCAAGGCAATACTTCCATTGCTCGCCGACCATGACCTCAAACTCAAATTTGAAGCAAACATTCTAATCCCCTTCCAAAAAGTAAACATAAACCTAATACTCAAGATTATCAACCAGCAAATCGCCCTATGGCAGAAAGAACTGGACGAATTGCTGACTGTGGATTAAGGTGCTGTCAACTTAATGGTGCTGGCCGCTCAGCCTTGGCTTTGCCGAGGTCATTTTTCCGCATCTGCGAGAGAAAAATGAGTCCAAAGGACAAGAGCAGCCAGCACCAGAAACTTGACTTAACCGTGGATTAAAAAAATTTTTAAATGAGCGATAATTGCTTCCTTCCATGCCAAAAAGAGGGAGAGTAGAACTATACCTGTTTCTTGCGTTCGCGCTCATAGCGGCAATCGGACTAACATATACCATGCTGTACGGAATACCAGAAGGCATGGCATACCGCGGACCACCGTACGGCAGCATACCACTGGACCCAAGCCAATTCCAAAGCCCATACGAAGCATATGCCGGCGGAATGATACCAACAGAAGACCAGCCGGGGAGATATATGATAGGAACACCCGGCAGTGTAACCGACTGTCAGGCAGCATGCTTTGGAACAGAACCAGGAAGGCCATCAGTCGGACAACAGCCACTCGGAGGAGAAGCACTGCGGCAATGCCTTGCCGACTGCCAAGCAGGAATAATGCCGCATCCATCCCAAGGACAGGAATGCTACACGTGCAGCTGTCCAACAGAAGCAATCACCGCAGACAATGAAGGACAAGCGCGCATGGTCTGCCAGCGTATCTGCGGCTCGACCGGACGAATCATCGGCATGACGCCAGGACCCTGCAATTACTGATTATTTCTTGAACAAATACTGTCAAAAGACCACTTCTTAGCGCCCTGCGACATCAACACCAGAAATGCCGCGAAGAAAAGCAAAGCCAACTCACCCCTGTTCATAATCGGAACCCAGCCCTGAGGAAAGTGCGCCTTGAAATACGCAACAAGCATTTCAACACCTGCAATGAATGAAACAATTCGCGTGAACAAGCCGACGGCTATCAACAAGCCACCAGCAAACTCAATCAGTCCTGCAAACCACATCAAGCTGAACGCAGAAGCGGCATTACCTCCAATCAAGCCAAACAATTTCTGCAAGCCATGCTGCATAAACAGCAAGCCGACAAAAATGCGGAACACCGCGTAAAATGAATCACCATATCTTTCAAGTTTTATCATTTAATCCACCTCACAAATCATTCATTTTTACATAGTTAATAAACTTTTTTAACACTCACTCACCACATCACATTATGCGAAAAAGATACTGGCTGTTATTATTTATAATAGCGTGCACACAACAGCCGCAATTGACATCTGAGCCAACACCCGCTGCAACGCCAATACAAGTCCTCCAAACAACAATACGAGATGCCAAATTACTGGAAAACATCAACGCGCACATAATTAACAAACCAATTGAAGCTTTCATGCCCGTGCTAACCGACGCCGTCCGGGACAAATTCGGAATAATACCTGTTGAAAGATATGATGCACGCTACCAAGCAGCAGACACAACTGTTTTGGTACAAATTTTCAAATTTTCAACACGCGCAGAGCTAAACTTAGTTTTGAAATCGGAACTTTACGACATCGTCAACAAAGGAATCAGCAGGCACCAAGGACATTTAATTGCAATATACCTGACTGTTGACGACCACCGCTCAGCACTATGGAGCAGCGGCACAACTTTGGTATACGTTGAGACATTCAGACCGGACTTTGTTGAAAGAGAGATAGTTGAAGCGTATCTAATAAAGTATCCGTCCGATCTGGTTCCTGACAGATGCATTGATTCCGATGGAAACGACAGATATCTCAAAGGAACAACAACACGCGTAAAAATAGGAACAAACTTTACGCAATGGACGGATGTGTGTTTGAAGGACATCACTTTTGAGTACATTGCACGCCAAGGAATACCCAGAGAGAACGGACTGCTTGAAGGGGTTTGCGACAAAGATTCTTACAAGGCAGGATACATTGCTGAATACCTATGCGTGAAAGGATGCCAGGATGGGGCGTGTGTGGTGAGGTAAGCCACCGGAGGGAGTTGCACCCTCGACCTGCTGATTACAAGTCAGCTGCTCTGGCTACTGAGCTACGGTGGCAAAATTTGGGAAAGTTTGACAATATGTTCCAAAAGAACTCTATAAAAACCTTTCCTGACGCAAATTTTATATACGACAGCAAGAGAAATAAAACCATGATAAAAGACGCATATGAAAAAGCACGAAAAGAGCACCCAATCCTGCCGGAATGGAACAAAATAAACAATGAATTCGAACTTGAGCTAATTGAACAAAAAGCATTCATTTTAAGACAGGTCAAGCGCAAAATAGGAGAAAAAATTGAACAAGTACTCGACTTGTTTGAAAGCGCAATCACTCCTGACCCGAACAGCTTCACAGCAATGTACGAATGCAGATGCTACACAAACGGAGAGAAAAAACAACTAATTGACATTTTCAGGCATTTGATGGAACAATACAGAGCAATTATGGAAACAGACGTCATTGCGGATGATAAGCTTGACGCGGAATTAATACGCAAAATACACGACCTTTGGCAGCAGGACAAAAAACAAATAGCGCCACTTATCAGGAAAATGCGCGAGTGCTGGCAGAAACACGTCGAGCCAAAAGAACTACTGGAGTACCTTGGATGAACATTATCCTTATTGGGCCGCAAGGAAGCGGCAAGGGAACACAGGCACAACTGCTTGCACAAAAATACGGCTGGAAACACATTTCTACAGGGCAATTATACAGGGAAGGAATCCGCAACAAAGAGCCGGAAATCCTCAAAATGAAGGAACACGTCGACAAGGGAGGATTCATTCCTGACAAATTCGCAGTCAAAATGGTGGAAAGACACCTAAGCGAAACAGGCAACATTTTTGACGGATTCCCAAGAACACTGGCGCAGGCAGAAGCGCTGGACGAAAAAGTGCAGATAGACCTGGTAATAGAGCTGGACATAACAGACACAGAAGCTGTGAAACGCCTGTCAGAAAGAAGAGAATGCACGCAATGCCACGCAATATTCGGAACTGAAAACCCACCTCGCAAAAAAGGAATCTGCAACAGGTGCGGAGGAAAACTCGAACAACGCGAAGACGACAAGCCCGAAGCAATCAAAAAACGGCTCGCAAAATATCACGACGAAACAGAACCGCTGCTTGAATATTACAAGCCAAGAAAAATAGTAAGGCGTGTAGACGGCAACAAAAGCATAAACGCGGTCTTCAAGGAAATATGCAGGATTATTGATGAAATAGAAAGTCGATTCAAAGAATAGCAATCATACCGATTTTAACTCAAACCCCGAAGCTCTGACGGATAAACTCTGTTGCATAACTGCCCTTTGGCAGGAAAAATTCCAATTTCACTTTTGACTTGCCTTCAAAATATTCATCTTTCTCCAATTTGCCAACTTTCAAGTCCTTCGCCTCAGACCAAACATTCCGTTCAGAACCCTCAGCGCTTATTTCAGGCAATTCACGAATAACAAAATCAGATGGCTTCAGATTTTCCTCAGCAAGAATTTTTTTTGTGACATTATCAGAAACAACAGAACCAAAGCCCACAATCGGCAGAACTTCCTCATTTGACTGCATTGCTGCCCTGTTCCAAAGCATGCTCTGATAGGCATGCACGAACAACAGCAGCAATTTCCTCGGCAGGCAGCGCAATGCACCAATATAATCACGCCGGTCAAGGTGAGCATAGATTCTTTTAATTCCAGGGTGAAGCTTTGCCATCAGCAAAGCGGCTTTCTCGAAATCGCGTTTAACCAACAGTTTTCCAATCTCTGCATTTCTAGTGCTGAAACGCTGCTCTCCAAACAGATTGCGGAATCTTGCAGAGATTTTGGGAAGCTTGTCAATATTTCTCACTGTGATTTTGAACTTGTTGCCCTCCAAGTCGCCCAAATGCACCGGCTCAGGACCATAGCCAAGGAATGCAAGCTTCATGTTAATGAAAGAAAGCTGTTCAATACGATATTTAGAGACATTATGAATGCCCATAACCTGCTCAGTCACTGCCCTCTTGTCCTTGTTTCCAGCACAGGAAATTTCCCTTAAGGGCAGATTCAACGCAACAGCAATCTTCTGCATTGCTTCAAGCGTTGCAATGCCACGCTTCCAGACATTCACGTACGCAAAAGAGCCGGAAGACGGCTTGACCGTGCTGACTTCCTCAACTACAAAGTCCTCTGGAAGGTGCTTTATGACATACATAAACCGACGGCGATTGTAAAAGTTTAAATAATCTTCTAGAAGCGACAAAACCATGCGCCGGTAGCTCAGCTTGGATAGAGCAGCGGTTTCCTAAACCGAAGATCGGGGGTTCAAATCCTCCCCGGCGCGCTTACCACTTACGCTTTGAACGGGCAACTTCCTGTACGATAGAAGACACCCAATTAACTGTAGAGAAATAAGGCATGACAACAACATAAGCGAGCAATGGAGCAATCTGGCTTCTGAACCTCTCATGGAAAAAACGATGGGAGAAAACAATCAAATAAATTCCCAAAACAAAAGCAATCATAATTGGAAGATACACCTGAATGTTATGACCAAGAACAAACTCCTTCACCGAAGGCCAGTCGGTAATTGTTGTCCAGAAATAATCAGGAATCGTAATGCTTCTAAAGATGAAATCAAAAGACCTGTTCAACAAGTCATAAGCGATGATTCCGATGTTTGCAATAAGCAAAATTACGGCAAGCACGTTCAACGGCATCTGGAACAAACCATACATACCGTGTTTGCTTGAAAAGAACATGTCCTTGTACTTGATATGATTGTAAATGTATCCTCTCGCCCATCGCATCCGCTGATTCCACAACCCTGACAGGGAATCTGGAACATGGGTGTACGTAATGCTTTCCTTCTCCATACGGATATCATAACCGTTATGTTTCAGGCGCATCGCAATCTCAAGGTCCTCAGTCAAGTTTTTAGGATCACGAGTAAAGCCGCCAAGTTTTTTAAGGACTGAAGTGCGGTAGATTGACAAAACACCAGGAGTCATATACAAAGTGCCAAAATTGCACATAATCTTCCGAATCATGCTTGACATAATGTACTCAAACCGCTGAATGCGCTCCAAAAAGTTCCTTGGATTGTCAACACGAACACGGCTGATAACAGCACCAACTGATTTAACTGAAAAATGAGCCAATGACTTTTTAATGCTGTTAAAAGAAATCCGGCTATCGGCATCGACAACAGCAAAAAACTCACCAGATGCGCTGTCAAGTGCCGCGTTCAAAGCAGAGGCCTTACCTCCCTTTTTCTTCATTATAAGTCTAACCGCAGGATTTTTTGCAGCAAATGCCTTAACAACAGAAGCAGTATTGTCAATGGAGCCGTCATCAACCACAATAATCTCCTTTTTCTCCAAAGGATAATCAGCGGCAAGAATGGATTTAACTGCCTTGAGAATTGTGGATTCTTCATTGTGGGCAGGAATGCCAAAAGTTATTTTCGGCAGTTTCCCAAGCTTGTTTTTAGCCGGCTTTGCGTACAAAAAGTTCAGCCAGATTAATATCAGCCAAAGGGTCACAAAGGAAATACCCCATATTATGTACTGCAACATAAAGGAAAAATACCTTACAACTCCTTATAAAGGTTACGCTAATTATATATACAATAACCAGCCATTTTCACTTATGGGGGACAGCTACCTTAATGCACTGACAATAATCAGCGTGCTAATTTTCATACTCATGATACCCCTGGCGCTGATAAACGGGGTATACGGCTTTATTCCTGACTTGGCAACGTTCATCATTTTAACGCTGTTTTACAGATGGACATATAACTTGTTCAGAATGAACATGCCTATATTCACGCTCCTGATAATCGGGCACATCCTGCACGCTGGCGGCATTTTTGGATGGTATCACATTTCGCCAGTGCCAATACAATGGGACCATTTGACACACTTCTTCGGAGCGCTGCCATTTGCACTTCTGTTCTCACGTTTCTTTGGACAATGGATGGACTCCCAGTTCTGCACAAAGAAAAACCTGCTCCTGTGGATGGCGGTGTTTTTGGCGGCAACCGGAGTGGGAGCAGTGGTTGAGATTTCAGAATTCATCGGCTATTTACAGCTCGGATTCGGAGAAGGCACATTCCAGTTCGGACCCGGGGATGGAATTGAAGGCAAAGAAGGAAGCGACTTGATAGACGCGCTTGGCGGCGGATGGATAAACGAGGGGTGGGACTTCATATTTAACACAATAGGCATACTGGCGGGAATGTTCATCATGATTATACTGCGGCTAACGCGCAAAAAAGCAGAAAAAGCGCATTATTTCGAGCAGGATGAGAAACATTCAAAATTAACGCGCTAGTTTTTTGAGAAGTTCCACAATCTTCTGGCCTGAAGCTTTGCCTCTCAGCTCTGCCATGGCTTTGCCAATCAAAGCATTAAATGGCAATCCCTTATTGTTCTCAACAATCCGTGTAAGGGCTCGCAATAATTCTCCCTCGGACATCAAACGGTACTTGTGAAGAATATCCCTGACCGGCTTTTTTTCCTTTAATATTTCAAGAATGCTTTCTTTTGAGATTTCTTCATGCTCAAGCGCCTGCAAAATAGCGCAATAATCCTCGTCTGAAGGACAGATTTCAATGCCAAACTGGCGCTTGATGGTGCGCTCCGCAGTCATCAAAAGCTCTGCAATATACGCCGGCTTCAGCCCTTTGAACGACTTGACAAAGTCATCAAACAATGCAGAACGGTCTGACTTTGCAGTCAGCTCTGCAAGGTCATGACCAAGACCGAGCTTTTCATATCTGGCAATTCGGTGCTCAATAAGCTCTGGAAGCTCAACCTCATCAATCATTTTCTTTGTCAAACGAATAGGAAGAACATCAGTTTCAGGATACATTCTTGCAGCGCCGGGCATCGGACGCATAAAAGCAGTTGTGCCGTCATCATTTGCACGGCGAACCTCCTTTGGAACACCATGCAATGCATCCTTTGCACGCACAATAACGGCCTGCAAAGCACGCTCTGCCTTTGACTTCATATCTGCAACAAGAACAAAGGCGTCACGAGCACCGCAGTCAAGATGCTTAGCAATTTTATCAACTTCATCTGGCAGGATGCCATAATTGGGCAACTCATCACTGTGGAAAATACCGCCTACACCAGCAGCAACCCTGGCACGGTCAGAAAACTCAGTGCCGAGACGCCTGCCGGGCTGGACTTCTTTTCCAATAAGCCCCTTAAACTCTGAAAGCTTAATGCCAAGAACAACACCACCTTTTGCAATTGTCGACTGAATGATTTTGGCCTTGGAATTTATCAATAACCTGGTGCAATCCATAATTTGCGCGATTACATCACGCACATTGCGCTTTTCAAGCTCTTTTTTGATATCAAGCAGGTTCTGCTGGCGAAGCGCTTCAAGCTCGACCAGCTTTGGAATCAACTTAAGATCTTGAGCGCCCTTGATCTCAACACGCTCGCCATCCTCAATCGAGACATTAAGGTCCTGACGGATAGTGCCCAGACCGCGCTTGACCTTACCAGTGCTTCTCAACAAAAGGCCAATCTTTTCTGCAACCTCCTGCGCGTGCCCAGGAGAAACAATGTCAGGCGCAGTCGAGATTTCAAGCAATGGAATTCCAAGACGGTCAAGACGGAATGTTGACTGGTCCGGCTCATCGTTGATAATCCTGCAACTGTCTTCTTCCACAATAATAGAAGGAATTGAGACAATGCCAAGCGTTGAGTCAATCTTGCCATTATACGCAACCAATGCAGTCCTTTGAAAGCCAGAAGTGTTTGAACCGTCAACAACCGTCTTGCGCATTACCTGAACTTCATCAACAAATTTTGCCTTGAAGAGTTTTGCGACTTGTATTGCGGCAGTTAAAGCTTCGCTCCTCAAACCACGCGGCGGCTCTTCGTCAAGCTCAATCAGACAGCAGTTTTCGTCATAGCCCTCATACAAATACTTTTTGCCTTTCATTGCCTCCTGAGCAGCAGCAACATCAACCTCCCCTGTTTCACCAACAACTGCACGGAGCTTGCGCATAATTGTGTAAAGCGGATTATTCTCCTGAATAACAGAATCACATTCACAAAACAGCTTTTTCGTATCAAGCTGCTGGTGGATTTCCAAACCGCACTTTATCTTTGCCATACAATTTCTCCTTTTTTTCTCACTATTCTGACTCTGTGCAGGGGAATATGCGCTTCGTCTGCCCCGACAATCATAAAGCCCTCTTCAATTCTTTTGATATCAGTATATGCCATTGCCTTGAGCTTGCCAAAGTCAAGATATTCTATAGTATAATCACCTGGCTTGAGCTTCTTATCCCACTTAATCCGGTTAAGCACATCTTGTATTGGCTTCATCTCAGGAAGCAGTCATCGACTTCCCGACTGCTGATTTCCCCTGCAATGTTTGTTAACATGAATTCTTCTGGATTTTTCTGCTTTAATGCAACCATTAACTTGACATAAGCAACTTCAGGAAGCATATCAGCAAGATAAATCGCACCAATGCCAATACTTAGCTTTCGCAGGTTTGCATAGACATAAGGGTGAACACGGCCATACAATGTCTGCGCACAAACACAAACTTTAATTCCGGCTTTCGCTGCCTTTTTCAAAGCCGGCTCAAGAGATTTCGGATTGTTTGTTGGAACATGGCCAAGACCGGTGCCCACCAGCACCATACCGTGCACTTTCTGCTTGACAAAATATTCGATAATTCCAGGGTCCATGTCAGGATAAGAATAGACCAAAGCAACTTTCGGGTCAAGTTTACGGATAGACGGCGCAGCTTTGAAACGTTTCTGATAATCCTCATTTGTGATTTCGATTCTTCCATCAGTGAATATCTTTGCCAACGGCTCATCATTAATCGCGCGGAAGGCATCGCGCCTTGATGTGTGCATCTTCCTGACTTTTGTACCGCGCGTCAGATTGCAAAAATCATCAGACATGGTGCCATGCATGCAGATTACTACACCCGCACCATCCCATTTTGCAGCAGCAATAACTGCACAAGTGAGATTCATGAAAGCATCAGAAGAGCCACGGTCAATGGAACGCTGGGCGCCGGTAATGACAACCGGCTTGTTCAGGTCTTTGAGGATAAAAGACAATGCAGCACTGGTGAAGTGCATAGTGTCAGTGCCGTGAGTGATAACAATGCCATCAACATCCTTGATAACATTGAGAATTTCCTCTGCCATACGCACCCAGTCGGAAGACATGGCGTCCTCGGACATAACGCTCATCACTTTCGCTGCCCTGATGTTGGCAATGCCTTCAAGTTCGGGACACATCGCAACAAAATCTTCAGCAGCATAGTCCGCATAAACGCCACCAGTGCGGTAATCAACACGTGATGAAATAGTGCCACCAGTTGAGAGAATTGCAACAGTTGGCAAGTCGGGATTTGGCTTTAATTTTCTTGCCTTTGCAACCGGAGCTTTGTACGCTTCCAATATCTCAGTTTTATTAATTTTCCTAGACTCAATTCCTATATTATAGCCGGTTTTAAGCTTGAGAACAGTAATGTCCTGAGACAAAAGCTCAGGCCTTGGCAATAAGATACCCTCAAATTCACCGTCAGAAGTTGTAAGCTTTACCCTGTCGCCTGCTTTTGGTTTCATCGACTTACTAAGAAAGACAACGGTTTAAAAATTTACTGCTTAAAGAAGTCAATAAAGTCTTGCGTTATATAAGAAATGTCAACCTTATCGTACCCAATCATATTCGCAAGCTCGTTCACGCTCTTTCCAGAACTGCCCCACCGCCACATTTCCTTCAAGAAGACGCCTGCTTCAGGTTTCCCAAACCAATCCTTTCCAAACTTTTCCTCAAGTTTTTTACGAATCATCACCTCAAACATCCAGGCGCGGCAATAGTCAGCAGCATAAAGACCGGAATCAACATCAAGCAAATAACTATCAGGCTTGTAATTGATTTTGGTTGCTTTTGTAAGAATATCAACATACATTTTTGCAGAAGAAGAATATTTTCCGCTCTCCGGCTGGAAGTTATCGTCAAGTTTTGTCAAATCATTTCTGTGGAGCTTGAGCTCATACAGAACTTTTGCAGCATATCGTCGGAATGCCTGCAATTTCTGTTCCATGATAAACTGGGAGAATCTTTTTGCGTCAACTTCAGACATGCCAAGATATTTCTGCAGGAATAAAGTGTTGGCAAGCAGATACTCTATCAGAAAAGCATAACTTTCTGATACGCTATGGTCGCCAAGATTCCTGAACTCATACGGCAGATTTGCATCAGTATTGGCAAAATGCTCGGTATGACCTGACTCGTGGAAGAATGCCTGATAGTCATCCTGGCCGCCCTGCGGCTTGATAACAAGGATAACCTCTTCAGGAACTCTGACAGGCATGCAGAAAGCACGCGGCACCTTCTTTGGACGCTCCTCAACATCAACAACGACGTTATTCTGATTGTCGATATCAAAACCAATGTCTTTCCAGAAGTTTTTCGCAGTTTCAACCAGCTTTTCCTTCTTGAAAAAAGCGTCAAACGGCTTTGCACGTGCAAAATATGCATAATCATATGGCTGCGCATCCTTAAGGCGAACACCAATAGATGCCATATTCTTCTCCATCTGCGACTTGTGCAATTCTTCTGTTTTAACAAGAAAATCACGCAACTGAACACTGAGGCCATCATAATTCACGTCTTTCACAAATGAAAGATAATCAACATACGACTTGCCAGAAAGTTCCTGAACGAGCTGGTACACTTTTTTCCACGAACGCTTTTCAAAAGAAGTCAACTTTTTCTTGACCGGCCTGGCGGCATCATACAGCATCTTGCGCTTTTCCCTGATGTCTTCGTTCATTACAAGCATTGAAACCTGCCTGAAAGGAACCTGCTGGCCGTTAACATCTATCATGGCTGCCGCCTCGTAAGAATTTGACTTGTCAGAAATGCCCTTCAGCTGATTGCCGATAAAATTACCTACAAAAGCATCCCAGAGCAGACGTCCCTGCTTGTTCGAAATGTTTTTGTATGCCTCAGCAATATGCTCCTTTGAGAACAAATGCTTGAACCGTCTGTAAATCTTGGAGCTTTCAAGCTCATCCTTCTGACCAGAACTATTCAGATAATGCTCACGCGAGAGCGCCTCGTCAAATTTCTGCAAATCAGCAATCAAATGTGAGACCATTGTGAACGGGAGAAAAGAAGAGATATAAAAACTAACCGAAATAAATCGGCAGCTCCTGCTTCATTTCCTTGGCACGTGCGCCCCTGAAACGCTCCTGCAAGTCAACATACATCTTTTCAACATCCTTGGTAACGGAAGCATGCACTTTCTTCATCGCTTCCTCAAAATGCTCCATAAGCACCTCCTTTGCGCCAATGTTTTCGCGCAAGGCGAGAATTGCCGCTTCACGGCAGACCGCCTCTATGTCAGCACCAACATAACCTTCCGTCCTGCGAGCAAGCTCCTCAATATCAACATTTTTCAAAGGCATGCCCTTGGTGTGCACCTTAAAGATTTCAAGGCGGGCGGCATAATCAGGAGACGGCAGCAGAATAATGCGGTCAAACCTGCCAGGGCGAAGCAAAGCAGTATCAAGCATATCGGGACGATTGGTGGCTCCAACGATAACAATGTCATTCATACCCTCAAGGCCATCAATCTCGGTCAACAACTGATTAACAACCCGCTCGGTCACATTGGTATCACTGCTCATTCCGCGCCGCGGAGCCAAAGAATCAATCTCATCAAAGAAAATAATTGTCGGAGCTGTCTGCCTTGCCTTCTTGAAAACCTCACGAACCGCCTTCTCCGACTCACCGACCCACTTGCTAAGAAGCTCAGGACCCTTAATTGAGATAAAATTCGCCTGGCTCTCATTCGCAACAGCCTTCGCAAGCATTGTCTTGCCAGTGCCCGGCGGACCGTACAGCAAGATGCCCTTTGGCGGCTTCACGCCAAGCCGCTTGAACGAGTCAGGATGCTGCAAAGGCCATTCAACCGCCTCCTTCAGCTCCTGCTTCGGCCCCTCAAGGCCGCCAATATCAGACCATTTCACATTCGGAATCTCAACAAGCACCTCGCGGAGAGCGGATGGCCTGACAACCTTCAAAGCATCACGGAAATCCTTCTTTGAAATAAACAGCTTTTCAAGAATTTCCTTAGGCAGAGGCTCATCCTTGTCGTATTTCAAATCGGGCAACACACGACGCAGCACAATCATTGCAGCTTCCTTTGCCAGAGCAGCAAGATCAGCCCCCACAAAACCATGAGTGACTGAAGCAAGCTCCTTCAGGTTAACATCCTTTGCCAACGGCATATTCCTCGTATGAATCTTCAGAATATTGAGACGACCCTCCTTGTTTGGAACACCGATTTCAAGCTCTCTATCAAACCTGCCAGGCCTGCGCAAAGCAGGGTCAAGAATATTAGGCACGTTGGTCGCGGCAATAACGACAACTTTTCCCCTTGACTTAAGACCATCAAGCAATGCAAGAAGCTGCGCAACAACACGACGCTCAACCTCTCCCTTTGTCTCCTCACGCTTTGTAGCAATAGCGTCAATTTCATCAACAAAAATAATGGCAGGAGCGTTTTTCTCAGCTTCCTCAAACTTCTTCCTCAAGTTTTCCTCTGACTGGCCGTAATACTTTGACATAATTTCAGGACCATTAATCAGAATAAAATGCGCATTTGTCTCGTTTGCGACCGCCTTTGCAAGCAATGTCTTGCCTGTTCCTGGCGGACCATGAAGCAGAACCCCCTTTGGCGGCTCAACACCCAAGCGCTCAAAAATCTCAGGATGCTTCAAGGGAAGCTCAATCATCTCACGAATCTTGGTAATCTCCGACTGAAGGCCACCAATGTCTTCATAAGTAACGCCTGGCAAAGCCTCCTCATTAACTTCAATCGCTTCAGGATTAAGAACAACTTCGGTCTGCTCGGTTACAATAACCGGCTGCTTTGGAGTGGTCTCGGCAACAATAAACTTCAAGTCGCCAAAGCCAACAGCCATCATTTGATCTTCCAGCAGATTGAACACGTCATCAAAATTCCTGCGCTTTCTAGGGCCACCCAAAGCAATAATGTCACCCTTTGTCATAGCGCGGCCAAGCAAATTCTGCTTAAACAAGATTGGAGAAGCGCGGACAACGATGCCCTCGCGCGCTGGAGCGATTATGACTTTTTTGGCCGGCTCTACCTTGGCTTTTCTCACAGAAGTAAGCTCTCCAATAGAAGTACGCGCGTTCTTCCTTGCAAGACCATCCATACGGATAATATTAAGGCCTATATCCCCTGGATAGGCACGGTCAACAATCGCGACCGTCTTGCGCGCGCCCTCAATTTCAACAATATCACCCGGACGGACATCTATCTCGCGCATGAAACTGCTGTCTACACGAACAATTCCCTTATTAACGTCGTCCTGTATAGCTTCTGCAACTTTCAGTTTAATATCTTGCATAACCCCTCAAAATCACATATTATTATATCAATTGCCATATAAAAAGTTTTCCCTAATAAGTGAAGAAAATCACTTAACTTGAACCTTGGGCAAAGGAATTGGCGGAGGAAGATTGACTTCCCGTGCAAACAGCATTGCCTCTATATTACAACGGGATAATACTGTATTAAGGACACTAGACATTACTTCCTTTGGAAGCTTCTTGTCCTTCTTCCAACCATCTGCAATGGACTTTACCTGCTCGGGCTTTTCAAAAAAAGTCAAAAAACCAAGAATCGTAATGTTTGCAATCTTTGGCTCATAATTAGCGGTAAACTCAAAATGGAACTTTAAAGCACCCTGCTTCGAAGCACCAATCGACAAGTCGGTTTTTTCAACATCCTTAATTGCAACGTTATTGTTAACAGAAACTTTGCCTTTTACCGGGGCTACCTTTTCAACGGTAATCTTATTGAACTGCAATCCGACTACTGGCATGCTTCGATGGGAAGACAGCCAATATATAAGGTTTACGAATCAATAACCTTTATAAATCAACTTTTATTGGAAAGCATCTAATGAAAAAAGAGCTGATAGAGTACATACAGAGTGTTCTCTCCAAAGGATTCAAGCCAGAACAAGTAAAACAAGCGCTAAGAGATGCGGGTTATGCTGAAGATGACATCAAGAAAGCATTTGAAGAAATAGCAATACCACCAATTGAAAAGCGCGGCTACTTCTGGCGTGCAGGCAAAGCAATTTTGGCGCCAAGACAATTATTCAGTGCAGCAAAAGAGGAAACAGGAATGGGAGAGCCGGTGCTTTTCATTGCGATTACCGGGCTGATACTCGGCGCAATGCTGTCTTCAATCTGGGTGATAGCACTGCAAGTATTGGTTCAAGCATATCCCATCCTTTCAATACTAGTTAGGGAGTCAGTTTTGCTGTTGACGCCAGTTATTACATTTGGTTTCATCATATTCCTGTTCGCTTTCACCTTCATAGGCGCAGGCATATTCCATGTTTCAACAATAGCACTCGGAGGCACAGGACGGTTTTACCAAACGTACAGAGTCTTGGCATACGCAACAGCGCTCGCAATCCCAGGAATGCTGATATCACTCATACCAATTGCCGGACAAATAGTGATTGGAGTTTGGACACTCGCAGTCATAATAACCGGCATTTCAATAATGCACGGAATAAGCAAGGCAAGAGCACTCATAAGCATTCTTCTGCCAAGCATTTTCATCCTGCTTTTTGCCCTCCTAATCCTTTTGCTGTTAGGCATAAGAGAGCCGCAGGCAATCGCACAGGCAGCCAGCACAACAATCACGCCACAAACAACAGCATGCACTGAAAAAAGCCCTGGCCAATGGTGCTATGCAGTAATGGCACATGGCATCACAAGCGAAGGATGCACAAACACCCTCAACACGTGCCTGAACAACTACAACGCAGACCTGGCAGCAGCACAGCGCGATGAAAAATACTGCGGAAAGATAACCGACACATACAGCAAAGACATGTGCTACAGCACTGTTGCAGCAAGAAAGAACGACGCAGGCCTGTGCGCCATAATAAGCGATTACAAGGAGAAATCAAACTGCATCGGCACAATCGCAGGACAGCAAGCCAACAAAGAGGCATGCGAAACAGCACCATCAAAAGACGACTGCTATGCCGCATACGGGCTTGTGACAGGCGATAAAAACATATGCATGCTTATCACAGACATTGCAACAAAACAGGACTGCGAGTTCTTCACCTCGCCGCCACCTCCGCCGGAGCTCTGACAATGCCATTCATACCTGCAGAACTTGCACACCCACTGATTTTCAACAGCATAGTGCTAATTGCAAGCTTATTCATATTATTCAAAAGCGCTGACTTGCTCGTATATGGAATATCACGTTATGCCAGACGATTAGGACTAAGCGACGCAATTATAGGACTGGTGGTTGTCGCAATGGCAGCATCGGCGCCAGAAATAATCAGCTCACTCACCGGATTCCTAACAGGATACGAAAGCATCGGCTTTGGAACAATCATAGGAACAAACATGGTGCACGCAGCATTCGCACTCGGAGTTATTGCAGTTATCGGCAAAAAAATCAAATTAGAGCCAAACATTTTCACAAGAAAACGCCTCCTGATGTGGATAGCACTAATACTGCCATTTGTTCTGGCACTCGATGGCCAGCTAAGCAGAGCAGACGGAATCATCATGGTGGCCGCATTCATCGCCTATCTTATGAAGCTATGGCAGATGGAAGGCACGCTGGGACGCATAAGAAGAAACATAGAGCTAAAATCGCTCTGGAGGGACGCATTCATTTTCCTCGGCTGCCTTGCAGCGCTGATGCTTGCAGGAAGATGGCTCATTTTCAGCTCAGTCCAGATAGCCAACTATTTTGAACTGCCATCATTCTTTATCGCCCTCACAGTCATCGGAATAGGCACAACAATTCCAGACGTGGCAATTGAGTTGCGAAGTTTGTTCAAAGCACACCCCAGCATTGGATTGGGAGATTTGCTCGGCTCGCTCATTATAGAACTCCTTCTCTTCTTTGGAATTGTCGCGCTAATAAAGCCGATTGAAATAAACCTTGCACAATCAGCAAATGCATTATTCTTCCTTGCAACGGCAATCACACTGATGATGGCCTGGATGAACAAAAAACAGCTTACCTGGAAACACGGACTGACATTCCTCGTATTATACCTCATCTTCCTTGCAATTGAAATTTACAAAGTCATATGAACGCCTTGAAAATACTGCTATATATTGTCCTGTTCATTGCACTTTTCTCACTGTTCAACTTCTGGCTGAACACACACCCTCCAAAATACCGCAGCAGGGAAACCCCTGAAAGCTACGGCATCGAATACGAAAAAATAAAGTTCAAAACAGCAGACGGCTACACGCTCGCCGGCTGGCTGGTTCTTGGAAAAAAGAACGCCCCTACAATTATTATAGGACACGGCTATCCATTTGACAAGGGAAACATCCTCCCCGTTGCCCTGTTCTTGTACCCGGACTACAATCTATTTTTCTTTGATTTCAGAAGCTTTGGAGAAAGCGAAGGCAATATAACCACCGGCGGCGCCCGGGAAATTGAGGACTTCAACGCGGCAGTCAGATATCTGAAAACACGCAAAGACATCAACCAGATATTCGGGGCATACGGGTTTTCGCTCAGCGCATTCACATTCATTGCAGCAAACAACCCGGACATCAGGGCAATCGTGGCAGACAGCGGATATGCGAGCATACACGACATCATCAGCAGAATGTACTCCTACCTCGGACCATTCAAGGCGCCTTTTGTATGGATGACAGAACTTTACGGCAGGATTTTCCTTGGAATAGACAGCAAAAAATACGTTGCACATGTAACCGTGCCAACGTTGCTGATACACGGAGGCAAAGACAGCCAGATTCCTCCACAACAGTCACAGAAAATTTATGCAACAAACAAAGAAATGGCAGAAATATGGATAATACCTGGAATCGACCACGGCATGAGCTACGCTGCAAACCCCAAAGAATATAAACAGCGCGTGCGCGAATTCTTCAAGAAGCACTTATGATATTGATAGACGACCACTGCCACTTAATGCATAAGGCATATTCCGACTTAGACAAAGTCATTAACAATGCGAGGAAGGCAGGAGTCAAAGCAATAATTTGTTCCGGAATAAACCCCCCAACAAACAGAGAAGCATTAGAGATAGCAAAGAAATATCCAGATATTGTACGTGTAAGTTTAGGCATATATCCTGTTGACGCTATTGGAATAGTACAAGACGTGGAAGCAGGACTAACCACTCACAAAGGACCAATAGATTTGAACAACGAATTCGAGTTTATCAAAAAAAACAAAGATAAAATTGCAGCAGTAGGAGAAATCGGACTTGACTACCACTGGGTAAAAGATCCTGCACTGCAAAAACAGGAACGGGATAATTTTGCAAGCATCATCGAGTTTGCCGAAAAATTAAGAAAACCAATTATTGTCCACACGCGCAAAGCAGAACAGGACTGCATAAACATGCTGACATCAAGCACACTCAAGAAAGTTGTACTCCACTGCTTTGAAGGGAAAAAAAGTCTGATACAAAGAGCTGCAGACACCGGATACATTTTTTCAATACCGACAAGCATCGCGCGCAGCCAGCATTTCCAAATAATGGCAGAAATGGCACCAATCAACCAGATAACAACGGAAACAGACGGGCCATATTTATCACCAGACGGAAGCTTTCCAAACATGCCGGAAAATGTCAAAGGAGTTATTGAAAAAATCGCACAGTTGAAGAATTTCACTCCTGAAGAAGTTGCCAACAACGTCTGGCTGAACTTTCAGCGCATTTATGGCTAGAATAGTTTCCCGCCCTGATAGCTTGACTCCTTCTGCTGCCCGTAACACGCCTCTCCATCCAACCGGATAAAAGACAACTGAGCAAACCTTGCGCCAAGCTCAATCTCACTGTCAAGCAGCGGCACCATCATAAAAGTAAGAAAACCCTGATAGCCAGCTTCTGAAAGGCCGCAGCCAAGCAAGGACTGCGTAAGACGGAACAAGGAAGTCCTTGGAGCAATCTGCAGCATCAAATTGCTTGGCGTATTCACTTTTTCACAGGTTATCACGAAATAGGGCTTCAGCCGCTCAAGTTTTACCACACCCGTATCTACGACCTGCACGTCCTTCATTTCATAGCCAGACAGCCGGTCTTCAAAACCCTTCAGTACAACAGCACTGCCCAGTTTTGGCGCAACATGGTCCTTCTTTGAAATTGCAAGCCGTCCACCGTTCTCAATCTCAACAATAGCAGCAAGGCGCGCGTCAAAGCCGTTTGCGGTAAGCTGGCCTTCAATATCAGAATAATTTGTAATGGCGTTCTGCTCGAGAATTAACTTTTTCACCATTTCTTTGCTTAAGTGCATTGCAAAAAAAAACAAAACAAGAGATATATAATTATTTAGCTAGCGCAACACCACATAAAAAAATCCTTGGATTCTTGGCATGATGGTTAACATACTTGTGGAATGATTTCAAGCCGGACTGATTTATAATTGTAAAAGTGTTGCTCTTCGGAACAACACGAACAACCTCCTCATTACCCTTTAGAAACACTGTATAGCCGCCGCAGCTCTCGGGAACAGTGTTTACATCGAACATAAAAATAAAGCCCTTGCCATGCCTCAATGCATCGTATAAAAGCGAATAATCGCCAGGCATAAGAGCAATGCACTGCATGCTGCAATGCACTTTCTTGCCTATCAGCTTTGAAACAAGCTTTTGAAATTCCTTCCAAACAACAGGAGGATGGGAGTAATGCAATGAGAATTTATCAGGATAATATGCTCTTTTCCATTTAAGATTTTCAAAAACACGCAATGCACCGGGCACGAGAATTTCAGTTAACTGAACACTGCCCTTTTTTTTCAAATGAGCGGCTGCCTGTGCAACAACCGCATCATTATATACTGGATTGAGCTTAGCCATGGAACCAACCTGCAAATGAAACACGCCTCTTGTTGCACATCACTTCCTGCACTTGGTGCCAGGATTTTGAAGACACTTTGAAAATAGTAAAGGTATTGTATGTGGGCAAAATGGATTTTACAACTTTTTTATCCCTGAAAAACTGCAGCGCGCCTCCATCCTTTAAGCTGAAATTATCGCCAACCTGAACTACATACGCTATTTTCCTGCCTTCCAGGCGGTCATCGTGCGGAAGCAGGTAATCGGTATCATCATAGATGAAAGCAGACATATCAATCCATTCCAGTTTCACGCCGGTTATTTGTGAAATAAAAGAAATAAACTCTTTTGAAGAAAAAAACTTGTAAAAATCCCTGACAGCGGGCTGTGTTGCCTTCCTGCAATCGTCTGTCTGCTGGAACTGGAACAAATCAGAGTTCTGCTCAACAAATTTCTCATTGAGAACCTGCTCTGCAACACGATTGATTTTGCCAGTAAAAAAACCTGGAAGCACAAGATGGGGAAACGGCTTATTTGACTTAAACTGCTGTTTCAAACCACCGACATTTCTCAAATAAATATGGTTTACCCATTCCATAAACCGTCTCTGCCTGAAAAACCTTTTAAACCCTTCTATAGAGCAAACAAAACAGGAGCCCGTGGTCTAGCGGTATGACGTCTCCTTCACAGGGAGAAGGTCGCCAGTTCGAATCTGGCCGGGCTCACGGGGCTGTGGTCCAGTGGCAAGATACAAGGTTCGGGACCTTGTGACCGGAGTTCGATCCTCCGCAGCCCCATTTACAATTAGCAAAGTATTTATAGTGAATTTTCGATGTGTTGGACAAAAGAGGTTATATGAAAGTCAAGACGTTTGCCTTGTACGCCATCATCAGCATTCTTGTTGTCACCGCACTTATTGTATTTGCACACGCAAAGATTTCCGGAAACGCAATCCTGGAAGACGGAGAGATGAGAATACTTCCTTCACCGGAAAAAATAAAGCCATATCCGAAGCCAAAACCAATTTATCCAGACGACGAAGTGCACATACTTCCAGTTCCAAAGCCGGCGTGCAAAGAAGGCGGAAGAAGATGCGTTGGAACAAACCTTCAGGGATGCATAGGAAACGAGTGGATAACAATGGCGGTATGCAGGCCCGGAACAACATGCACTCTAAGCGGGTGCAAGGCAATACAGCCAGGATGCAGGACAGGCGACAGAAGATGCTCAGGAATAAACCTTGAAGGATGCATCAACGGACAATGGGAAGTAATGGCGACCTGCAGGTCAGGAAGCTACTGCACGACAGATGGTTGCAAGCCGACAAGGCCAAACTGCACGCCAGGACAAAGGCGCTGCAGAGGCAACAACCTCCAAGCATGCATTGGAGACCAATGGATAACCACTGCTGTTTGCGGACAAGACCAATACTGCAGCACACAAGGATGCATCACAATACCACCGGCGCCTTCAAACATCATCATAGGAGTACAAGGACTGGCGTGCCCAACAAAACCAAGCGTGAACGTGCCGTTCCCCGACCAGATATACAAGGAAAACGACTGCCAAATAAAAATATCCGCTGTTGAACCATACATCAAATCTCTCGAAAACGCAGTTGCGACCTGCAGCCAGCTACAAGGACAACAGCTCGCATTAGCGCAGGCAGACCTACAATACTTGCAGTACCAAATATCACTGCTCTACCCAGACCCCACCTTTACCCCGTACCAGCCGACTTGCAACCTTGTATCTCCAACACCCCTTGCACAGCAACAAATTACGTTTACACCTCCTGAAGGAAACAAGCGCTTCACCGAATGGCTTGACTACATAACCAGAACAGCAAAAAATTACTGTACAACAGTGCAGTCAATCATTGAGCCGGTAATAGACGGCTGCACAAACGTAAATGCAAACCTTCCGGTCTGCGGGGCGGACTATTCAGCACAAACAACATACTTCAACTACCTAAACAACCAAATGTTACTAAGCACTGACACAGCACGCCGCGCAACAACGCTCAGCGCAACCTTCACATTCAACGTCAACCAACTCAAAAGCGAAATTTCAAAGACAGGAATACCCTGCTAAAATGAGAATAACAATTGACACCAAAACAGATTCAAAAGATGAAATACGAAAAGCAATCAAATTACTGATGGGGCTGGTAGGCCATGAAGTTTATACAAATGAGCCCGAAAAACCAGTCCAACAAAACATCTTTGACAGCCCAAGTCCTGCAGTGCCCAACCTCATGAGCATGTTTGACTCAGCACCAAGCACGCCAGAACAGGCACCGCCCGAAGAGAAAAAAGAGGACTTTCCACAAGTAGAGTTTTACTAGAATGAAAAAAATAGATGAAATAGCAGAAAACGTGCGCACAATACGACTGCACATGGTGGAAAAGACACCAACCCATTTCGACATGCGTCACGTAATCACTGCATTCTTTGGCGCACTTTTCTTCGGGTTCACCTTCGTGCTCAAAGGACTGCTGTTCGATGTTGGATTTGCACTCACAAACTGGGAACTCATAATGCTCACGCTTGCAACATGGATAATACTCACTGCAGAGATCTACTTTGTCGGTTATGCACGAGTTCCCAAAGCAGAGCAACAGAAAAGAAAGTTCGGCCAGTTCTGGGCAAAAAGATTCTTCGCATACTACTTCATCGCGCTGTTCACATCATTCATGCTCTTGTCTCTATATGGAGTCGGCAAATTCGTGGCAGACCCATACAGCGTTTTCAAACTCGTCATTGCCATCAGTTTGCCAACAGCAGTAGGAGCGGCAGCAGCGGACCTCTTAGGAAAATATTAATAGAACATCAATTCCAGCAAATACATGAAAGGGGTTTTTATTGTAATAGAAGGAACAGACGGCACTGGAAAAGCAACACAAACACAAAAACTGGTTGAATTTCTGAGAAGCCAAGGAAAAAACGTGGCGGTATTTGACTTTCCGCAATACGGGCAGCCAAGCTGCTATTTTGTTGAAAGGTATCTGAACGGCGCATATGGACAATTGCCTCCGCACACAGCATCGCTTTTCTACGCACTCGACAGGTTTGAAGCAGGAAGCAAAATAAGGCAGGCGCTTGAAGAAGGAAAAATCGTAGTCAGCAACAGATACGTAGCTTCAAACATGGCACACCAAGGAGGCAAAATTGGTGACGCCAAAAAAAGACAGGAATATTTTGCCTGGAACGACAACCTTGAGTACGGTATTCTCGGAATACCAAGACCGGATTTGAACATAATTTTGCACATCCCAGCAGAAATCGCGCAACAACTTGTCGACAAAAAAGACAGCAGGGCCTATGTTGGAGGCCAAAAAAGAGATTTGCACGAGAAAGATATTGAGCATTTGAAACGCGCAGAACAAGTGTATATTGAAATAACAAAACTTTTTCCACAAAAATTCACACTTATCAGCTGCATGGAAGGAGAACGGCTGATGACAATTGATGAGATACACTCCAAAATAGCAGAAATCGTGAAGAAACTTTTATAAATGCGCCAAGATGCAATTTCTTAATGCCATTCAAATTCATCGAAGACATAGCCATTGCAGATGTTGCATTCAGGGCAACAGGAAAAAATTTAACCGAATTATTCCAAAGCGCTGCAGACGCAGTTATTGAAAGCATGGCAAACCCGAAAAGCATCAAGCCGGTTGTTGTAAAAGAGATTAAAATAAAGAACAAGGATGCAAGCAAGCTGCTGTTTGATTTTTTGGAGGAGATGATATATTTGAAAGACAAGGATGCCATTGTTTTCAACAAGGCAGAAGTGAAAGTTGATGAAAAAAAAATGGAAGTTACTGCATTGTTGACCGGAGACACCATAAAACCGGATGAGCAAGAGCTCAACCAAGACGTGAAAGCAGTAACAATGCATTACTGGATGGTTGAAAAGAAAAAAGGCATTTGGCAGGCAACGGTGGTGCTGGACATATGATGCAACGCAATGTTCAAGTGCCTGAGTTTGAAAGAAAAGGAGACGTCATCTGGGACATCCCCATGGCGTACAAAAAAGGAATGCGCGTGCCAGCACGCATCTACGCAACTGAAAAACTCATCAAAGAAATGGATTTGGCAGTGTACGACCAATTGACCAATGTTGCATGCCTGCCAGGCATTGTGAATCATGCACTTTGCATGCCAGATGCACATTCGGGCTACGGGTTTCCAATAGGAGGAGTGGCTGCATTTGACCCAGACGAAGGAGTAATCTCTCCAGGAGGAATCGGCTTTGACATAAACTGCGGCATGCGGCTGGTAACAACAAACCTGACATACAAAGAAATGGAGCCAAAATTAAAAGTACTGGTTGATATGCTTTTCCAGCAAGTCCCTTCAGGCGTCGGCTGCAAGGGCTTTGTAAAGCTCACGCCGCAAACATTCAGAGAAGTGATGAAAAACGGCTCAAAATGGTGCATTGAGAACGGGTACGGATGGGAGGAAGACCTTGAACGCACAGAGGACTACGGATGCATAGACCACGCAGAACCGGACAAAGTAAGCGAAAAAGCAATAAGCAGGGGCATCAACCAACTCGGAACACTTGGAAGCGGAAACCACTATCTTGAAATCCAATACGCAGGACAGATATTTGACAAGAAAGTTGCTGAAAAGCTAGGCATAACAAGTGAAGACCAAATATGCATCATGGTGCACTGCGGGAGCAGGGGATTTGGACACCAAATCGGCACTGATTACCTTAAAATATTCTCAGAAGCAATGAAAAAATATGAAATAAAAGTACGCGACCCAGAACTGGCATGCGCGCCATTCTCAAGCAAAGAAGGACAGAACTATTACCATGCAATGGCCTGCGCTGCAAACACCGCATTCGCAAACAGGCAGGTCATACTGCACAGAATACGCGAATGCTTCAAAAACATATTCCAAAAAAGCCCTGAAGAAATGGAAATGCATCTTGTATACGACGTTGCACACAATGTAGCAAAGTTTGAAAAGCATACGCTGGGAAAAAAAGAGAAAAAGCTTGTAGTACACAGAAAAGGCGCAACAAGATGCTTCGGGCCAAGCAGAACAGAGCTTGCACCGCGATTCAGAAAGATTGGACAGCCGGTGATTGTGGGAGGGAGCATGGAAACAGGAAGCTACCTGCTTTTGGGAACCGACAAAGCACTCGAGGAGACATTCGGCAGCACTGCACATGGAAGCGGAAGAACGATGAGCAGGACAAAAGCAAGGAAAGAAGTGCGCGGAGAGCAACTGCAAAAAGAAATGCAGAAAAGAGGCATTTACGTCAGAACAGCCAGCTATTCAGGCCTTGCGGAAGAAGCTGGCTTTGCCTACAAACCAATTTCTGAAGTAGTGGACACAATGGATAAGGCAGGCATTAGCAAGAAAATAGTCGCGTTCAAGCCGATTGGGAATGTAAAGGGCTAGCGGAAGAAGCCAACAAGCATATTTGCCAGAATAATAGCAACGAAAAACACGCTAACAAAAGCCCAGACGCGGACAGCAGTGGACTTGTTCTTAAACAATTTGAAACAAACCAATTGGAACATCCTGCCCCCATCAAGCGGGCCAATTGGCAACAGATTGAAAAGGCCAATACCTACATTCAGCATAAACAGCCAGAAAATAAGGCCAGCAACCCATTTAAGCAACAACGGAAGCCAGGCGCCATAGCGCTCAACAAAAACTTCTTTAGGAACAAGATGGGTACGAGTCTGCACCCCAAGAAAAGCCTTAGAAGCATTCTGAGGGTTTTCACCAAGAGTCACGGCATATGAAGCAGATGTTTGAAACAACAGATGGTCGCCGGGCGCTGCCTGCTTGAGAATTGCAGTCATATTCTCAACTGAAGATACCTGAACATTGTCAATATAGGTAATAATGTCACCTTCCTTAATTCCTGCCAGGGCAGCAGGACCGCCGGGAGTTATCTTCACCACCTCAACACCTTGTGGCTCAAAAGCAGATGACAGAATAGGAGACACCAGAAAAAAAACACCAATCATTGCTGCGGCAAAAAGCATATTCGCAATAGGACCGGCAGCAAACACGCCAAGCTGCTGACGATAAGAACGCCTCTGCACTACCTTCTCATCGGGCTCGACAAAAGCAGCAGGAATGACAGGCAGGACAATACAGAGAAAAGCAAAACCACTGCTCCTAACAGGAATATTATAGACACGTGCGACAACACCATGGGCAAACTCGTGAAACAATGCAAGCAGGAAAATGCTCAAAATCCAGTACAGGAACGGAACAAAAAAGACACCCTTTGCCTCAATAGGCAGCACCGGCTGAATGCCCGGTATGCCACCTGGCTTTGTAAACACCTCAACTGTGACGAGCAGCAGCTGCGCACAAATAAAGACCATACCTATAAAGCCCAGAATGACAGCAATGTCGGCAAGCAGGCGAAGCATCCTTGGGAATTTTTTTGAAATACGCTCCATAGAGCGCAGGCCAAAAGACGATTTGTACATCACAACATACAAAATTGGAAACAGCGCCTTTTGCAGATGAACCTGATTACGCTTTTTCCACAAAAACAAGCCAAGCAGAATGACAAAAATGATTGCTGCAATGCCGTCAACACTCATGGCAATTACTTCTTGCGCTTTGGTTTAAATTTCTTTCCAGCGCATGCGCGGCACTTGATTTCGCCCTCAGCAATCTTTCTTGAGGGAGCACGGATAACGGCCTTGCATCTCCTGCAGACAAACTTGTTCTTGAACATCCGCGCGTCCGCTTCAGGAAACTTCACCATTACTCAGCGCCTCCCTTCAACTGCTTCATTACCTTTTCACCCAGAATTGTCCAGTAGAGAATCTTGCAGTTTGGCACGACAGAACCCTTAAGCTCTTCAGGAATCTTCAAGTCAAATGTCTCGTACGTCTCATCATCCATAACATTAGCCATGTCGCCAGATACGCTCAACACCTGTGCTGACTTCTTCTCAATAATAGGAACTTCGACATTGTCGTGTGCCGGAAGCACTATCTCGCGCTTCTTATTGTCAAGCAAGCCGATAGCCACAATCCGTGCTTTTGCATGACCGTGCTTTCCCGATTTTGAGGTTTCAGCGCTTGCAACCTTGCAGGCAACCCCGTCAATAACGATAAAACTGCCCTCCTTAACGCTTCCAGCCCCAACTACTTTCGTCGTCATGGAAAAGGGAAAGAAAATAGTCCATTTAAAAAGGTTTCTATCGGACGGTGCTGTCAAATTAATGGTTCTGGCCGCTCTGCCTCGATAGTCCGGCAAACATACGCCTCAGCAACCATCGAACACCAAGACAGCAACCAAAACCAGAATCAACTTTTTAAAACGCATAAAATCTTGCAATAAACAGAGAAGAGATATTTAAAATCACTGGCGCTGAATAATTTTTTCGCCACCAGTCAGGTCAACAATGGTACTGGGCTTACCCTGCTTGTCACCCTCGTAAATAATGAAGTCAACGTCGAACATTTCGAGTTCCTGCTTTATTGCAGCAGGCGGCTTGCCCGCCTTGTTAACTGAGGTAGTAATGATTGGCTTTCCAACACTTGCAACAAATTCTGCAATCCAATGGTCGGGAAGACGCACGCCAATTGTCTTCATTCCCATATTTGTTTGAGCAGAGACAACTGTTGGATTTTTCATTTTCAAAACAAGCGTATACGGCCCTGGCAATTTAAGCAACCACGTTTTTGCCTTATCTGACAGAATGCAATGTTCACGAACCCATTCGATTGAAGGAGCAATAACAGAGAACGGCTTCTTATCACGATTTTTCAATTCACGTATTCTCTTAACTGAGGCTCCGTTTGTAGCATCGCAGCCAATACCATAGATTGTGTCTGTTGGGTAAATGAAGACAGCGCCTGCAAGTATTTCCTTTACAAATTCAGGCCTGCTATTAATGACATCGTTCTTTGATACAATGCGCATAGAAAAGCTTCAAATGAGACAAAATAAAAATTTTATGCTGACAGGTAGCCGTGCATAAAGGCAGCATCGGCAGAATCAAGGTCGTCATCGTCCTCAAAATAGTCGATGGCGTTGTCGTCATAGATGTCCGCCATTATCTCAGCCTCAATCCCTGCCTGCAGGTCTCCCGCGTCAATGCCTTTATTTGCTCAAAAAATATTTCCTGGATATTTTCCATTTGTATCACCTCAGAAAGAACATCAGCCGGTTGGCTTTAAATAGCTCAAGAAGGAAAATGTCCAGTGTCCAGTGCTATGCAGCGGCATAGAGCTTCTTCAATGACTTTTCACGACCCAGAATAAGGATAAGCGCCTGGCTTACTGGAAACACCTGCAAACGCACAATCCCACGCTCCGCCTGCCTGACGTGCTCTATCAAGCTGGTCCCCAATTCCTTATTTCGGCCGGACAATGCAGAAATCTCCTCATCAATCAACGCAATGCACTGGTTGTCCTTTCCGCACAATTTCTGCTGTGCCTTAATCTTGTCTAACAGCAACGGCAAATGGTCAGCAAGAATATGAATGCCCTTTTCCAGCACTTCCCTTTCACCAGCAATTTCAGCAGCACCAATGCGCGTGACAATATTAAGCAAACGCTTGGCACGCTCAATCTTTGCTTCCTGCAATGCATGAAATTCCTTTTCGCTTATCATTCTTTTCCAATCAAGTCAGCGGTGCAAGCGCCAATAACCGCGCTCAAGCTGACTGTTGCAACCTGCTTGTAAGTAGGCCAAAACTCGTGCAAAAATTCAGGATTGAAAAGCCACAAGACAAGAATGGATGTAATAACCGCAACAACATACAACACAGTAAGCCGTACCGGCAAAAAAGACATAATTTTCGGGTCTTTAATCCGCCTGAAGCCAGTCAAATACATAAAAATTCCGCCAAAGGCATATGATATTGGAAACAGCAGGGTTGCGCGCAAAATGTCAATCTCTGCAGCAACCTTAACACCATAGACAAAAGAATAATGCGCGGCAACCCCGATAAACGCGCCAATACAACCCTTCACAACATCCTTATATGTAAGCTGGCGCAAAGGATGAGCACCAACCTCTCTTATAATCTCGCGCTCAAACGACTCAAGCTCCTTAAGCTTCTGCAACTCTGTTTCCTCTTCCCTTTCAACCTTTTCCTCTGCCCTGGCAATACGCTCCTCTTTTGCAATCAACCGCTTCTGGACAGCAAGCAACCTGTCAAGCTTTTTGTTAACCTCTTCCAAACTCACCTTTTTTGGCATATGACAGCAACTATCTGGAAAGTATTTAAAGGTTAAGTTTTAATACGACAAACCTATTTTAACCCTCAAGTGAACACATGCGGGACTTATACAAGCGCGTGGTTGAAGACCAAGCAATAAAAGACCTCATTTCCAAAGCGAAAGGTTTAAACATTGAAGGACCGATGCGAAGACCAGTTTTTATTCTTGAGTACAGGGGGCGAACGAAAAGCGGCAATGCCATAATCCACCCGCGACAGATTTACGCTAACAAAAAAGAATATGAAAAACTATTCACAGAAGAAGTACGCGCAACATACAACGGACGCACAGTAGTGCATGAACGCGGATCCAACAGATTTGACTGCCTGACCAGCATTGCAGATAAGGTGCCTGCAGAAAAAAACGGGAAATGGGTTGCAATTGGATATTGCACAACCAACGGAAAACGCGACATAGCTGTACACGAATTCCAAAAAAAAGAAAAACTTGACAAACAGCTTCCAGAACTGCTAAAAAAAATGGAGGAATGGGTTGTCGTCCACCAATACGGCACAAAAGATTACACGCTTCTGGAATCACACGCGACTGTAAAAATCGAGCTTGTGACCGAAGGAATAGAGGAAACGCTAAAAGACATTACAGCAGCCGCTGAAGCCCTGCCAAAAAAGCACGAGATACTGGAGTTTACAGAGCCAGAAGTGCTTGACCTGCGCGATGAAGAACTCAATCAATAATCATCCAATGACTTGTTCTTGCCACTGACCAAAGTGGTGGTGCCTTCCTTGCCTCCAACTATCTTCTTTGTCTCAACAAAACCGCCCTTTTCCAAAGTTTCAATCCGTCTCTGGAATGTCTTATACGTTCCAGTTCCGCCCTGATCCTGGTATGCCCTGAAAAGGTCGCCAATCCTGCCCGACTGGGACTTAACCAGCTTGAGAATTACCCGCGCATCCTCAGACAACGCCTCTTCCGGCTTAATTGAAAATTCCGACAGTTTGGACAGAGCACGCTCGGCGTGAAATACTGTAATTCTCCTCGCACTCTCATCCTCTGCAGCCATACCTGCTTCCCTCAACAAGTGAAGACCAATGCGAACATCGCCTGCTGAAACGGTCTTGTCAACAATCATCTCAAAAGCAGCATCGTCCCACCGGTTGGCGGAGAATGCAGCATCCATACGATGCTTGAGAATTCCCCTGATTTCATCCCTTGAATACTGCTGAAAAACAATTTTTTCAGGAATCAATCTTGAACGAATGCGCTCGTCAACAGAAGCGTACCACAAGGGATGATTGGTAATCATCAGAATTGTTTTCTTAAGGATGTCTGTGTAAATATGATAAAGGAAATCAACGTCTTCAACCTTGTCAACCTCGTCAAACGCAAAAACAGCCGCTTTCTTATTGACAATGTTCTCTATAATCTTGAAAAGGTCTTCGGTATTCTTGTTCTGGGTGAACTTATAGCCCAATTGCTCGCAAAAATCAACAAAAATCTTGTAAGTCGTGTTTTTCTGCCAGCAATTGACGTACAAAACGTATATGTCTGGAGCATTTACGTCAGGATTGTCTTCCAATTCCTTCAGGACAAGCTTCACTGCGGCGGTCTTTCCAATTCCAGGAGCACCGGAGATTATACAGTTTCTTCCTGTGCGCCCCTGCAAGAGCGGCTTTATGCAGTTTGCAATCTGATGATGCTGCGCCTCCCTGAACGGCAAATTCTTAGGCAACCACTCAGGATCCAACGACTCCTCATTTTTGAACAGGCCTTCGCCTGCAGGCAAATCACGCAACCCCATATCAAAAATGCAGAAGCGAGGGTATAAAATATTTGCGGTGGTCTACCGCAACCGTGTCCCGCAATAACGGCAGAAATGGTCGGTAGGCATGACTGTAACCCTGCATCTAGGGCAGAAATGGCCCTGCGGCATAACGGGCTGAACATGCGGCGGGTGAACAATTCGCTGCTCTTTTGGAGATGATTTCTCCTTCGCGACAAACAAGTAGACGATTTTGCCGATGCCGATGGCAATGAACAAAAGACCAACCCAGGCAAACAAAGTCAGCTTGCCACCTGAAAAAGCGGCACTAATGGCTACAAACAAACCAACGCCAGTCCAAACCCACCAGGGAATTTCCGCCATATCCGCCTCTTTTTTCCGCTGTGAAACTATTTCATAATCTTGAAGCCAGCATACTTTTGCAGCACCTTCGGCACTTCAACAGAACCATCATCATTTTGAAAGTTCTCCATAATAGCAACAAGAGCGCGCGTAGTTGCAACACAGGTAGAGTTCAAGGTGTGCACGTAAAGACGCTCGTTGCCGTGCTGGAAACGGATGTTAGAGCGCACTGCCTGATAACTCGTGCAATTGGAACAGCTGACAACCTCACGGAAGGCATCCTGCACAGGATACCACGCCTCCAAATCGTATTTTTTCGCAGCAATAATGCCCAAATCGCCGGTGCAGACATTCACCACACGGAAATGCAAGCCCAAACTCTCAAAAAACTCAACTGCATTATTCAACAATTCCTCATGGAAATGCCAGGATTCCTCCGGCTTGCAAATAACAATCTGCTCGACTTTGCTGAATTGATGCACACGGAAAATGCCTTTTTGGTCCCTGCCGTGCGCACCTGCTTCCTTCCTGAAATTCGTTGAAAAGCCAGCCAGTTTGACAGGCAAGTCCCTTTCTTCCAAAACCTCGTCCATATGCATTGCTGTCAACGGATGCTCTGAAGTTGCAATCGCATACAAGTCCTCCCCCTGAATTTTATACATGACGTTTTCAAAATCATCAAGAGAAACAACACCATTGTAAGCATTGTGAGACATCATATAAGGAGGAATAACAGGAGTAAAACCTTTCTTGCGCATGAAATCCATGGCATACTTGACCAATGCAAGCTCAAGAATTGCCAAATCACCCTTCAGGAAATACCATCTGGCGCCGGCGATTTTGGCAGCACGGTCCAAGTCAACCCAATTGTTTTTCATCATCAAGTCAACATGGCTTAAAGGAGTGAACCTGAAAGACGGTTTTTTGCCAACAGTTTTAATGACTTTATTTTCGGTATCGTCCCTTCCATACGGCACGCTTTGATGGACCAGATTCGGGATTTTATACAGCAAGGTCTTCATCTTTTCCTGCAAGTCAGCAAGCTCCTTCTCTGCCTGCGCGATAATTTTAGGAATTTCAGCGGCTTCCCTGATAATTTTGGAGGCGTCCTTGCCTGATTTTTTCGCTTCGTTTATTTCCTGAGAAATCTTGTTCCTTCTTGCCCTGGCTTGATCCACCTTCTGCTTCAAGCTGCGCCAAAGCTCATCTGTTTTTAGCAAGCTATCCAAATAGACGAGGTATTCAGGAACCTGCCTGCGCCGCAGGTTTTCGCGCACGACATCTGGATACCTGCGGATATAATTAATGTCCAGCATTTACGCACCTACAAAAGAGATTTTTTCGCCGTGGTCCATAGCATCAATCACAACCTTGCCCAATTTGTTGGATTTCTTAATTCTTACTACGCCTTTCTTGCTTACAGCAAAGGTTGCAAGATACTCGTCATTGACAAACAAGTCAACATCCTTGCCTGAATATTGGTCGCCAAGCAGAAATTCAACATGCTTGCTGCTGCCAGACACCTTATATGGAATTCCTGCGCCGACGGACTTTCTTGGCTCCGCGCCCAAAGGGCGCACATCAAGGCCAATGCCCAACTGCTGTTCCAATGCCTGAATGTTCTTGCCGCCCTGGCCGATAATTGAAGGAATGTATTTTTCAGGAACGTAAACAGCTGCTTTCTGGTCGGAAATCATTTCAACCCTAACATTCTCGCTGTATTTCTGAAAAATCCTCTCAATCTGCTTTGCAGCAAGACCGTGCGCGCCGGTGGGCCTGGTTTCCTGAACTGGAACGACCACTGTTTCTTCTCCATATGAATAAATTTCTGCAACTGCCTTGTTAGTTTCAAAATCGCTGATGACAACAACCGGACGGGCAAGGTCTGCTTCTGTCATGCCTGCAGGAACTTTCACAATCATTGAGATGCTTAACACCTTGTCAACCCTTCCCTTGCTGATAAAAACAACAGTATCAACAACATGCGGAATAACTCCCAAATCAATCTTGCCGATAAACCTTTGGATGGCGTCCAACGGATTAGTGCCGTGAACTACACCAATCATGCCGACACCGGCAAGACGCATGTCAGTGAATAACAAAAAATCAGGTACGTTACGCATTTCGTCGAATAAAGAGTAATCTGGACGCGAGAGCAATAGGACATCATGCACTTCCTCAGGAGAACTCCTGCTGTAAGAAAGCTGGGTTATTGTGTCAGGCAAAACAAGGTCCCTAGGCGCCTCAACCGTCTTTACAATCTTGCCTGCCTCAGCGTAATGCTCAACCAATGCCTGCGCAAAAGTTGACTTGCCCATTCCAGGAGCACCCGCAATAAGAATGCCTTCTGCCTGTGAAGAGATTCTATCACGCAATTTTTCAGACATCTCATAATCCTTCAAAGTAAGCTTTCTGACAGGCCTGACACAAGTGATTTCCCAATTGTCACTGAAAGGCGGGCGCAAAATAACTGTCCTGTACAATCCCAATTGAACAATTGTTGAGCCCTCGCGCTGGATTTCCAAAAAGCCATCAGTTCTGCAGCCAGCTTCCTCAATCATCTCGCGCGAAATATCCTTGATTTCATCAGAAGTCATTGCTTTGTTCTTAATCGGGACAAACACCCAGTTGCCCGGCGCTCCCTTCTTTGCCATAGGCAGAACTTTTTCGCGCAAATGAACAGACATTGTTGTTTCATCAAAATAATTATCAATCTTCAACGGCTTTGGGCAATACTCCTTCTGCGGAACAAAGATAACCTTAATGCCCCTTGCCTCTGCAACCTTTGCCTGAACTTTATCAGCTGTGAACAAAGAGGCGTCTTCGTCATACGCAAGCTGGCGGATAATACTGTCAATCTCTCCAAGCTTGGCATACCTTATTTCACCTGCTCCCGGACGATGACCTGCGTACCTCACAGAAATGCGCTTCTTCTCAGACATCTCGTGCAAGCGCTTAACCTCATCAAGACCAACATAGCCGGAAGCACGCCCTGCATTAGCCTGGTGCTCAAGCTCGGCAAGAACAGCCTCGTGTATAATGACTTCTCCAACCTGCAATTCTCCCTTGGTCAACTGCTCGCTTACCAGCCCCTGAATGATAACAGAGGTGTCAGGAACAAGCTTTTCCACCACACTCTTTGACATGCCGTAAAAAGAAGAACAGGTGTTTATAAAGCTTATCAGAAGAGGGCGCTGTCAAATTAATGGCGCTGGGCGCTCTGCCTCAGCTTCGCCGAGGTCATTTTTCTATCCTCCTCACCTGCGAGAGAAAAATGAGTCCAAAGGACAAGAGCAGCCAGCACCAGAAACTTGACTCTCAAAAGAGGTCAATAAACCAGCCGAGGAAACGCTTATACCATGGCACATCTGAAACAAATGTGGAAGCAGAAGCGCTTTCGTGATACTGCTGGCCGAATGGATCCTGATACGTAACATCAATGTCAAACAACGGATTACCGGAATACAACTGGTCAGAGCGGATGTTGACGTGCACTTCCTGATCGATTAAAAGGTCACCAACCTCAACTTTTGCCTTTGCTCCACCACCTTCGACATTAACAGTGACGTTTTCAGGAAGCGAGATGCTTTCACGCGACAAAGTGAACAGCAAAGTAAAAGTATCCCCGTACAGGATGCGCTCAGGCAATGATATATCCTTAATGGCAATGCGCGGCTCTTCCAAGCGCACCAAGGTGAGCACTGCCTTTTTCTCCAAGTCACCGGAAGAAGCAGTCACAACAACTTCCTTCTGGCCAGGGCCTGGCATTGGAATGTCAAAGGATACAGGCAAGTTTGAATTACCTGGAACAATCGCCTCACGGCACTGCCCAAAACACACTTTCACAGGAAGCTCTTTTTCTCCCTTGTTTTGTACAAGGCAATCAACCCTGCCAACATCATCCCAAATCATGTCATCCTTCAGCACGCACGCCAACTGCAACGGATCGCGCTGGGTTGCCGAAAGCCTGGTTATTTCAGTATCTATGTCCGCCTGCGAAAACACGATATCCCACTGGCCAACTCCAAACGCGGTCTCAACAGTATCATTCCTAATTGTGTAAATGCGAATCGGCAGTTCATACTGGAAATGCGGGTCAAGATTTTCCCGCACTTTCACCTTCCAAAACAGACGTCCACGCCCTTTCGGAGGCAGGGCAATCTGCTTTGATTCCCCGTCAAGAATAGTCATATCAGTAACCCGAGACAAGCTGAACTCAGCCCCAACATAATAGTCAGCAAGATTTTCAATGTTCAGGACAACACCATTGAAGCTGCCAAAGCCAACGCGCGGCCTCAACGGAGCGGCAGACAACTTAAGCTCAAAAGGCACACTGCCCGACTGGTCGATTTTCTCAGCGCCCAGCTTCAAGTCCTCAACCCTGACATCGACATCCCGCGCCTTCCATTCAAACACAGTAGTCGGCTCCTGAGGATCAAAACTTTCCTTCAGCTTGATATGGCTCGGGTCAACCCAGCCATATTCACCGAAAGTAGGGTCAAAAGGAACCCAGCCAACACCAGGAAAATACACCTCAGCCCAGCCGTGCGCGCCCCACCCTTGCGGAAACTCAACAGAATTGGTGAATGCAATGCCAGAAACAAATTTTGCCGGAATCTTCAATGCACGCAGCATAGCAATAAACAAGCCGGTAATCTCATCACAAACACCATACCTGTTTTCGAGCACCCAGGAGGCCGGCTGGGAAACATCAGCCGTCAGCGTGCTTAGGTTATACCTAACATTATTCTTGGTCCATATTGCAATCTTGCTTACCAACAAAAACAAGTCATCCTCACCCTGTGCCAAGGCATACGCCTGACCCAACACCTTTGGATTGTTAGAATCAATATTTTGTGTAGGTTTGACATACTTTTCAAGATTAGGAGGCACTTTAAAAGGATATGGAATCTTTGCAGCAACCCTTGGAGCATTATTAGCGGTTTCAACAATTGCCTGGTATTTGTATGACAATTTTCCTATCTGCGGAGCGCGCCATTCAAACCGGACACGATCGCCAGTGGCAATGGCAGAAGGTGTCGCATCAAAACTCCTCACAGCAGAAAACTCGGAGTTTTGAGGAACAAAAATAACGTCTGTCCGGATTGACTCAACAAAAGGATTTGGTCCGCGCGGTTGCAATTCAATAACAGAGGATGCTTCCATCCTCGTCTTAACCAAGCCCGCCTTAAACCAATCAGTCGGTTGGGCGAGGACCAGCGGGACCAGTAACAGCAGCATAAGAAGCTTTTTCATCCAATCACCGTGCCAACAAATTTCCTTCCTGCAAAAGCTTTTGACAACTCATTAAGCTTTTTTCCATTTATGCACAAAACCCTCATTTTCCACTTTTCAGCAACCCTTGAAGCAATTGGGTCAAACGGCGTTGAAAGCCCTGCAGACCATTTTGCAGAAATCATTTTTCTGTATGCTTTCCACGAGATTTTCTTCAAAGGCCTTGCATCCTCGAACTTTTTTGGGTCTTTTGTGTAAATATAATCAGTGTTGCTGAGATTGATAACGTCCTTCACACCAAACTTTTTTGCCCACAGAACAGCGTCGTAATCGGTAGAGCAGCCCGGCTTCCAGCCAGCAGCTACCATAATCTTTCTAAAAGAAATTCTTCTTGGCATTTGCTGCACAGGCATTGCCCTGAAAATCTGGCGCAGAAGTTCAGCGTTAAGAACAGTCGCCTTAATTCCTATTTCATCACGCCCGACATTATCCACACCAAAAAGTTTTGCAGCGGAAGGATAGGCGCGGGCATTATAACCACCGCCACAAACAATAATGAACTTGTGCTGGCTCCTGCTCACAAACTTTTTAAGGTGCCTAAGAAAGCCGACTTGAATCTTGCCGGGATTGATTAAACTACCGCCAACAGACATCACCACTGTTTTTTGCATACGACTGCAATGAAAAGTATAATTTAAAAAGCTTACCTACAAACTTTTGAAAAGGCGCTCTTCGTTTAGCCTCGAGAAGCATTTAATCCTATGACTCCCTTCGGTCACAGGAATAAAACTCTTCTCCCGGCTCAAGATGTCGCGCAACAGGGAAAAATGGAAAAAATACCCGTCACAATAGTAACAGGCGCGTTAGGGGCAGGAAAAACCACTTTTGTAAATTATGTCCTGACAGCAGAGCACGGACTGCGCGTCGGCGTAATTGTGAATGAATACGGAGAAGTCGGTATAGACGGGGCCCTGATGATGACGACAAAAGAGAAAATGATAGAACTACCCAACGGATGCATATGCTGTACTGTGAGAGGAGATTTGCTGGAAGCAGCACAGCAATTGATAAATACAGGCAAAATAGATTATCTAATGGTAGAAACATCAGGACTGGCAGAAGCAATTCCTGTTGCACAGACATTCAACGTACAGCCGCTTGTTGACCAGACAGAACTTGACAGCATAATCTGCATCATCGATGCGGTATATTTTGATGACAACCTCAAAAGAAATGCAACAGCACTTGAACAACTGCAATGTTCAGATATTGTTCTGCTGAACAAAGTGGATTTGGTGGACAAGAATAAAGCTGAACAGGTAAAAAAAGAGATAAAGAAATACGTTCCAAAAGCGCAAATAATAGAGACAATCAAAGGACAGGCAAACCTGAAGTTATTGCTCGGTGTTGGAAAGTTTGACCCAAACAAACAACTCGAATGGAACAAAAAGGAACACGACCACGCACACCATGCCGGCGTGCAAACAGCTTCGTTTATAATTGGTCCAGTTGACTCAGACAAATTCCAGGAATTCTGGATTAACCTGCCGGAAAACATCTTCCGCGCAAAAGGAATCATATGCATAAAGGAAAGCAAGCCAGGCGCGGGAGATGAGTTGCGAGTTTCATTCAACAAAGTCGGCAAACACTGGGATATGGACTTTACACGACCATGGGAAGAAGGAGAAAAAAAAGAGACACGAGTTGTTTTTATTGGAACAAAAATAAAGCCAAAAGAGATGAAAAAACAATTAGATGCGTGCGCGTGATGCAAACGCTGCGCCCAGCAAGCCCGCATCATTATTCGTAATAACCTTTATCGGAACTTTTGAAAGCCACGCTTTCTGCGTTTCATTGCGCATGAATTCATTTACAAAATCAGCATTAAACAAATACGAATGCTTGGCTGCAATTCCACCCCCTATAATAACGCCATCCCTGGCAAGACCGTCAAGAACGAAATTCTTTGCACAACGCGCATAAAACCTGATGAACTGCTTTCTTGTGTGCTCTCCCGCAGGAGAATTTTCCCTCATTATTTCAGCAGAATCTGAGGTACCGCTGCCTTCATACTTTGTGAGCATAAACTTGTAAATATGCGCAATACCTCGACCAGACAGAACATCCTCATACTCCACAACCGGCTTTTTGCACCAAAGCAGGAAATCAGCTTCTTCTGCAGTTATTGGAAGGTCGGCGTGACCGCCCTCAGAAGCATGCGGATAATAGGCATTGTGATAATAAAGCAAGGATTTTCCCAGACCCGTTCCAGCCCCCAATAGCGCAATTGGCTGCTTGTTGCTTTTGCCCTTGCGGATAATTTTCATATCTCCCGGCTGCAGAACATTAACTGCGTAACCCAATGCCTCGAAATCATTCAAAAGTTTTGCACTGAATGGAAGTTTTCCAACATCAACAGTCAATTTGGCATTGGTAATCTTGCATTTTGTACGGTCTGCAGAGACGGGACCGGCAGCAGCAATACAAGCGGCAGATATTTTGACATTTGCATCCTTGAGAACAGATTTTACAAGATTTGCAAAATTTTTCACTCTATTCGTCTCAAAACGGTATTTTTTGTGAATCGTAACTATTTTTCCATTAACAGAACAAAGCCCGATGTTCGTATTTGTTCCTCCTATGTCCGCGGCAAATACTGCTGATTTCGGCATTTGAAAAACCTCTTTTTGCATTTTACCCAATGAATTTCCTTTTGACTATATTCAAGGAAAAGACAATGATGCGCTCATGATTTTGAACCTTTACAATCTCGCCGGAATCAGCCAGCACGGAATAATTAGCCACAACCTGCTTCTTAGCAGGAATAATGCGCACGCTCGGAAGCATGCTATCCGGCTTGTATGCAGTGAAAACATACTTTTTCTGCGCGCCATTATAACCCCATAGTCCAATAATATCATCGCGCCTAAAAGGAAAATAATTCTCATTCAGCATAACTTTTCTGCCTGCATAATAGACAAAAAAAGCAGTATTGCCATGCATCAACACTTCCTTCCCATCACACGAAATTACAACAGGCGCGAGCAAAGTGTCAAGCGTATCAGAATCAACTTCCATATTTCAACAAGAGCATCAAACATATTAAAGCTTTCTGACAAAAATACGCCGGCGCCCGGATTTGAACCGGGAAATCTCTTGCGAGAAACGGGATTAGCAATCCCGCGCAGTACCAGGTTGTGCCACGCCGGCATGAAGAAAAGCACCTTATCGAGCATATTTAAAGGTTACTGAGCAAAGGTGCTGTCAACTTAATTGTGCTGGCCGCTCAGCCTCAGCTTCGCTGAGGTCATTTTTCTCTCCTCCGCACCTGCGAGGAGGAGAGAAAAATGAGTCCAGAGGACCAGAGCGGCCAGCCAGCACCAGAAACTTGACTTAACCCTGAGCAAACATTTATAAAACAGCACAAAGAGCAGTTATCATTACAGCGGGGTAGGGAAGTCTGGAGTTCCCGATGGGCTCATAACCCATAGCTCGGTGGTTCAAATGCCCGTGTGCTTGACTGCGCCGGCTGAACTTCCACCTCCCGCTATACTGGGGCTTTCCAGGGCCCCTCTTATTTTCTTGAAGGTTTCTTGACAAAATCAAATAACTCTTTTTGCTTGTGAATATTCAAATACCAAGTCCCATCACAATTAGGTCCAGTGAATGAGTTTTTTATTCTTAATTTGTCAACCATTTCTTTGACGTCTTTAAGTCCATGGTAGTTCATGCACTTGAGTCGTATAACTTTTCTTTCCCTCGGAGTATACCCATCATCATATGAGAATGCCTTAATCCATTCAATCTGCAACTCGCGTGAAGCCTTCTTGATGCGTTCGGGCACACGCCAAGTTCGAGTTTTATATTGTGACAAAGACAGCAATCGTCTCGCAATCCTTAAACTCCGGACTGCCACTCTGCAACTTTTAGGGCTATATGTCATCTTCACTCCAAATTCTGCAGTCATATCTCGTCTAAAAGACTCTATGAGTTCTGAGTTCGTATTCCAATAAAGAACCGCCGCGCGTCTTTTATGGTCTTTTTCGGAAGATTTGTATTCACAAATGCTGCCGTCTCCACAAAGATGCGCGTGAATTCGAACAAGTTCTGGGGTTAGTTGCATACTCAATATCGGGAAAGAATTGGCTTAAATTCGCTATGAACAACTGTCCACTGTCCAGTTGAAAGAATTACAGTCTATCCGGCCTTGTACTATCAGTATGCAACTTGTGCTGAATCTGATGACGGATATCCTCAAATGCTTTGTGCAAAGCTCTTGGAAGCTCCCAGTCATCAGCGTTAGAACTGTCAAAAATTCTTGTCGGCGCGGCAACCTTGACGTGCATAGAATACTTCTTCCTGCCCCCCTCTTTCTGATAACATTTAACGTGAACAGTCATATTGGTAATGTTCTGCAAGTCACGCTTGATTTTAGCAAAATGCTCAGTTGTTATGGCATGTACTGTAGCCTGCTCCTCAGCATCAAGGTCAGAAACACCGACAAACTGAATAATTTCGGCAGATGGGCGCGGATTTGTTCTTGACATAAAATTTCAGGAATTCCGAGTGTATATAAACATTTCGCAGGCAAGGTTAAGTCAACTCTCTGGTGCTGGCCGCGCTGCCTCGACGTTGCCGAGATGACTTTTCTCACCCCGCACTTGCAAGGGGAGAAGAAAAGTCAGGCCAGCGCGGCACCATTAAGTTGACAGCACCCGCAGGCAAAGATTTTAAAGACAAACAGCAAAAAAGACCTTATGAAACTATGCGGCATAGACGAAGCAGGCAGAGGGGCAGTAGTTGGACCACTTGTGCTTTGTGGAGTTCTAATAGATGAGAAAGAAGAGGGGAAGTTAAAGGAATTAGGCGTAAAGGATTCCAAACTGCTTTCACCAAAACAACGCGAAAGAATTGCATCAGCGCTCAAGAAAATAGTAAAATATCAGTTGATTGTGCTCTCGCCAAAAGAAATTGACGACAATGTTGGAGGAAACAATGGCAGCAATTTGAACTGGCTAGAGGCAAACAAAGCTGTTGAGCTTGTTAATATTTTACAGCCGGACAAAGTGATAATTGACTGCCCAAGCCCAAACACAAAAGCCTACCATGAATACATCGTTGAGAGATTATTGCACAAAAAAACCAAAATCATAACAGAACACAAGGCAGATTTCAAATATCCGGTAGTTGCAGCAGCATCGATTTTAGCGAAAGTAGAAAGAGATGCAGCAATTGAACAGATAAAAAAACATGTTGGAGTGGATGTAGGCCCAGGCTATCCTGCAAACCCGATAACCAAAGCATTTGTGGAAAAATACTGGGACAAGCATCCGGAAATTTTCAGGCACAGCTGGAGCACTTACAAAGAAGCGGCAGGACTGAAAAAACAGAAAAAAATCGGAGAATATTGAAAAGTTAATGTTAAACCCACACAAATACAGAACAAGGACAAAAAATAACTCAATTTATTCTCACACAGAAGAGTAAAGAAAATACTCGAGGTCTGCTCAGGAAAAGGACAGAATCCCGCATTACGCATTCAAAAAATGAATTAATAAATCCCTCAAGAAATCAGGATTCAAGATCCACAACATAAGAAAAACCAGATGGAATATCGCAGTCAATCGCACAAAATAATCACTTAACTTCCATCACTTTAATAATATGCCAGCCGAATTGTGTTTTGACCGGCTTTGAAAGTTCTCCTGGTTTCATTGCGAAGGCAGCTTGTTCAAATTCCTTGACCATCATGCCGCGGCCGAACCAGCCCAAATCTCCGCCATTTTTGCCGGAAGGGCAGAGGGATTTGGCTTTGGCAACTTCTGCAAAGTCTTTGCCGTGGTTGATGTCATAGAGCAAACCAAAGGCTTCCTGCTCAGTTTTCACCAGAATATGCGCCGCGTGTACTTTAGATGTCATAACTGTAGCGCCAAATATAGGCTTTAAATAACTTTCTACCGGCTGTATTGAAAGGTTCAGCGCAGACCCCGCCCTGGCAAAGCCAAGGTTCCTTTTTTCTCCCCTGCGCAGGCGAGGAAAAAAGGAAGTCTCACGCTGTGAGACCAGGGCCCATTGAAAACTTTTCAATACAGCCTTTCTACCACAGTCTTTATATACCCTAAATATACCAAAAATGAAGATGGAAACAGGGGTAGTAACTACACCAGAGACGGAAATACCCAAAGTAGCTAAAGCCACAAAGATAACAAAACTAATCCTTAACGGGTTCAAGAGCTTTGGAAAATACACAGAACTGCTGTTTGGAGACGACTTCAACGTCATTCTTGGGCCAAACGGAAGCGGCAAGTCAAACGTTCTGGATGCACTATGTTTTGTACTTGGAAAGAGTTCTTCAAAGCAATTGCGAGCAGAAAAAAGCGCGAACCTAATCTACAACGGCGGCAAGACAAAACAGCCGGCAAAAGAAGCAGAAGTAAGCATTGTCTTTGACAACAGGCAAAAAATATTCCCGATTGAGGAAGAGGAAGTAAAAATAACAAGAATAGTCAGAGCTGACGGAACAGGCAAATACAAGATAAACGGCAAGACAAAAACAAGGCAGGAAATACTTGAGTTATTAAGTGCTGCAAAAATCAACCCGGAAGGCTACAACATAATTCTGCAAGGAGATATAACAAGGCTGGTAATGATGAGCGGCATTGAACTTAGACAGCTTGTTGAAGAAATAGCAGGCATTGGAATATATGAAGAGAAAAAACAGCAAGCGCTAAATGAGCTTGAAAAAGTCGGAGCGAAATTGAACGAGGCAGAGATTATTTTGAAAGAAAGAGAATCATACCTGAAAGAACTGAAAAAAGACAGGGACCAGGCACTGAAGTACAAAGAATTGAATGACAAGATAAAGCAGAACAAGGCAAGCTATCTCAAAAGACAGTTGAACAAGAAAGATGCTGAACTTAAAAAATTAGAGGACAAAAGCTCAGAGCACAAAGAAAAGCTTGCAAAATACCAGCAGCAGATACAAAGATTGCGCAACGAGATTGCAGAATGCAAAAAAACAATACAGGAGATAAATTCTGAAATTGAAAGAAGGGGGGAAGTTGAACAGATAAAAATCCAGAAGGAAGTCGAACAACTCAAAATCCAGTTAGCGATGCACAAACAGCGCATAAGCACCTGCAAGACAGAAATTGACAGAATCTGCCAGCGCAAAGAACAGCTGCAAAAGAACATGGAAGAAGTTGATGACAAAATAAAGGAACTCAACGAGCAGAAAAGACAGCAGACAGCACAGCTGGAAGCAATGGGCAAAACCATTGCAGAACTGGATTCAAAAATAAAGGAATTCAAGGCAAAACATGATTTACAGGATGATGCCGATATCGACAAGCAATTTGAAGAACTTGACAAAAGAGCAGAGGAAAAACAACGGGAGATACAAATACTGCGTGAAAAACAACAGGCACTCGTGCGCGAAAAAGACAAGGCAGAATTCCAGATAGCAACAATGGACGAGAAAATAGCAAAAGTCAAAGAACTTGAGAGCGCACATACAGAAGAATTACGGGAGCTGAAGAACAAGAAAGAACAATTCAAGAAAATTGTCCTTGAACTCAATGAACTTCTGAATCAGGACAGCAAAGACGCAAATACGCTCGCAAAAGGCAGGGCAGAACTGCACTCAATGCGAGAAGAAGAAAGCAAGTTGAGCATCAAGCAGGCATCAGTGCAGGAACAAATATCTGCAAACATTGCTGTAAAAAAAGTTTTGGAGAACAGACAAAAATTCGGCGAAGTATATGGAACTGTTTCTGAATTGGGAAGCTCGGAAAGCAAATACGCGCTGGCGCTTGAGATAGCCGCCTCGCAGAAAATTCACAGCATAGTTGTAGACGAAGACAAAACAGCGGCACAGGCAATCAAATTCCTGAAAGCAGGCAAGTTTGGATTTGCGACATTTCTTCCATTGAACAAAATAAAGCCCACCCCTGTCAAAGAAGAACTTAAAAAACTGGCAAAAGAAAAAGGAGTCCACGGATTTGCCATAGATTTACTGGATTTTGATCCAAAATTCAAGAATGTATTCTCGCATGTGTTTGGAAACACGCTTATTGTGGAAGATATTGAAACAGCACGGCGCATTGGCATCGGTAAAGCACGCATGGTCACCCTTGATGGAGACATGTGTGAGCTTTCAGGAGCAATGACAGGAGGTTTCAGAGCAAAGAAAGCAGGAAGCTTCAAGGAAAAAGAAATAGAAGGCAAACTTGAAGACACAAGAAAACAGGTTGCAGCGCTTGAAGACAGACTGAACACTCTTGAAAGAAACAGAAAAGCAAACGAGGACAAGATAGCAAAATTGCGGGAGCTAAAGGCGAATTTAGAAGGAGACATTATCAAACAGGAAAAAAGTTTGCATCTGGATACAGGAGATTTGGAAGCGACAAAAAACTACAAGGAAGAATTAACCAAGACCATCAAGCAGATAGGCAAAGACATTGAATCGCTTGAAGAACAGATAGCAGTCGAAACAAAAGCGCTCACCGACCTGAAAATTGAGAAGCAGACCATCCGGAACAAAATTGCTGAATTGAGGAATCCAAGAGTTCTGGCGGAGCTGAATGCATTTGAAGAAAAAAGAAAACAGCTTGAACAGGAAAAAATACGCATTGAAGGAGAACAAAAAGGCATTGATGTTCAGCTGACCGATATTCTAGGCAGAGACAAAGAGAATATGGGCAAGCTGCTAAAAGACATGGAAAAAGAGGAAGAAGCATTCAAAGGGGAAATAGAAAATTTAAACAAACTTATTGCGGGGCAAGAATCAGAACTGTCTGGCAAGGAAAAAGAACAAATGCAGTTTTTAAGCCAGTTCAAAGGATTAATTGAGAAAAGAAACAAGCTTGACAAGGAAGCAAGCGACAAAGAGGCAAGAATATTGAACATAGATGAAGTGAGCAGAAAAGAAGAGATGACGATCAATTTGTTGTCTATCGAAGAGGCAAAAGCAAAGGCAGAATCAGCTGGACTGAATGCAGAATTCGAACAATATTCAGGCGTAGAACTGGATATGGAAAAACCGGAAGAACAGCTCAAAAAGGAAATAGCTGACTTTGAGAGAATGATTATAACAATAGGCAACGTCAATATGCGCGCACTTGAGATTTATGAGACGGTGGAGAAAGAATACGGAATATTGCTTGAGAAAAAGAACGTCCTGCTGAAAGAAAAAGATGCAGTTGTCGGAATGATGAATGAAATTGAAAGAAACAAGAAAGAACTGTTCTTGAAGACATTGCAAGCTGTTGATGGACAATTCAGGCGCATATTCAACCAACTGACAACAAAAGGAGAAGCATACCTTGAACTTGAAAACAAGGAAGAGCCGTTTGCAGGAGGCCTAAAATTCAACGTACGCCTAAGCGGCAACAAGTTTATTGATATAAGAAGTTTGAGCGGTGGAGAGAAAACACTCACCGGACTGGCATTCCTGTTTGCAATCCAAGAGCACGAACCGGCAACATTCTACATTCTCGACGAAGTGGACGCCGCGCTTGACAAGCACAACAGCGAAAAACTTGCGAAACTAATCAGAAGCTATTGCAACAAGGCACAATACGTTGTCATTTCACACAACGACGCCATAATTTCTGAAGGTGATATTCTCTACGGCGTCAGCATGAACCAGGAAACAGGGTTATCTAACGTGGTAAGTCTGAAGATGTAAGAACTTTCCTAATCTTCTGCACTGTCTGCTCCCACGAATAATCACACACAATTGTCTTTCTTGCTGCTTTGCCCAATGCAACGCGCATTTTCGGATTTTTCAACAAAAACTCAATCTTCTCAGCAAGCCCAGTCACATCCTGCCTGTCAAACAACAAGCCGTTCTTTTTGTCAACAACGTATTCGCGGATGCTGCCAACAGGCGTGACTATTACAGGCAATTCCACAGCCATCGCCTCCATGGTTGCCAGAGATGAAGTTTCAGTCAAGCTGGGAAGAACAAAAATATCCATCGCCTGAAGAAAAGGAACAACATTATCCTGCCTGCCCACGCGCAAAACAGTGTGGGAAGCGGGAATCTCCCTTTCCAAGCCCTCGCCCACAATCAAAAGCACAGTATCACGATGCTTTGCATGAACTTTGAGAAAAGCCTCGTGCAAAGTAGGCAAGTCCTTTTCCCTTGCAATCCTGCCGCAAAAACCAACAATCTTGAAACCAGGGTCAATGCCCAAGCTGCGCTTTGCAGCAGATTTTGAAGCAGGAGGGCAGAACTTTTCAGTCGGGACACCAAGATGCACTATTTCCCTGCGCGTCTTGACCTTATTTTGAGAAAGCAAATCTGCAACCTCATTCGAAGGGCAGAGCAAAAGTGTGCATTTATTGTACAATCTCCGTGCGCGCATTTTAACGTACAAAGCAGCCAGATTTTTGTTGAATTTGACTGCCCTTCTTGCAAGCTCCCAGTCAATACTATGAATATAGCTGACAATCGGCTTGCCCAATTTGCTTGCAATCTTGATTGCAGCAGCGCCAACCGGACCAATTGTCTGGTTGAATACAATGTCAGATGCAGCGATGGCACTTTCCATTGACCTCTTATCAGGACTGCAAAAGAAAATATCCCCGAATTGGATGTTAATCAATGGAAAACGGACAACATTCACCCCTTTAAATGAAGGAACCCTGCCCTCGAATTTCGGAGCGAAGACAGTTATTTCCATATCTCTTGCAAACTCAGGCAACAATTGCGACAAATAACGCGCAATGCCATCCCAACGGGGCAGAAAGCAATCCGTCGAAATAACCAATTTCATTTTAACCTGTAAAACACCTCAGCATAGCGATAGCCGTGAATAAGACCTGAAAGCTTGTCCTTTAGAATAAGCTTCCAAAGCAAAGCCCAGATGGTGGCTGTCTGGCTCTCATGAACAAGAAATGCCCTGATTTTAGTATTGAGCTCCTTGCTGATGTCAACAACCAGACGCGGCAGGTTGCGGTTTCTCAACTTCACCAAAGACCAGATTTCAAAAGAGTAGATTGGGCACTTAATTTTCCCCTCTTTTGCAAGACGCATCACCAAACGATGGACCGCCTGATGGTCGGGATGAAAATCATCAATCCCGTGAGTGAAAATCTTTGAGGGATTTTCCTTTCTTATAAGCCATGCAATCTTCCGGGCAATATCCCGCGTTGCAAATTCCTCATCAAAATGACCTTCTCTTACTCCAAGGTAAACAATTCCAGAGCAGCCCATAACCTTATCTGCCTTCAGGCTTTCCTGCACTCTTCGGCGTATAATTACTTCCTTCTTCAAATGAGGATGCGACTTCTCCCCAAAGGAACAGATAATGGTACGGACACGCCTGCCTTCCTTTGCATATTTGGTTAAAGCGCCGCCAGCACCAATAACATGGTCGTCGTTATGGGCGCCGATAGCCAGGATGGTTTCTGCCATGTATGCGTCGGCCGGGATTCGAACCCGGACAATCAGCTTGGAAGGCTGATGTACTGCCATTATACTACCGACGCGAATGTGAAAAATTCTTTATATAGAGTATAAAAAGGTTATCACAACTTCAATTCTTTCCTCAAATTTTCCAGAAAACGCTTGAAGTCATCTTTCTTGATGCCTGCGCCGCAGGCCTGCGCGTGGCCGCCGCCATAGCCATCAATTCCGACCAGGGCGCGTTCTAAGGCTTTTGAAAGCTCAATCCCGCCAGGAGCGCGCAAAGAACAACGCACTTCGCCTGACTTTTCCCTGCCAACAATAATCACCTTATTCAACTTGTACAAAAGCTCGTTTGCCAAGTCCTTTGTCAAACTCAAAGTGTCATCCTGATACGTGTAAACAAACAACGGATCTTTGGAATCGCGCTTAAGAGCTTTAGCAAGCATATCTTCATACACTTTATTGACCTGCAGGTATTTCTTCCAGAGCAATCTGCCCTTTGGAGTGCGCTGTTCCAAAATCTCGTACGGGTCATCAATTCTTGTGAGAACTTTTACTGACCGTGTAACTTCAGACATTGCGCCTTTCAAATTAAAGGAGAAAACCTTGACCAAAGTGCCAATTTTTGTGTTAAACAAAGCATCTTCAACACCAGCACATGTTGGCGGCAGCAACTCTGGGTACGCCTGCTGAAAAGCAGCAGCAAACGGAGGAAAATACCAATCACCAATCGCGCCAGTTGCAGCAATCCACAAGTCCTCAGGACGCTCTTCACCTGTGATTTGCCAGATTAATACAGGAGTTGGAATATTAACGCCGCGCTTTTGCGGATTGAAATACTGAACTCTGTCTCTTTCAAGCACAGAATGATGGTCAATCCAAATGACAGGCACGTTTACAGCATCGATGAAATCCTGCTCCACTATTGCTACATCAAGAACAAACACCTTGTCAGCACCGTATTCCTCAACCTTCCTCGCATACGGCTCGACGGTAACTCTTGGGTATGCCTTGACTGGAATGCCACGACCTTCCTTGACAAAACGATAGCACAACAGAAAGCTTGCAAGACCATCGGGGTCATCGTGAAAGATGAACAGCGGGCGCTGGCAATTTGTTAGTTCTTCCTTAACTTTTGCAACCTCTGAGAGCGTTAACATCAGATTTGCTCCACAAACTTGGCAACAACTGCCTTTGCCTCATTGCCTGCAATTGCAAAGCTCAAACCCTCATACTCTTTCAATTTCCAATTGCTGATGCCAACAATCTTACCAGAAGCATCAACAACAGGACCGCCGCTATTGCCAGGATTTAAAGCAACATCTATCTGTAAATACTCAACATTGTCCAGAATACGCCTCGCTGAGACAATCCCCTCGTTAACACTAAATTCCAAGCCAGCAGGACTTCCAAGGGCAATAACACGCTCCCCGGCAGTCACACCATCGCTATTTGAAAACCGCAAACGATTAAATGAACCCTCAATCTTCAACACAGCAATATCTTTCTTGACATCGTAACCAATAACCGACACGTCGTGCACTTTGCCATCATATGTCCTCACTGCCCCTGAAGATGCCCCATCAATAACATGGTAATTCGTCACAATATAACCGTCAGACGTGACAATCGCCCCAGAGCCAATCCCCTTGTTTGTCCTGATGCTCACCACACCATTGATAACATCATCAACAATCCCTGAAAAATCACCTGACTTCAAATTCAACTTCAGCCGGCTCTCAAGCTCAGAAATCTTCTCAGCACTCTCCTGCTGAACCAATTGCAGCCGGCCTGCAAGCTCCTGCGTCTTGCGCTGGCTCTCCTCATACACCAAGTTAATATTTTGCCCCAGCTTTGACAAGGAAGCATTAATCTTGCCAAACGCATCGGCGGTTTGCTGCTCGCTTGTCCGGAATGCTTCGCTTACTTCTTTCAAACCAGCACTTAGTTCTGCATCAACTGTGCGCAAAGCCTGCAACGCTTCAGCAATCTCGGTACGCGCCTCGCGCAGTTCATAAGACTGCCAAAAACCAAGCGCTCCAACCAACACAATCGAAATCAGCGCTCCCCACAACACTGCATGAACCGGTTTCATGCCTGTTTGTTCAGCGCAGTAATTTAAAAATATATTGCAAAAGCTATATAAACCACATTGCCCAAGAAAAAGATTATGAGCGTCTGCGAAAACTGCCACACCTACAAGGTCTTCGGCAACAAATGCTGGTTTTACTGGGAGAACAAAAAACGATGCTCACAGTTCAAAAGAACAGCAGAAGATGAGCCGCACTTCCATGGAGAGCAATTGATACACATACAGCATTAAGATTTTATAGTTCTTTCAATTCGTTAATGTCATGTACGTAAAGGGGGTCAGCTACAAGGAAAAAGAACGAATTCTCCAGCACGCCCTCTTCAAGGCAAAACCGCTTACTGGACAGCAAGAGTTTACCGGCACTGCACCTGCGCCGTTTGTCGGCAGATTTGGATATCCTTATGTCAATGTAGGAATATTGGCGCCGCAGCAACATGATGAGAACGCATGGGAATATGACGCGCCACGACACTGGGCACAACAGAATATGGGCATTGCAGATGTTGCAGCATTCAGGGCAAGCTTGGTCAACAGCAGATTCACCAGCAACATCAAAAAGCCAGACAAACTGGTGGAGATAGCACAGGATGTTGCAATGGCAGCAAAACCAGTTGACATTGAAGTAGAGCTTGAGAAAAAACCCAGCTTAAACTTGCAAACGGACAGATGGGTTGCACCAATGGGACCACAGGCAAAATTGAAGCAGCTGAAGCTGGCAAGCAATCCGCGCGTGCCGACGAAAGTGCAGAAATTCTTTGACGATACTGATGTGCGGGCAGCAGAAGCAGTCACAACGCTTTATGAGCACTCATTTGATGAGAATGCATTAAGCAGAATGCTTTCAGTAGGAGTGTTTGGAAAACAACGCAAATTAGTGCCAACCAGATGGAGCATAACAGCGACAGATGACATTCTGGCGAAAAATTTCCTTGAAAAAGTCAGAGAACAGAAGATTGGAGAATATGCCGCATACTTTGGAAATTATTTGGGAAACTATTATCTTCTGCTCTTTTTCCCAGAGCAATGGAGCTACGAATTATTTGAGATGTACGTAAAACCAGGCGTATTGGAATACAGCACGGATTATGAAGGGTTTAATGGGAGGAAGGATTATGCAGAAAACTGCGCAGGCGGATATTATACTGTAAGAATGGCAATAGCTGAACATTTGCTGCAACAGAAAAAACAGAATACAGTACTGGCATTGCGCTTCATCACAGATGAATATGTTCTACCATTGGGTGTCTGGGTGACGAGAGAAGCGACAAGAAAAGCGCTAACGGCCAAGCCGATAAAATTTGCAAGCAAAGAATTAATGCTCAATTACGCAAAACTGCTTGCAAAAAAGAAATTTGGCATTGATATTATACCAATTTTACAAAAAAGCAAATTATTGAGAGAAAAACAAAAAGTTCTAAGCGGTTTTAATTGAGATGACTGTCAACAATGCGTGCGACATTCAACAGGTCATCTTTTGAGCACAAGCGAGTATCAGCACCAACCTCAACGATAAAGTGGTTGCGGACAAAGTAAATAATATGACGGTCAGCTTTTGGGAAAGTATAAGCGCGCTCTCCGACACTCTTGTCAGCACCAACCTTCAGGACAACAAGGCGGCGGTCAAACTCCTCCCTCGCCTCAAAAGCGTCCTTAAAGCCGGTCAATGAAACGCCCGCAGTCAGACGGTTATCCTGATAATCCTTAGCATTAACGTAACAATTGCGCGTGCCGGTCTTATGCGTCACCAGGAATGATGCAGGGTCTTTTCCACAGGCGTCTGCAAACTCCTGCGCAGTAAGCAACTGACCGCAGCCAAGCTCGCTGTACGGGTCAATCTTCCTGCCAGCAGACACCAAAGGAGTTTCATCATCACCAGTAGTGATTACTGCAGGAGGCAATTCCTGCGGCGGAGAAACAACCTCTTCCTGAGCAGTAACTGCAGGCTCGCCTGAAGGAGGAGCGGTCGTCTTTGGCGGCAGCGGCGCTGCAGGAGCGCATGCAACGAGCAATAATAACACGAAAAATAACACTTGCTTCATAATATAGTCGAGAATCAATAACTATATAAATGTTTATGGTGTCGTTAATAACATGGACATCCACCACATTCTCGTCGATATACAACAGGCAGCCAAGCAAGCGCAAGAAGATTACGGCAAAGGCCTGATTACCAATTTCAAGAAACAAAAAAAGGAAGGAGCACGGCTGATGCTCAAAGGAGCAATACAGCGGCTGTTGCAGGAAACAAAGAATAATCCTGAAGCCCACTCTATTGCGCAGAAACTTGCTGTTGCAAAAACAGAGGAAATTATCGGGTATGTGGAAAAACTGGCAGATATGATAGCAGGTGAGACAAATGAACAGAAAAAGAGCTTCAAAATGCCAAAACTGCCAGCAGAAATAAAGGAAGACGTTACTGCAGATTTGCTGGAAATACAAAAGTGCATCAATGCGGGATGCTACAGAAGTGCTGTTGTGCTGTGCGGCAGAGTGATGGAGACAGCACTACACAGAAAATACTTTGAGGCGACCGGAAATGATTTGCTGGAAAAAGCTCCGGGAACCGGACTGGGCACGCTGATAGCAAAATTGTCAGAACATGGAGTCAGGTTAGACCCCGGACTGCCAAATCAGATTCATTTGATAAATCAGGTAAGAGTGTTCAGCGTGCACACGAAAAAAGACAGTTTCAGCCCCAGCAAGACACAGGCAGAAGCAATCGTGCTCTACACGCTTGATATTTTAGACAAACTGTTCAGATGACCAGAAGGCAGGACATCATCAAACTACTCTCACAACAATCAATGACTGTCAGAGAACTTGCAGAATGGTTCCACACAGATGCAAGGGACATTCTTATTGATTTGGAACACATAGCTCAATCTGTAAGACCTGCACGCCTGGTAATGGAGCCCAGCACGTGCAGAGGGTGCGGATTTGTTTTCAAGAAAAGAGAACGCCATAAAAGACCAAGCAAATGTCCGGAATGCAAATCAGAGAAGATTACTGAACCTGTGTTCAGCGTTGAAGTTTGAACTTCTCCAAGTCAGCCAAGAATCTCTCAATTGTCTTGACAACAACTTCCGGCTGGGTTTGAAGGGCTTCAGCTGTCTTCTGAATGATATCAGTCGCGGTTGCAACAGTTGATTTAAGGGTCAAGTCAGGCAATGGCTGCTTTTTCTGAAATGCTTTCCTTGCCTTCTTCCAAATTTCAAAAAGCTCAGCAGCACGGCCTGGAACTTGATGCACATCACATTTAAGAAGGGCAGCAGCTTTGTCAAGCACCTGCTTCTCAGCATTGGCAACATTCTCAGCTGCACGACCGGCAGCAAATACAATACGCACTATGCCATCCTTTACTTTTGATGATTTCAACAACTTGATTCTGCCAGCTTCCAAAGTACTCTTGAGATGAGTGCCACCGCACGCCTCAACATCAATGCCTGGAATCTCGACAATACGCAATTGCTTGCCTGGAGCAACTCCACCCTGATAAATAGCCATTCCATAAATCTTTTCAGCTTCTTCACGCGGCATAAAATGCAATCTCGTCTTAATGCCCTGCCGAACAATCCTGTTGGCTTCCTCTTCAATACGTTCAAGCTGCTCGTCAGTCAAACTTTCATAATGAGTAATGTCAATATGTGCCTTGTCAACATCCTTCTTCGCAGAGGCCTGATTAACATGTGGGCCAAGGACAGCACGGGCAGCAGCATTGATAATATGCGCAGCAGTATGGTGCTGGGCAAGCTGGACCCTCCGCTCGAAATCAACATCACCATGCACTGTATCTCCAGCATGAAACTTGGGTTTTCCATCAAGCACGTGAACGATATAAGGACCCTGTTTGAAGACATCTACAACTTTGCTACCTTCCAATGTTCCGCGGTCAGACAACTGGCCTCCAGAAGTGGGATAGAAAGCAGTTTGGTCCAAGATGACATTGTTACCAATGATTTCAACGACTTTGCCGTCAAAAGAGGATTTGGCATAATCGTCAAAGTACAATGCTTTGGTGTGCGGAACAGTTGGAGGAATAGGCAGGGACTCAGCACGCACAGTAGCATGCTCCTGCTCCTTTGCTTCATGCCTGGCAGCAACCAATGCATAAAAATTCTCAGGAATTACAACATCCTTTCCAATTTTCGCCGCCTCATCGCGTATCAGCTCAGGAGCAATTCCCTGACTGTCATAAATAGTAATAAGGTCTTCAGTTGAAAGCTTCCTTTCAAGCAGACGAGGCAGCAAGGACTTTGTCTTTTCACGAGTCGCCTCGTACTTCCTGCGCTCAACATCCAGAATCTCACACACTTCATCAATATTTTCCTGCAATTCAGGATACAGTGGCTCAAGATAATCAGCATGCCACCTGCAAATCTCCGGCAAACCAAGCTTCCAGCCGTACTTTTCAATGAATCCGAGCGCTCTGCGCAGAATGACGCGCAAATTATACATGCCGCCAACATTTGAAGGAAGGCCACCGTCATTAATCGCGAAAAGAAGCGCACGACTGTGCTCGGCAACAGCATACAAGGCAGCAAGCGGCAGAATTTTGTCTCTCAAGGATTTAACATCCATCTTAAGCTTGTCTGCGACAAACTTCCACGCAGCATTGATATCCTTCGCTTCCCCAATGTTGAGATAAGGAGCAAGAGGAGTGAATTTCTTCATGAACTCTTCATCATATTCTACGCCAGTCACCTCACGCATCTTCCTTATGACCGGAGGAAAGACACACTCATAAATAGATGGCTTGCCAGAAGTAAACCAAGCCACGCGCTCCTGGCCCTGACCCATATCAAGCACCTTGATGTTCAGCTCTTTCAATCCTGAAGAAGTGATTTCATATTGCATATACACTTGATTGGAAATTTCAAGGCCCCTCGAGAAAAACTCCATACACGGGCCAAGATTGCCTCCGCCAGCCCAGACATCCTCATGGACAGTGATATCCTGCATCTGCAAGCCCATCCCCTCATGCAGCCAAACCAGGTGGTCATCACAATACTTGTTAACATCATACTGCTTTGGAGGGAAAAAGCCATGCTGGCCCATCATCACAAAAGCAACACAATGACCTGTAATGCCAACATTGTCAATATCAGGGAACCGAACACACATCTGAGGAATAACAAGAGGATTTGCAGGAGGAGCGATTTCACCAGAAACCACAAACGGCTGGAACGCGGCAATAGAGGCAATTGTAAAATCAGTTGTGGGATTCCAGCGGGCTATAACAGGATAGCGCTTTATTGGAGTATAACCAAGCTTCCTGTGAATACGCGCAAATTCCTGCCAGACCTGAATATAATCAAGCTGCCTCTTCATAGGATGGCCAATAAAGCGAAAGCCGCCGGAACAGGCAGGGTCGCCACAAACATCCTGCTTGTGGACAGACCAGAAGAAACGCAGGCATTTAGAGCACTGATGACGGGAAAAACCTCGCTTCTTCAGCGTATCAACAGGGAAAAACTTTTCAGGATTCAAGGAAGCATTCAAACGCACTTCCTCTTTGATTTTTGACTCGTCCATAGACGAGAACAGAAGTGAAGTTGTTTAAAAAAGTAACTAAAAAGGGCGGACAGCCAGCACCAGAAACTTGACTTAACCCTAAAAAGAGAATAAAAAAAAATCACTCCTCTCCGCGCATGCGGGAGAAGCCGATTATCAGGCCGACAATCACCAAGAGCGCAACAAGCACCAACAGGATAATTTCCAATGCGCTGCGCAACTTGCCTGCAGATGCAGAAGAAGCCGGAGCTTCGGCTGACGTTGCATTCTGTGCCGGCTGAACAACAACCACTGGTGCCGGCTCAGGCGCACAGGCCGGGTTCTCAAGAACAGTCAGCTTGCTCTCTCCAGACACCTTGCTGTGGCCCTTATTGTACCAGGCATCAATCTTTACGTCATACACGCCCGGCTCTGCACATCGAGGAGTGCGGAGGAATATTTCCTCTGTTTCCTCCTCCTCATCATTCTCGATTTCATCAATATAATCAACACCTGACACGCCCAAGCCAGGAATGCTGACTGCGACTTTGACGTCTTTTTCGTCCTTCTGGCCTTGATTTTCAAGGCGGACAACTGCAGTAACTGCCTGACCTGCCTGCACTGAGTGCGCACTGAGATAGACATCATCAATCTTCAGGAGGTGCCGCTTGGTGTTCACCTGCAACTGGTAATTGTAAACCAATTCCCAGCCATTTCTGTCAGAAATGATAACGCGCAACTGGTAGTCATCAACATCAACATCATCAGGGAGGGAAATGTGGAGTTTCTTGACATACGTTACGTTTTCCCTGAAGTCAAATGGACCAATCTGGTCTGCAATTGATTTCACATCATTATATTCGTAGCCAGAAATGAATGCACGGATTTCGACATCTTTTGCCTCTTCCCAGGCCATCAATTCAAGGCGCAGCTCGAATTCCTGGTCGCGCTCGAGGTCCAGCTGGTTAACACCAAATGGCTCGATTTCTGTGCCGTCAATTTCCGCCTGCTCAATGGCAACCGGAGTCACGTGACTCTGTGCTGAAACCATGACGGATGACAACACAAACATCACGCAAAACAACAGTGTCGTTAATGCTTTCATTTGTAATTCCCCCCGACGATATTTTCGTAAGTTTTAGAGTTGTTACCACTCACAAAGTATAACCCATATATAAAGGTTTCTGTCTTTTTAGTATTGCATAGTAACAACTTATAGTTACGTTTCATGAGTGGCTCTTTCCCCTCAAAAGATTTTTAATGAAACATAAAAAAAACAAAAGCATGATACGGCAGCCAATAGTGGCCATCATGGGCCACGTGGACCACGGAAAAACATCGCTTCTGGACAAGATACGAGGCACAGGAATTGCCGCACGCGAAGCAGGAGGCATCACACAGGCAATCGGAGCAAGCATACTGCCACTTAAGACAATTCAACAGATTTGCGGAAAGTTGCTTGAACAACTGAAACTAAAACTAACAATTCCAGGGCTGCTTTTTATAGATACCCCGGGGCATGCGGCATTTGTCAATTTACGAAAGCGAGGAGGAAATCTGGCAGACATTGCAATACTCGTAGTTGATATAAACGAGGGCCTGATGCCGCAAACAAAAGAAAGCATTGAGATACTCAAACACTCCAAGACACCATTTATTGTTGCTGCAAACAAAATAGACATGATAGAAGGATGGAGGCAGAAGCCTGGAACACTTTTACAGAATATTTCTTTGCAAAGCACGGATACACAACGAAAATTTGAGACAAAACTATACGAACTCGTCGCTCAAATTTTTGAACTTGGAATACAGGCAGACAGGTTTGACCGCGTGAGTGATTATACGAAGACAGCAGCACTGGTGCCTGTAAGCGCAAAAACAGGCGAAGGAATACCTGAATTACTGATGCTTCTTACAGGGCTTGCTCAGAAATACCTTGAGCAAAACCTGCGCATAGAGGAAACCGGACCGGCAAAAGGCACAATAATGGAAGTTAAAGAGCAGAAAGGGCTTGGAACAGTCCTTGACGTCATCATTTATGATGGAAGCTTGAGCGTCAACGACCAGATTCTTGTCGGAACGCTGGATGAGCCAATACAGGCGAAGATTAAAGCACTGTTTGAACCGGAGCCAGGCGCAGAAATGCGCGAAAAAAAAGCCAAATTCAAACCGGTCAAAGAGGTGACAGCAGCAACAGGAGTAAGGATTGTGGCACCCGGAGCTGAGAAGGCAATCGCGGGAGCACCCGTACTTAGCGCTGTTGGAGACATTGCAAAAGCAAAAGAAGAACTGCACAAGGAAATGCACGAGGTCCTGATAGAAACAGACCAGGACGGCATCATCATCAAGGCAGACGCGCTCGGCAGCTTGGAAGCACTTATGACGCTGTTGAGAGAGAAAGGAATTCCCATCAGAAAAACAGGCATCGGGCCAATCACGAAAAAAGACATTACAGATGCAGAAGCGCTCCTGCAGACAGACCCGCTGCACGGAGTAATTCTGGGATTCAACATTCCAAAGCCGGAATTCGCAACCAGCGCACACGTCATAGTAAGCGACGTCATCTACCGGCTAATTGAAGAATACGAAGCATGGAAAACCTCGCAGCAAAAGAACATAGAACTATCAAAGCTTGACGTTTTGATAAGGCCGTGCAAGATAGAGCTGCTTAAAGGATACGTATTTAGGCAAAGCAATCCGGCGGTTTGCGGAGTGGAAGTTATCGGAGGAGTCCTGAAATCAAATACGCCCCTGATGAACAAGGAAGGCAGGGAATTAACCATAGTCAAAGGCATACAAGTTGAAAAAGAAAACGTTGACAAGCTGGAAAAAGGAAAACAAGCAGCAGCAAGCTTGACTGATGTAACAATTGGCAGACAAGTCAAGGAAGGAGACATCCTTTACAGCTCAATACCGGAAGAACAGTTCAGGCAATACAAAGAGCACAAAGAGCACCTGAGCGAAGAAGAAAAGAATCTGCTTAAAGAAATCGCAGAAATAATGCGGCAAAAAAACCCGGTGTGGGGAATCTAACATGAAAGAGAATTACACTTATATGCCAAGCAGGGAACTGAAGCATTTCTTCAAACTGGTCGAGGAGCAATACGGAGCAGTGCCAAAAGTATTTGAGACGCTGGCATTCATTCAAGGAAAGGAAAAAATCTATGTTATCAACAGAAACATTGAGAAAGTCAACTTGAAAAATCTTAAGGTGAACAGCATTGGGCTCTACATCGCAGAAGTAAAAAACAAACAGCTGCGCTTGAGTATCGAGGGGTCACAACTTATCGGGCCAAGCGCGAAAAAAAACATATGCGAGCTGACAAAAGAAGAGCTGCGCAAATGGTTTATGGGGCAGGACATCAAAGTAGAAGGACTATACGAAGGGTTTGTCATACTGAAACACGGCGATGACTATGTCGGCAGCGGCAAGTTCAAAGAAGGATACATTCTGAACTTCGTGCCAAAAGCAAGACGGCTTCTGGAAGTTCATTAGACAATAAACAGGTTAAGCTCTCTGGTGCTGGACGCGCTGCCTCGAAGTTGTAGAGGAGACTTTTTCTCTCCCGCACTTGCAAGGGGAGAAGAAAAGTCAGTCA
>JAWCRZ010000002.1:0-101365 GCA_038868995.1 Candidatus Woesearchaeota archaeon | reverse complement strand
CTTTACGAGGCATCACTGGACAAGTTTCCGCAGATGTTTAAAACACAATTTCTTAAAAAAAAATAAAATGAGAAAATGCAAAATCTGCAATAATTATTTAAACATTGGTGACGATGTTTTATGCTGTTTGTGCTCTTGGGGAATTGTCTAGCACACCAAATCAGCACAGAGCAACTTAGCTTGTTCCAAGACCAAATCAGTAGCTTTTGCTTGATGATCTGGAGGATAACCATACTTCTTAAGAATTCTTTTAATTGTAACACGCATTTGTGCTTGCACACTTTCTTTTACCGCCCAATCTATTTTAACATTCTTTTTTATAGACTCAAAAAGTTCTCTAGCTATAATTTTTAGAGTCTGATCACCTAAAACTTGAACTGCGTAAACGTGTGATGACAAAGCATCGTACCTTTCCTTAAAAGCATCAGAAACATACTTCAAAAAGATAAGCCCAAGCACAACATGCTTATACTCGGCAGCATCCATATTACTACGCAACTTATCAGCTGCCTGCCAAAGCTTGGCCTCAAAACCAAGATTGGCACCGTTTGATTGTTGTTTAACCATTCCCGCCCATACCTATCATATTAAGTTCACTTTATAAATCCTTACCATAAATCACCTTTTGAGTTGTTTTATGGTTTTGTGAAAGCCGCATTGACAAGAATATTACAAATTTCCAGTTCCAAATGAATGGCAATGCAATTATTGCTATTGCCCATGGTGTACCTGGTACAAAATACTGTAGCCATTGATTTCCTGATGATTGTAAAATTGGCTGACCTAAGTGGTTGTCTGTTCCATATAAGAAATTGCCTGTGAGTTCGTGCATGAAGAAAACGATTGGCAGTGCCAAAATGAGCCATGTATGTTTCTTTTTTCTGTCAAAGAGTTTGATTGTTATGAGTGTTATTGCTATGAGAATAAATACTGAGCCTCCGAGCGCAAAGAGCACGTTATGTCCGAGACCAAGCACTTTTGTTTGCTGTGGAAGTGGAATGATGTTCAAGAGGAATATCCAGTTTGAGATAATTGGGATTGGCAATTTGAGTCGTGCTATTTGGATTAATGAGCCGATGACAAGGTGACCTGCTTCATGTACGTAGAAAGTGAAGGAATAGAACAGAAAAGCAGTCAGCAACGACAACAACAGAGTTATACTTACTTTGAAATACCAGAAAGGCATGTTGAGATTATGTTCTTCACTCATCACTGTCAGGATTATACCCAAGCTCTTTACAAGCTTCTATCAGTATTGCCCGCGGACTCAAATTCTGCTCGCGCATCCATTTGCTCATATGCGGCCAGATTCTAAACTCACTACCACAGTGTTTTGCTTATCCTTGGGCCTTTGCACTCACATACTACTCATAACGTAAAGCCTCAACCGGTCTCAATTTTGAAGCGCGCCTTGCAGGAAGTACACCAGATACGGTCCCTATCACAAAACTAAACAACAGCGCGCCAACAATCAACCAAACAGGGAACACTGCAGTTATCGTTCCCGGACCGAAGGCAGTATTAGCACCGAATTCCACACTTTTACTAATTCCTGCGCCAATAATTATTCCAATAATCCCTCCAGCAACGCCAAGAATTCCAGACTCAATCAAAAATAAAGTAAGTACGTCACGATTGCGCGCACCAATAGCTTTCATAACGCCAATCTCGCGTGTTCTCTCAAGAACTGCCGTAAACATGACATTCATAATACCAATGCCGCCGACTAACAAACTAATCGCGGCAATGCCGACAAACACGACCTGAATTATGTTAAAAACAGCGTTGAAAGAAGCAATAAATTCAGTGGCTGTAGTAACAGTGAAGTCTTCCTTGCCCTCTTTCTGATGCCTGTCCCTGCGAATGGCTTTCTCAATACGCTCGCCAACCTCCTCAGGATTAACGCCCGCAGCAGCCTGTGCGACAACAGCAGTATAAGACACGGAATCATTCACCAAACGGCGAACGTCGTCCTCAGCCAGAATAATGCCTCCATCCATTCCAGGATCGCCAATACGCTTAACGGTGCCAACAACATCAAAAAGCTCACCTTGAATGCGAAGCTTGTCGCCAACAACAACATCCCTGCCAAAAACAGACTTGTGAGCGATATTATACCCAACAACAACCTTGCCCTTGTCCTTATGAGACAACAACCTGCCAGACCCAGCCTCCCACGTGTAAACAGCGTCGATAAGAACAGCCTCACGGGCAGTCTTGGGAACACTCATAATCAAAACAGTACGCTGAACGTCATTAAACTCAGCGGAAACAGCGCGAGCCAGATAACCAGCCACTTGAACAACACCATTCACATCTCCAACAATGTCAAGCTCACGCTCACGCAGCTGCCCAGGAGCGTTCTTGCCGGTAAAACCAATCTCTTTAGCCTGCACAAAAATCTTGTCAGCGCCAACCTTCTCAAACTGGTCATTAATAGTCTTCTGCAAACCCTGACCTAAAGAGACAAGAGCGACAACAGCGGAAATACCAATGAAAATACCAAGCATAGTCAAAACAGTACGCTTTTTACGCTTGAAAATACTACGCATAGCCATCTTAAGATATTCGGACAACATTTAGTCGCCTCTCAACGCATCAACAGGCGGCAACTTAGACGCCTGGCGAGCAGGGAAAACACCTGAAATAGTTCCAATCAAGAAACTAAACAGCAAAGCCCCAAGAATCAAAGAAAGCGGGAAAGAAGCCTTCAACAAACTGCCCGCAAAATCCTGTCCGACAAACTCAACCAGTTTAGACAAGCCAACACCCAACGCAATGCCAACAGCGCCGCCAGCCATTCCCAAAAGACCAGACTCAAGCAAAAATATCCACATAACGTCAGAATTCCGCGCGCCAATAGCCTTCATAATGCCAATATCACGCGTTCTTTCAAGAACAGAAGTATACATCGTGTTCATAATTCCAATACCGCCAACCAATAATGAAATAGCGGCAATTCCAATAAACACCGCCTGAACAACTCCAAGAATAGTATTAACGCTATTAATCAACTCCTCAGAAGTCTCAACAGTAACATCTTCAAAACCCTCTTTCTGATGCCTATCCCTCCTCATCGCCCTCAAAACACGATCAGCAACAGCAGAAGGAACTTCGCCGGCAACAACCTGAGCGACAATAGCACTCAATTCATCGCCAGCGCCAGTCAACTCCTTTAAATCATTAGCGTTCAACAATATAGCATTATTGATGAAAGCAGCGCCCTTATCCAACAATCCAACAACCTCGTAAGATTTGCCATTCAACAATAATTTAGTGCCAACAACAATCGGCTTCCTGAACTCATTATCATCCCAAATGCCGCTGCCAACAACAAGCTTGCCAGTCTCGCCCGACTTCAACAGTCTGCCGTGAGCGACTTCAACATCCAAAGATTCCAAAACAAGGTCACGGTCCTCAGCCTCTTCCGGAATACTTCCGGCAAAGAAAACCTCAACCTCATCACCATGCTCAACAGTCACAGAACGCAAAAGCCTGCCAGCAGCCCTCTGAATGCCAGGAACACTCCTGACCAGCTTCAAATCATCTTCCGTAACTTTGCCAGCAGACAACTCACCAGGAGGGCCAAAACCAGCCTGAACGCCCTGAACAGTAATTTTATCGGTACCAATAGAGGCAAACTGCTGGTTAATCGCGTCCTGCATACCCTGACCTAAAGAAATAAGGGCAACAACTGCAGCGATGCCTATGAAAATGCCGAGCATAGTCAAAGAAGTGCGCAAAAAGCGTTTTCGCAGACCACCCAAAGCAATAACAAAATAATCCTTGAGCATTGTTTAGCGCTTCTTCCTTCTTTTGAACCACCAGTACAGGATTATGCCGATGATGAAAAGTACAATCACTACTGTTCCAACAGGGAACTTCTTCTGCCCCAATTCTTTCGCTGTTATAATGCGCAGCGGCAAATCATACTGCTGGCTGAAATCAACGTTATACGGGTCCTTAAACTCCAGCTTGATGGAAAGACGCGGAGAATCCACCAACGGCTTTATGATGAAATCAACCGTTTCAAAATCATCATTGTCAAGATTGCCAACATACGCCTCATTTGAAGGTGATAGAATATCATACTGGTCGGTCTGGACAAGAACAACAGTCAAATACTTCAAATCAGCAACACCCTTGTTCACAACCTTCAACGAAACCGTGCCGGGCTTTTTCTTGTCATCGAACTTCATGCCATCAACAGTCAAAGACAACTCAGGCTTAGCGTTAACAACCAAACTAATCCGGGCAGTAGAGCCTAATATCTTGTTGCGCTCATCCTGATAGGAAAGCGCCACAGGCACATTGTACACCTTGACTTCTGTAGAAGTATCAGAAGCAAGCTTAAACGTAATTTCTTCAGTTTCACCAGCACCAATATAGGCAATGCGTTGCATTGCACCCATACCAATAGTGGAGAATTTACCATCAGCCAAGTCAATGCTGGCATCAACATTCTTCACCGCAATCCTTCCAGCGTTTCTAAGCTTCAACTTCACATCAACAATCTGCCCTGGAACAATCGGAGACGGAACAACCTGATACTCGTCAACCACAAGCACAGCATCCTGCGTCTGCAAAGCAACAGGCGCTTCCAACTGTATCCACTGCCCGTTATCAACCGAGTACAGGAACTTTATATTGGAATCACCATTCGGCGCATTCTGGTCTACAAAAACAGTGAACTTAATCACCTTGCTCTCTGTCTGGGCAACAGAGCCGGCAACAATCTCACCCTTCTGACCCTGTGGCAAACTGAACGGATACTCAGGCAGAAACTTCACTATCACGTTCTTCGCAGTAGTGCCTTCATTATTCAAAGAAATCCAGACATCAACAGTATTACCCTGTTCTGCAGGAGCAGGCACATAACGCAAAATAGACGCCTTCACCATAGGCCCACCAGCAGCAGAAGCACCCACTGCAAGAACCAAAAACATTACAATAGCAATTACCGTTTTCATTTTCATTTCCTCCTGTGGACGTGCTTTGACTGCACAATCACGCCGTCTTTCAAAAATTCAATACGGTCAGCCATGTGAGCTAACACATCATCGTGAGTGACAAGAACAATGGTCTTGCCCTGCTTTTCGTTCAATTCACGCAAGAAAGCCATCACTTCCCTGCCAGTCTTGCTGTCCAAGTTGCCGGTCGGCTCGTCAGCCAGAATAACAGGCGGATTAACAGCAAGAGAACGAGCAATAGCAACTCGCTGCTGCTGGCCTCCAGACAACTGGTTAGGCTTATGGTCCAGCCTGTCACCAAGACCAAAATGAGTTAACAACTGTGTTGCCCTCTTCCTGCGCTCACGCTCAGGAATGCCCTGGAAAGTCATCGGCAGCATAACGTTCTCTAACGCAGTTAAAGTTTCAATCAAGTTAAACTTCTGGAAAATAAAGCCAATTTTCCTGCCCCGAATCTGCGCCAAATCACTTTCAGACAATTTGCTGATGTTCTGCCCGGCCAGATAGATTTCACCTTTAGTTGGAATGTCAAGACAGCCGACCAAGTTCATTGCAGTTGATTTGCCGCTGCCTGACGGGCCCTGAATGGCAATAAATTCCCCTTCATGGACATCCAAATCGATGCCCTGCAAAGCATGCACATCATTCTCTCCCATCTTATAAGTCTTCCAGACCTTTCTGAGCTCAATAATCGGCTTTTTGCTCATAACGACTTCAACTCCTTGTAAGCTACAGAGAGAATTTTGCGGACTTTTGGGGCTTTTATCTTCAAAACACCGGTTTTCCACATTACAAACATCAGATTCCTGAGATTATCCCATTCCGGATTGGCTTCCTTAAACGGAAACTCACCCTTCCTGATGCTCTCAACCATTGCCATCGGGAAACTCATGTCCTCACCTGTCAAAGCGGACATCATCTTCATCCCTTCAAGCATGCTTTTCAGGCATTCATTACGCTTTTCCTCAACATTTTCCAGCTTATGCTTGCCTTCTATTGTCAACTTGTACTCTTTTGTCCTGCCAACACCCTTACCTTCAATGAGATGCTCTTTTGTCAAAGTTTCAAGCAATGGGTATATGCTGCCAGGACTGGGCTTTGAGCCGACTTTTTCCTCAATGTATTTCATCAAAGCATAGCCACTCTTTGGAGATTCAGCTAACGCTTTCAGAACAACAACTTTCAAGAATCCGCGAAGCATAGAGCTTGCCATTTCGGTAGCGATATATCGTTACAGATGTATCGTAAACGACACTGGTATATAAAGATTAGCATTATAAACAGTTACGGAAAAGTTGCAAAAGGAACGATAGAGGCAGTTTGCGAAAGGACAGCAAAAACTGCGCTGACGCGGACTTGGAAATCGACAGAAAGGACACAAAATCATTGCATTAAAGTGCACAAAGCATCTTTAGGGCTTTGGCAGAAGAAGATACGCGCACAGCGAGCCCAGACCGGCAGAAATGACGCCATTCACAATACCAAGCAGCATTTCACCCTTCCTGTGCTTCCGCAACTGCGCATGGGAATACAGCAGCAAAAGGCCAACCACCAGCGTGAACACTGCAAAGCCAATCGACTGGTAAAAACCACTGATGATGATAAACATAATCGAGGCATTTGAAACATGCGTGCTCGCCTTGATGCCAGTCAGCCGCCACAACAGCTGCCAGAACAGATAACTCAAAATGACAGCAAACAACAACGAAAGGAAAAACCGCCAATGAAAGCCGACCAGCGAGCGCGCAGCTACAATGATGACGAACACGATTGAGCCCAGCGACTCGATATCCCTATATGCCTCTTTTTGCCACGATTTCATCAGCTAAACAACGTACCAATCCATACAAAAATCTTCCTGAAAAAGTTTGCAATGCCCGACGTTGCCTTAATAGCCGGTTCTTTTGTGAAGTCCTTTGCCTCCACTTCAAAAGGAGTGACTTCCGGCGCCTTGTACTTCTCATCAATCTCCTTGGCAATACCAACCTCTCCTTTCCCAGCTGCCTGCTTCTTCATCGCCTCAATTTCCTCAGGAGTCAGCTGCTTAACGCACTTGCACGAACTGCAAACGTAATTATCAGGGCACTCATCATCCTTCTCGCATTCTTCTGCACCTTCGCGTACGTCATCACCACACGTTATCTTGTGCTCGGCAGCAGCAGCGCCTGCAATCCTGCATTTACAATTGGAATCACACTGGCCATACTGGTCCCTTGTCTTGCCAAAACAAATGCTGTTTGGAGGGTCGCATTCCTCCCCCTTGTCCTTCTCAATACGCTCATTGCCGCACGAGCTCACCTGTTGGACAACCTGCTTCTGATTGGAAGCAGAATCAGAAGAAGCGCCCTTGCACTCACCATTCTCACAGCCGCTGAAGCCAAGCTTCACGCAGTCATAAACCTCTGACTTTCGCTGGTCAAGCTCACAAAAATACTCCTTCAAATACTTGCTCTTATTAGTGGAAACACCATCCTCAGAAGTAAGGCAGGTGTCAACCTGCGCAGTGATGCCATATTTCACTTCTCCGCGCGTCTTCACAGCATCATCCTTTGATTTGCCACCGCCGCCATCGGTATCCGTACACATGGCAGCAGAAGCCGCAATTGACAGAACCACGATTGCCAACAAGATATGCCATCCACGCATGCAGCTTTTGCATATTTGCAAGTATATAAAGATTACTTCTTAAGTGAAATCTTGTTGGTATTGCCATAAATCGTCTTCTGCACAACCCCGCGCTCTTCAAGATTACGCAGGATACGGCTGACTTTTGCCTTTGAAAAACCAGTTGCCTGCTGAATCTGCTTCTGCCAGACCTCACCATTCTGCTTAAGAAAATCAACCACCTGCTGCTCCTTGTCAATCAATGAAGGTACGATGACCTTCTTTTTCTGCTTTTGCTTCACCGCCTTTACCTTTTTCTGGGAAAGAACAAACCAAGCAAATCCAACTGCAGTAAGAAGAACCAGCACTCCGGTAGCGGCAATCCAACCAACAGGAGGCCCGACAACCCTCCGCGCAATAACAGAAACAGATAATTCCTGTCCTGCCTGCATCCAGGACAAAATAATTCTCTGGCCATCGGAATACACCTCGGCCGGCTTCGGGGAGATATAGAAACTTTCATCCTTGCCGCGCTCACGAGGAATAATATAACCAACAGGCAATGCAAGAGTCACTTCCTGACTCAAAGCCGGATACGGGAGCTTGTCGGTATAACGAAACAGGGTGTTCTCTCCAACAGTGGCTATTGGATAACTTGTCTCATAAGTAACGTTTACATTGTAAGCGCCCGCAGGCAAGCTCCCGCACCGGGCAAACTCCGCCTGAATCAGGCAATCAACGCGAGCGCCATTAATGAAAATTTCAACATCGTATGGATTTGGGCTAAGTATCAAAGTAAGATTCCCAATCGAATCTGACATAAGCAGAATGTTACTGTGCACAACAGCAGTGCTTCCCTCCAAATCTATCCTGGTTTCAGAAGTATTAATGACGTTTGTCGCAAAAACCATCGGCACCAAAAGCAGCGCCACCACCCATTGTTTCATATTGTTTCATAATATAAGAACGCTTTTAAAAATTTTGCTTGTTTCACCTTGTTTCACCTTGTTTCACGGAGTTATTTAATAGCCACCATATACTATAAACAACAAAGCCACCATCCACGAGTGTGCGAAGGGGGCGCAAGCCCCCTCGCTACTCACCAATAATTCTGGCAAGCTAACAAAGAAAACAATTAAAGATTCCAATACCGACGCAATGGCTCGTATTGAAACTCCTGTGGAACTTTTCCTTCATAATGGCTCAACACCAAATGGTACAGGTTATGAAGAAGACCGTCCTTTGTTACGGGCGAGGCGCCATTTAGCAGGTGATACCCAGTCCGCTTAACAGTATCGAGAAGCCAGCCAGGGGCACTTTTCAGATTAAAACGTTCAATAAAATCATTCACCCCTGCAACAGATACATCAATTGTTTTGCCATGTTCAACTAATGCCGCAATGTTTTCAGAATCAGCCATGCAAATCACCTCAACCCACTTTAAACTGATTAATATGGCTGAATTTAAAAAATTTGAAACTACAGGTCAGTAATCAACACTTCTCGCAGAACGTGAACTTGCCCTCCTTGGCAAGGCCGGTCACTGCATCTTCCAGCTTCTTGCTGTACTTCTTCAAGTCAGCTTCCATCTCTTCAAGCAATTTGCCGCATAAAGGATGGTTGGCTGTTTTAGCGTCCTTCTTGTATATATCCAAGCGCCAGATAATGCGCCTAATGTCGGTCAGCAAAGCGGTCTTGTTAAAATTGCAGTTGTGCATTCAAATCACCTCTTATAAATTGGAGAATATAAATACAGTTTAAAAATTTATTCAATAAAACCGGAAACAACAGCGCCAGGCAGGACTTTGGCCTTTTTTGCAACATACGTGCCAGGATTAAGAACTGAATTACAACCGGTCTGCACCTGGCTCTCAAGAATCGCGCCCAGCTTGCGCAAGCCGGTGCTGCTGACATCTTTTGGACCTTTGCTTAATGCGACCTTTATAATATCGCCATCAAAACGGAAGTTGGCAAGCTTTGTGCCAGCGCCAAGATTGCACTTCCTGCCAATAACGCTGTCGCCAACATAATTGAAATGAGAACAATAAGAACCGTCCATGATAATTGAATTCTTGACTTCAGAAGAACCGATTTTGCAGTCGCTTCCAATAATCACAGGACCGCGCAAATAGGCAAATGGACCAATAACAGTGTTCTCTCCAATAATCACGGGACCATCAATACGGGTTGGAAACCTGATAACAGAGCCCTTGCCAAGAATTATCGGCACGTCCCATTTCACGCCCGTTTCAATCTGGCCCTGAATGCTTTCCTTTTCCAAAGAAAACTTGTCAAGAAGCTTCAACGCCTCCCATGGCTGCTTAATTGAAATTTTTATCTTTGGGTCAACCTGCTTCAGAACATCCTGCAGCCAGTCACGCACCTCTTTGCCAAAGTCAAGCGATGTCATGCCTCTTTACACTTATTTTGACATTATAAAGCTTTTCCAAATCAGAGCGCAATTGGATTGCATTTGAAAACACGATGCCGTTCATCCCGCACTTGACAGCGCTTTCGACATTCTCCTTCTTGTCGTCAATAAATACGACATCAGAAGGCCTGGCGCCAAGCTCTTTAAGGACAGCGTAATATGCGCGCGGGTCCGGCTTCAGATAGTTGAGCTCAAAACTCAAAAACAAGCGGTCAAAATGGGAAAACCAGCCGCGCTGGCGGCAGAAATCAGCGCTCACAGGCATCTGGTTGGAAAACAGGCACTTTGACGGCAAGCTGCCAACAATTGAAACAACATAATCATTCAGCCGCGCCTTGCCCTTCATCGTCTCAAGATGCAAATGCTCAAAGCCGGCGCCTGAAACCCTGAACTTCTCCTCCCACCTAAGCCATAACTCTTCCTGCGAAATCTGACCGCTCTCGCACAAGTGCTGGTCAGGTGTGCATTGACGCTTGAATTCATCCACCGACATATTTGCATACTTTGCCCACAACGGCATTACATACTCTGACTTCCAGTCAACAACAACTCCAAAACAGTCGAAGAGAAAAATCATAAAAAAATTGAATGCCTATTCGGCCTTCCATCCAATCCCGGCTGAAACAACGCCAGCGATAGCATGCAACCAAGTGTTTGCTGTCGTTGCATTCAAAAATTCAAGCATGCCAAAGAATCCAAGAAGTCCTACAAGCAGCAAAATCGCACCCAGCCAGGTGTTAACTTTCTTTGTCGGCGCATTTGCCGCAAAACCTGCCCAGGCAAAAATCGCGCCAATTACAATGTAGAAGATGCCAGCAGCGCCTGCTGTGGCTACACCGAATATTTTTCCTCCCATAAAGAAACCCAAAAGACCAACCAATATGAGGACAATTCCAATCACCTTGGCCCACACCTGATTTGCTCCCATTCAACACCACCCTTTTATAATTTGTATTTCAATCTAATGGAGAAGACGTATTTAAATTTTTGGGTATGACGGGTTAAGTCAAGTTTCTGGTGCTAACTTGCCGCTTTGGTCCTCTGGACTCATTTTTCGCAGGTGCGGAGGAGAGAAAAATAAACTCGGCGAAACTGAGGCAGAGCGGCCAGTACCATTAAGTTGACAGCACCGGTATGACGAAATATTAATAAACAAGCCAGAAAACGTACTTTTAATGGTAGAAACAGAACAGGCAATGAGCGTAAAAGAGGAAATAGGAATCCACCTTCAGGCAGCAAATGTTGCACTGAAGCGCGGAGACAAGGCAACACTCGTCAAGCAGCTCACGCTTGCACTTGAAAAAGCAGAAAACGAAGAACTCTGATGGCAACCGCAACTGAACGCAAAGTTGTCGGCATGACACAGGAAGAACGCCTTGCAGAAATAGAGGCGTGCATTGCCGGCTCCAGGGAGGCGTTTGAACGCAGGGAGTACAAAAAGATGAACTCACTGCTTTTGCGCGCTTACACGCTCGGCAGCCAGCTATAAAGCATACTTCAAGAAATAAAGGAACTTGGGCTGGGCTAAAAGAAGCTTCAGCATAAACTTTGACGGGAATTCTCTCGGATATTTGTACAAGATTTCCTTGACTTTTGGCATGGACATCCAGGTGATTAATCTTTCATAATCCGCATCAGAGAACTTATTCAGAGTATCGCGAAGCTTCTGGTGAATTTTCAGCTCTTTTCTCAACGGCTTCAGCAGCGTCTCATAACTTTTTCCTGTGAGAATGCTTTCAGCACACAACTTGCCTGACATCATTCCAGTAATGATTCCGCCGCCAGTGGTGTTCTTGCACAAGCCAGCAGCGTCACCTACGAGATAAATGTTATCTTTCTGAGCAGGCTGCTTAGAGTCAAACAACGGAATCGGGCCTGCCTGCTTATCAGTAATCTCTCCAGGGCACAACTGCAATAATTTATCGTAAGCATTAAAGCCGAACTTCTGCGCGGCGATGCCTACTCTGGCGTGCGTTGAGCTTTCCGGAACAACCCATGCGAAAAAATCAGGTGCGATAGAGCCAAAATGCACTGAAAAAGACCGGTCATCAAACTTTCCTCTAATAGTCGCTTGTGCACCCATGTAATAGCTGCGCTTGTTCAGCATACCAGCGGAACGCGCGACAGTGCTCGAAGGACCGTCAGCACCAACCAAAATATCAAATTCTACCGGCTCTTTGCCTTCAAAAAATGCTTTGTTGCCCTTAAAGCCAGTAAAACGATGCCCAGTTCGCAATTCAGCGCCAGCAGCAATTGCCTTGTCGACAAGCCACGGGTCAAACTTGTCACGGCAGAGAACGTGCTCGTGCAAAGGAACTTCAATAGAGCAACCTGGACCGTGAATTTTCACACTTTGAAGCTCATTTATCAAGTACTCATCGCTTGGCTCAACAAGGTCAAACAATGCCTTTGTAACAATCCCAGTGCACTGCACAGGCCTGCCAACAACAGAATGCTCCTCAAACAGGACAACCTGCTTTCCAGATTCAGCCAGCTTCCAGGCAGCATAAGCGCCTGCAGGACCAGCTCCGATAATCGCAATCATTGCACTCGCTGTTGCATATTAACTTAAAAAAATTTCTAAAAAATGGTGCTGCCAGCTTAATGGTGCCGCGCTGGTCTTTGACTGACTTTTCTTCTCCCCCTTGCAAGTGCGGGGAGAGAAAAGTCACCTCGACAACGTCGAGGCAGCGCGGCCAGCACCAGAGAGTTGACTTAACCCTAAAAAATCAGCTTCTTCTTGACAGAAGCCACGCGAGCAAACCAAGACCAAGCAAGACAAGAATAATTGCAAGGATTGTAGCCCAGCTCATACCGCCCGAAGGACCGCCGGCAGAACCGCCTTGAGAACCAGCTCCAAAGCCACCAGTTCCCTCGCCACCCATCTGGGTTGACTGGCCCGTGCCTGCAAAACCATCCTGCGGAGTAGATTTTACTTCACTATCCTGACCAAGATTGCCAAAGCCCGGCTCATTTTGAGAACCAAGAACACATCTTCCAACAATCGGGTCCATGGTATAAGGCTTGATACATTCCATCAACTTGCAGTATCTTGAACAGTCAGGATGCTGAGGCTGAGCGCAGCACTGGATTCTCGCAATGTAGGCCTTCTGACAACAGCGCCACTTTGCAAAATTAACAACCGGCTCACAGCAATAGCCCTGACCACCACCGCCACCACCGCCTGACGTTCCTCCGCACGACTGGGGGATGAGAGCCAATGAATGCGACGGAGAGGTGAACGTCATGCCATCAACCTCAGTGCTGAACGACAAGGTCAATCCAGTGCCCTGCAGCCCACACGGCAACGTAATCGTACATTTGTATCTCAATTCTCCATTCTCATAACCATAACCATACCTGTAGCCATAGCCATACCCATAGCCGTCAAAGAATCCGTTCGCATTAAAGATGCCAAATGATGAAGAACCCTTGTTCACAACCTCACAGTTAATCTGAGGGCACAACGAGCCGCCAATCGGGTTGGCATCATTGTCAAACTCGCACGTATTGCCATTCATATTGACTGTAAAGCCGCCCGGAATCAACTCACCAGAGCCAATATCAAAATTCAGGAAGAACATAAACGAGCCAGGAGCGGTGACCGAAACAGGCAAGCCATCGATTGAGAGAATCAACGCGGCAGCAGGCCCGATGAGAAACACAATGCCGATTATAATAAGCGTTAACAGAATACTTATGCCGTATTTTTTCAATGCCCCTTTTGAAAACATGCTGTTCAGCCCTTTTTGCCATCACAATACTCACCCCCTTTTTAAATTTTTGGGTAGTACAGTTGTATCTCTATAGTGGTCTCGCGAAATATTTAATAAGTGATTTGAGGGAGCAAAAAACGGGGTGCTTTATGCGGCTTTTTGTCATGATTCCTGCACATAACGAAGAACAAACTATTGCACAAGTCATAAGAACAATACCGCGCAGCATACCCGGCATTGAAAGCATAACAGCAGTCGTCATCAATGACGGCAGCACGGACAAGACAGCACAACGCGCCAAGGAATCAGGCGCGTACGTACTATCGCATCCAACACGCCAGGGACTTGCACAGACATTTCAGCACGGCTTAAATTTCTGCTTGAAACACGGCGCGGACATCGTAGTAAATATAGACGGCGACGGGCAATATGACAGCGCGGAAATACCAAAAGTCATAAAGCCAATCGCGGAAAAATGGGCAGACATTGTTCTCACAAACAGGAACGTGCTATCACTCAAACATATGCCATTTGGAAAGAAATACGGCAACATAATTGCCACATTTGTCACACGCCTTGTCTCGGGCTTTCCAGTCAAAGATGCTCAATCCGGCTTCAGGGCATTCTCAAGAGAAGCAGCACTGCGCATTACAGTCAGGGGAAGCTACACGTACGTGCAAGAGACAATAATACAGGCAGTTGACAAGCGGCTTCGCATAGTCCAGACAAACTGCACATTCAGAAAAAGAACAGGAGGAAGCTCGCGGTTAATCTCAAACATATGGAGTTACGCAAAACGCGCGGGAAGCATGCTGCTAAGAAGCTACGTGCGCTACAAGCCACTTAAAGTATTCCTGATTGCAGGAATTCTTGTATCACTGCCCGGCTTCTTCTTCTCACTAAGATATCTTGCATTCTGGCTGAATGGCGAACAAGGAGCGCACATACAGTCATTAATAGCTGCAGCAGTATTTCTGATTGTAGGGTTCCAGCTCATCATGCTTGCACTGCTTGCAGATACCATAGATGCAAACAGGACAGTATCTGAGGAGGCGCTCTACCGCATCAAGAAAATGGAGTACAGATGAAAATAGCTTTAATCAATCCAGCGCCGCAATACACAGGCGTGGGCAAATACGCACACAACCTCTTTATGCATCTGAAGAACAGCATTGATTATTATTATCTAAATTTTGAAAAAAGCAAAATAGAATGTCACACACGCAATGGAATGACTGAAATATCAGTCAGAGCGCCATTCAAGCGGAGATTCGCGTTCAATCTGGCGGCAATAAAACACATCCCAAAAAAGTATGATGTATACCACATAAGCATGCAGGACTTCTCATATGCACGCCTGCATCCCAAAATAATAACATGCCACGACATAGTCAGGCGCATATTACCACGCAACCTTACTGAATGGCTGCAACAGCAATTTCTTTATTCAGGGATAAAACAAGCACGACACATACTTGCTGACTCTGAAAACACAAAAAAAGACCTTATCAATCACCTGCGCATCAGACCGGAAAAAATAACAGTCATCCCTTTGGGAGTTGACAAACAGTTCAGACCTGCAACCAAAAAAGAATGCAAGATGCTAAAAGAAAAATATTATTTGCCTGACAAAAAATTCATACTTCACATTTCAAGCGAAGAACCGAGAAAGAATTACGCACAACTGCTCGGTGCATTCGCGCAAATAAAAGAGAAATTCCCAGAACACTGCATATTGAAAGCAGGCAATGCGTATCCGGCATATGCAAGAAAGCACGAAAACCTCATAAGAAAACTGAATTTGAACGCTCGAGTGATTAGAATTCCAACCATTCCAGAAGAAGATTTGCCGGCATTCTACAGCATAGCAGACGCATTTGTCCTGCCATCAAGCTACGAGGGATTCGGACTTCCAGTGCTTGAAGCAATGGCGTGCGGCTGCCCGACAATAGCGTACAACACGTCAAGCATACCAGAAATAACCGGTAACGCGGCGCTTCTGCTGCCGGAAGGAAACATAGAAGAGCTTAGGAATGGAATCATTGCTGTGCTCACAGACAAACAATTACGAAAAACTATGCGTGCAAAAGGACTCAAACAAGCGCGAAAATTCACCTGGAAAAAATGCGCACAACAAACACTAAAAGCATACAAAAACTGAATTGGAACTGGCAAGAGATAATGCTTCTTGCCATCGCGCTACTTTTCTTTATAACCTACGCCTACGGCAATTTCTTGCCGCCATACTGGAGAGCTCCTGACGAAACAGCAAACATCTTCTTCAGCAAACTCTACGCGAATACCTATCTGCTCACTTTTGAAGAGCAGCTCAACGACCTCACCTTTGGTGGAGTCGGACCTCGGCACTCGCGAAATGTTAACAGCACTGTATATCCTGCCGGATTTATCGGAATGCCTGCAACCTATGGACTATTTGAACGGCTTATTCCAAACAGCATGTTCTTCATCACCAGCATTTTCGGAGTTCTTACAGTATTATTTATTTATCTTATTGCCCGCGAAATAATAAATGAAGAATACGCATACATAAGCGCAATAATGCTATTCTTCACAGCACCGTTCTGGTATTTTAGTACAGTGATGTACAACAACGTACCGGCGCTTGCACTTTTCATCGGAGGAAGCTATTATCTGCTGAAAGCGCTTCAGGAAGACAAATGGCCCCAGTACATACTGATGGGCATATTCTTTGGGGCAACAATACTGATGCGCTATGAATTCCTGTTGTTTATAACGCTGCCACTTGCGCTTGTCTTCATAACCAAGCCATCACACTGGAAAAGAACCCACAAATTCCTGACAGTGGGCTGCATAATGCTCATATTCTTTACGCCCGTGCTAATCTTCAACGCAAAAATACTTGGCAACCCGCTCAACGTAAGCTATATGTCATTGGTTGGAGAGCACAAAGAGACATTCTGGGAGAAAATGAAACACAAGATAAGGGCATACATTCTTCCAAACCAGCTCATTCCGGAACGAATAAGGGAAAGCGCCTCGCGCTACATTTTCAGATTCTTCGTTCCATTCTGGATTCTCGCGCTCCCCGGCATCGCCATCGCATTCCACGCATACCGCGACGCTCTCAAAAAACACAAGCACTTCCTCATATTCCTTGCAGCATACCTGCTTCTGGCAGTCGCCTATTTCGGCGGCGGAAGATTCCACGGATCCGACAAGCCAATCCCAATCATACACTCATCATTTGTGCGATACTGGATGGGATGGTATGTACTTGCAATACTGCTCTGCACGTTCAACGCGCTCGCACTCAGGAACAGAGTTCTCAGGACGGGATTCCTCGTTATGCTGGCCGTCATCAACATCAGCATACTCTTCCACCCCCAGGAAGGAATGCTCACCAACTACAGCTCAACACACGCCTTTTCAAGAATACCGGCAGAAGTCGCCAAAGTCACAGAGCCGGAAGCGCTCATCTTTGGGGATTACTGGGGCAAATGGGTTTATCCAACCAGAAACATGACCGCGTATGCAAGCCCGCAGTCAAAACCATTTGACGCACAAACATTTGCATCGATGCTCTGCGGCGTGCACAAGAAAGGCATCCCAGTGTACGTGGTGCCCGGCTCCAAAATACCCCCGGCAGACGTCCTGCAGGAATACACCAATGCAACCTGCGGGCTTGAGCTTAACTTTACCAGCAACGTAATGAATGGACTATACAAGGCGGTGCAAACATGAACACGCGAACAGCACTCACCATTGCAGGAATTATAGCAGGAATTACCCTGCTCCTCTCTCTCACCAACTTCACCCTCTGGGAAGCATTCAGGTTCAGCGTGCTCGGATTTGCATACCTGTTCCTGCCCGGCTACGCGCTCAGCATATTCCTCCTGAAAGAAGCAGACATAATCCAGCGGATTGCAGTTGCAATCCTGCTCAGCCTCGCACTCCTGCCTCTGCCCAACCTCTTTGCAAGTGTTCTTGGATTCTACATTTACCCCAGCGCACAATTTGCCGCGATCGCGCTTCTATACATTGGCGCATACGCCTACCAAAAATGAAAAAAAACGCCGCAATCAGCATACTTGCAATAATCATAATCGCGGGAGGCGTCCTGAGATTCCACAACCTTTTCACGCAAAGCATCTGGCTTGATGAGGCAGCACAGCTGTTCATAGCAAACCAGCCATCACTGGACCAGCTAATACGCTGGATGCACATCGACCAGCAGCCGCCTATGTCACACCTGTTGTGGCATTTCTGGATGAAAGCGTTCAACACGCCGGAGCATGCAAGAATACTTTCAGCGATTATGGGTGTTGCAACGCTGCCAATATTTTTCCTTCTTGCAAAAGAACTGTTTTCAGTGCAAAGCGCGCTTTTTTCCACACTTCTTTTATCACTGTCAGCAAAACACATCTGGGCATCGCAAGAAGCAAGGCCATACGTCTTCTTCGTATTCTTCGTCTGCCTTTCATACTACGCATTTGTTTTATGGCTAAAAAAGCCGGAAAGGGAAAAACTAATCTGGTATGTTGCCTCGACAGTTCCGGCATTGTACACACATTATTATGCGATTTTTTTCATTGCACCGCAAACACTTTTTGCAATCATCAATTTCAGGAAAAAAATACAACTTATCAAGGAAATCATCGGGGCACAGGTTGTTGCAGGCATTTTATTTGTACCGTGGCTGCCTTACTTCGAGCGCACTTTCACCAAAATAAGCACTTACAACTTCTGGCTGGGAGTGCCTGCGCCAAGCCAGCTGCACAGCATAATAACCAAATGGGCAGGCGGAATCATCGGAATACTGCTCATCGGCTACCTCACGCTCAGATATATCCGCGAAGGCGACAACAAAAAACACCTTGTCGTTGCCTGGCTGTTTTTCTCGACAGCAGCTCCATTTATCTTGTCATATTACAGGCCATTCTTCCACGAAAGATACATCACGCCTGCGCTCCTGCCATTATACCTTCTTGCCGGAGGAGGATTTTCATATCTTGCAAGAATTCAGAAAACACTTATTGTCATCGCAGCCATACTTCTGAGCATCACACCACTACAGGCGCACTACGCTTACACAAAAGACCAATGGAGAGACGCGGCAGAATACGTTGAAGCAAGATTCAACCAAGGAGAGAAAATCATTTACGACAGGGGATACGCATCATACCCGTTCAAGACATACTTCACAATTGAAGCAGAGCATATTCCAATAGTTGACATAAAAAAAACCATTGAAGAAGTGCCTAAAATTGTTGAAAACCAGACAACCATATGGCTAATCTCAAGCCACGCGCAGGACGACGGCACTCTTTCCAAAACACTTCACAAATACCTGCCAGTCGAGTCAGAAAAAAAATTTAGGGGAATGACCATCAAGTCGTTTTCAATGGCAACTGCAAAGCAACAAAAGACATCACAAGCAGAGCAGCAAAAAACCAAGTCAGCCAGCTGAATGAGGCAATTAGAGGATAGAAATATATGAAAATGCCGGCGCCGCACACCGCGCCCCAGCAGACAACCAGCACGCGCCTGCTCCAAACGCTCGAAAGCAGCCGTTTCAAAAAAATGAATTTTGCCACTGTTTTGGCACGAGAGTGTGCCAGCTCTGAAAGCCATACCAACAACATAATCCCCAAAATCACCGCCGCTATCTTTATCAGAATACCACCCATGCGCGTCAGAAAGTAATTGTTCACGCTTTTGAACAGAAAACTCAGTGCAGCTACAATCAGAACAACCACAAAAGAAACGCCCAAATATTCAAGCAATTCTGATGCCTTCATGCTGCACATGAAGAACCACCCTTTTTTATTGATTTCTATAAAGCGAACGATATACCTGCTCAGTCAGCCGTGCCGTGCGCTCCCAAGAAAACTTTTTCGCCTGGCGCTGGCCCTTTTTTGAAAGCACCGCCCGTCTTTTCACCGCCATCTTCATTGCACGGGCAATGCAGCCAACGTGATACGGGTCGACGTACAATGCAGCAGAGCCCCCAACTTCCGGCAAGCTTGACGTACAGCTGGAAATAACCGGACAGCCGCAAGACATCGCCTCGACAACAGGCAGGCCAAAGCCTTCGTACAACGAAACGTACACCAATGCGGCAGCGCCGGCATACAAAGCGGGCAAGTCCTCGTTTGGAACACCTGACAAAACGTGCACGTTTTTCATGCCTGCCGCCTTCCGGAAAACATGCTCATCCTTCCATCCACGGCTGCCAACAAGCAGAAAATGGTGAGGCAGCCCTGACAGCGCAAACGCATCAAGCATCCGCACTATATTTTTACGTGGCTCAAACGTGCCCACATAAATAAAATAAGGATAAGAGATGCCATGGCGCTTTTGAACTTTCTCAACATCCGCACGTGTTGGAACGGAATACATAGATGCAAGGGGCGTAATGAAGATTTTTTCCTCCGGAACATGCAGCATCTCACAAATATCTTTTTTAGAGTTATTGCTTATGGTTATGATTGCATCAGCATTCCTGATAGACGGCTTTGCCAGAAACCGATACAGAAATCCATTCCACCAAGTGCGCGTCTTTGGAAGCTTCAAAGGAATCACGTCAAAAACCGTCTGGACAAGCTTCTGGCGCATCGGCAGGGCAAAAGCGCCCAACGTTGAAGGATGGTGAATAATGTCGACGTCAAGATTGCGAAGGAACAGGTTGACAAAAAGCCGGAGCAGGCTTGGAGACGAGAAAAAGCGCGGCACGATAATCTCGCGAGTGCCTTCAAATACAGGGTCATCTGATTTTTTCACGTGAACAACAGTCAGCTCATGCCACCTTTTCAGATGCATGATGAGCTGTCGCGCGTACTGGCTGATGCCAGCATTATTCCTGTCAAGCACATCAGCAATAATTGCAATTCTCATCGCGCCCACACCCGCTGCCCGGAAAAATAACTTACTGCGATAAGCATAACAACCTGGTAAAGCTGTGCAACAAACGTGGCAACAACTGCTCCAAGATAACTGAACTTCCCAATCAGAACATAATTCAGGCAGATATTCAGCAGCAATGCCATAAAAAGAATTCGCACATACTTTTTCTGCATACGCGAGATAATGCAATAAGTCGACAGGAAATAAATCAGCGTGCCCGTCAACAGGCATATGCCAAACACCTGCAACACTGCGCCGGATGCGGCAAACACCTCCCCGTACACAAGCCGCACAAGAGGATTGGCAATTAAAAACAACAGCACAGCTCCGGCAACTCCAGCACACAGCAGCCACCAGAAATATTGCCGCACAAGGTGCCTGAACCCCTGCGAACCATACCTGAACAAACGCGCAAGCGACGCATAACCTGCAGTAATCGCCAGCACAGGCATCAGCTGAAAAGCTGAATAGACATTAAACGCAGCAGCATAAATTCCAACCGCCTCCTCACCTTTCATAAAGGAAAGCATCACCATGTCAACACGGTTGTACATTGTTGCAAGAATTGCAATGGAGGCAAAAGGAAGCATTTCCACAAATATTTTTTTCCAAAAACCAAAATCAAAGCCGAGCACAAAGCGCGTGAATTTCGCCTGTGCGACAAAAAAAGCAACAAGAAATGCAACACACGCACTCAACACATACGCGTACATAAACTGTTGCACACCTCCCTTTGACAAGAAAACATACAAGCACGCCGAAACAAGCACGACGTGATAAAGCAGCCGCATCGCAGCGCGGAGGTAAACCTTGTCAAACGCCTGGAACAAAGCAGAGCAGAAATCCATCAATGTAATAAACACAAGCTGCACCCCTGCAAGAAGAACAAGCCACTTTATTTCCAGCGGCTTGTTGATAAAAAACACAAGCATGGCAAGAACAGCATAGCACAACAATGCCAGAATGATGCGCAAAGTCAGCACATTCTCAGCATATTTCCGAGCGCTCCGGTAGTCAGCGGCAATCTCGCGCACCATCAGGCCATTAAAGCCAAGGTCAAGCGCAAACTGGAACATCGCTGCAAAAGCAATGGCAAACTGCAACTCGCCATAGCCCAAAGTGCCAAGATGGCGCGCGATAAAAATAGCAAGCACAGCAACAATTATTTTGATGACTGCTTCAGAACCAATGAGAAAAACAGTATTCCGCACCAGCTGTCTGTGCAAATCGCTGTCCATTCCAAGAAATCCCAGTATCCTGCTTAAAAATGACATTTCCACCCTCTATTTTTACGGCTACAAATTTATTTAAATACATATCTGTACGGCAGACGACATGTGGGGGCGACTTTTCAGGCAGACATCTTGGCAGCTTTTAACCGTGTACCTTATCCTTGTCACGCTGGCAAGCTTCAGGGTTTTCACAAGGTACACGCTCCATTTTGAAATTTTTGCACTGATTATCGCGATAATATATGCCGTGCGGAAGGAAAAAACCGAAAAAAAGGCGCAGCTGCCAGCATGGCTGCTTATTGTAGGAATTCTGCTCATCCTTGCAACAAGAATTGCGCCATACTGGGACAACGGCCTGCCTCTTGGCTTTGACGCAGGATTCTATACAGCAGCAATAGAGCAATATTCTGCTGGAGACGTGGATGAATGGTTTGCAAAATGGTCTCCACCAGGACTTTTCACGATAACAAACTTCTTCAAAGCGACAGGCACAAGCACAATCGCGCTGGTTGTTTATTTCTACATATTGCTGCAGATGATGCTTGGAGGAGCAATATACACTTTCACAAAGACATTTTTCAACAGAAATGCGGCAATCCTTGCCGTTTTTTTCTACGCGCTCTCCTATGCGCAGTTTGTCGTCTTTCACGCGCTCTTTTTCAAAAATGTCCTTGCCCTCATTTTAATGCTAACGGCATTCACATTAATTGCACGAAAGCAATATATCCTCGGCAGCATTGCAGGAATTGTGCTCTGCGGCGTTCACCAGCCAACCTTCCTTCTTTTCGGGCTCTGCTACCTTCTGTACACCGTAAACATTTCCCTTAAAAACGACAAAAAGCTTCTTTTCATGCACACAGTTTCAGGAGCGGCAATACTTGGGCTAGGATTGCTGTATTACGTCACTGCTTTCAAAGCACTAATTGCAGACCAGGCTGCCGGCTTTACAACAGCAGTCGGCTCAGGAGCGTTCATGGACCTGTTCACATACGAATTTGCCAGTTTGGCATACCTGCCGCTGGCATTGATGGGTTTTTTCACACTACTTAGAAAGCGCGAGTTTGGAATTCCATTCGCCTGGTGGCTCATAAGCGCAATAATCGTCTATTTCCGTTTGGTCTTTTACAACAGGTTTATCGTATATCTTGACATAATGATGGTGATTTTGGCAGGAGCAGCGCTTGCAGACCTTCTGGCAGAGCACCGCAAGACGGCATATGCGATGATTGCCCTAATCGTGCTCTCTATGGGCACAATAATAGTGCCGGCAATAAGAGACAGCCGCCACCACATAAGCCCTGAAGAATACGTGTTCATAACAGGCATTCCGGAAATAACAGAAGAAAACGCGAGCATAATATCCAACATGGTGGAAGACGCGCCGTTATTGGTGGCGTACAGCAAACGAAAAATCATCGCCCCTGGATTGTTCGGCCACGGAAACTGGACTCTCATGCAATGGACGCGCTACTGGACAGCCGACTCTTTTGGAAGAATTGGAGACTTAATGGACCAGTACCCAGGGCCATTGTACATATACCTCGGTGAGAAAAGCCAGCGCGGAGACACGGGAAAATTCAACAGCACCTGCATAACCAGAATAGCACAGCAGGACAGAATGGAGTTGTTGCGCTATGACTGTTAGAAGATGGGTTGACGCGTTCATTGCATGCATACTAATAAGCCTGCTACTTATGCGACGGCTGGAAACCAAGGACTCATTTTTGTTCGGCGGGGCAGTATTCATAATTTACCTAACCGGCTACCTTGCAGTCCAGCACATAGGCAGACAGAAATACACAAGAGCAGAAGCGCACGCAATCAATTTCGCCATTGGAATGGCAATAACTTCCATCGGATGGTATGCTGCACTTCTGCTTTCGCTGCCAATAAATGCAGTAACTTTCGCAATCGTCGAAGCGCTCATATCCTTTGTTTTGATAAATATCATATGGCTAAGGAGATTGAAGAATGCCGGTTAAAATCTGCTATATAAATCACTTCGGCTACAAAATGTTTGATAAAAAATATCCACACCCCTATGCCGGAGCAGAAACAGCAATTCATGAGGAAGCAGTCGAGATTGCAAAAGACAAAAACTACGACGTGCATATGCTCGTGGAGGCGGATGAGGAAAAAAAATTCAGGAAACACAACATCACAGTATGGACAATGCAGTGGATACCTGTAAATAGATTTGTGCAGTACAAAACAAGGCCTGCGCAGATTTTAAAATACCATCTGAAACTATGGAAAAAACTCAGGGAAATCAACGCAAACATTTACATACATCGCGCAGCACTTGGGGAAATACGCCTGACAACAGCATTATTCTGCAAAAAACACTCGAAGAAATACCTCTATGTTGTCCCTGGAACACCCGCACGAATGCTGTGGAAGCCGGTTTCATTCCTGCGCTGGGTGATATTCGACAGGGCAAGCATGCAGCTGGCAGACAAAATAGTGGCGATTTCCAACGACCAGCTGAAGCGCACTCCTCCAAGAACGCACGCAAAAACAACAATAATCCACATCGGCAAAAGCAGCAAACCATTAAAGAAGAACAAAAGGGAATTTTTCCTATTCGTAGGAAGAAACAACGCATTAAAACAACCTGACCTTTTTGTGAAACTGGCGGAATTAATGCCAGAAGAAAAATTTGTGCTGATATGCCCTTACGAAAAACCAGTGCCGAGCAATATGAAAGTCCTGCCATTTGTTCCAAACGAAAAAATGCACGAGTATTACTCAAAGGCAATTGCGCTCATATCGCTCTCCAAGGAAGAGGGATTTGGCAACGTGTATGTCGAGGCATGGCGCGCCGGGACGCCAGTAATCTCCCTGCATACAGACGTGGACGAAACCATCTGCCGTTACGGACTTGGCTTCCATTCCCACACTTTTGAACAGCTGCTACAGGACATCAAAAGCGTGCGAAAAAACTGGCGGAAACTCTCACACAAGTGCAGGGCATACTTTGAAAAAAACCACGACATAAAAAAGCAAATCCAGAAATACAAGAAAATATTAGAATAAGCTCTCAAGCCGGCGCATATACTCAGCCCAACTGAATTTTTGCCTGATTTTTTTAATGTTTTTTACAAACTCCTTTCGTTTTTTCTGAATATAGAACCTTATTATGGCATCGGCAAGTGCCTTCTCGTTTTTCGGCTCCACAAGGAAGCCGGTTTTGCCGTCAACAACATTGTCAGCGAGCCCACCGGTTCTTGACGCGATAACAGGAGTGTCGTGAGCGTACGCCACCTGCACGACAGCTGACTGACTGCCAGACTCGTAAGGCAATACGGCGACATCAGCATCGGCAAAATAACGACCAATATCCTCATTTGGAACATAACGGTCAACAATCTTGACGCGGTCTTCAACGCCAAGCACCCTGATAATGTCCAGGTATTCGCCCTTATCCTCCCAGAACTCGCCTACAACAAGCAAGTCAAGGTCAACTTTCTCGAGAACAATTGGAAGCGCCTTAAGCAAATAACGCAGGCCCTTGTAAGGCCGAACATAGCCAAAAAACAAAAGGACATTACCGCGCAAACCCAGCTCTTTTCTAATAGAACCACCACCACTAACCAAGGTGTAAGCAGGCAGATAAGCCTGAACATAACTCGCTCCGGGGCAAAGCTCAAGCAGTCTCTTTGTCTCGCTCTCAGCGTGAGTTATGAACCCGTCAACATTTTTAAAACTTAATCCGGCCAGCTGTCTTGAGAACAAGCGAGGCTCGTGCGGAAGAACATTATGGCAGATAAAAACAAGCCTGGCGCTTTTGGGCAGAAACCACTCAAGCGTTTTCGCAAGCGGCGCCATATACGGCTCAATCCAGGTGACAATAACAACATCGGGCTTTAACCGCCTGATTTTAACAGCGGCCTTGAGCCAGCTGAAAGGATTAACTGAAATTATTCTTTTAGTTTCAACACCGCTGTCAACCACCTGCTTGCTGCTGTCAAAAACATTGTTGCCCCTGAAAAGCAGCCTAAATAATAAACTCGTGTATAAGCGCTCCATACTGTACGCAACAACCCGGTGCTTTTTTGCAAGAAGCCTGCACAGCTCGGTAGTGTAGTATGAAATTCCACCTCTACAAGGCGACACCGGACCAACAACAACCACCCGCATAATGGAAAAAATTCACGTGGACATTATAAAAGATTATTGTCGTACAGTATCTAAGTATTTAAAAAGGCCCTCAGGATTTAAAGGCCTGAAAGGGGCTGAAATGGACCATTTAGACAAGCTTGAAAACCAAAGCATCCACATAATCAGGGAAGCATATTACCAGTTCAAGCATCTTGGACTTCTTTGGAGCATCGGAAAAGATTCAACAACACTTTTGTGGCTTGCGAGAAAAGCATTCTTAGGAAGACTGCCATTTCCGGTAATGCACATCGACACAACATTCAAGTTCCCGGAAATGTACGCATTCAGGGACCACTGGGCAAAAGAATGGGGACTGACTTTGATAATAAGCAAAAATGAGGAAGCTCTGGCGAGAGGAGTCGGCTACGCAACTCACGACGCGCTAACTTGCTGCCATGAATTAAAGACTGTCGCGCTCAAGCAGGCGATAGCTAAACACAAATTCAAAGCACTCTTTGTCGGAATAAGAAGAGACGAGCACGGAATCAGGGCAAAAGAAAGAGTGTTTTCTCCAAGAAATACAGAATTTACCTGGGACTACAAAAACCAGCCAACAGAAATGTGGGACCAGTACAAGTCAAAAACAGAAGAAGATGAGCACGTACGCATTCATCCGCTTCTGCACTGGACAGAGCTTGACATCTGGGAATACATCAAGCGGGAAAACATTCCAATCAACTCACTTTACTTCGCAAAAGACGGCAAAAGATACAGAAGCTTGGGCTGCATGCCGATAACAGTCCCAATTGAAAGCAACGCTGACACCGTAGAAAAAATAATAGAGGAAATAAGAACAAGCAAGACTCCTGAACGGGCAGGCAGGTCGCAGGACAAAGAAAAAGCTTACGCGATGCAAAAATTAAGGTCACTGGGGTATATGTAATGGACGACACGCTGAAAATAGTCATTGTTGGAATGGTTGACCACGGAAAGTCAACTTTCACAGGAAGGCTTCTATACGATACCGGCTCACTGCCGGACGCCAAACTTGAAGAAATCAAGAAAGCATCGCAAGAGCTTGGAAAAGAAATTGAGTTCGCGTTCCTGATAGACCATTTGCAGGAAGAAAGAGAGCAGGAAATGACCATTGATACCGCGCAAATATTCTTCAGGACGAACAAAAGAAGATATGTCATAATTGACGCGCCGGGGCACGTCGAGTTCATCAAGAACATGATAACAGGAGCAGCACAGGCAGATGCGGCAGTGCTCATCGTAGATGCGAGCAGAGGAGTTGAAGTCCAGACAAAAAGGCACGCCGTAATTCTTGGAATGCTTGGAATAAAAGACGTTATTGTTGTAATCAACAAAATGGATTTGGAACACTACAACAAGCAGAAGTTTGAAAAGATAAAAAAAGACGTACTGCAGTTTTTATCAGGAATCAGCATTGTGCCGATGCACGTCATTCCAATCAGTGCGAAAAAAGGCGATTTTGTGGCAGAATACACTGAAACAATGCCGTGGTATGAAGGACCATCAGTGCTTGACGCCCTCGACATGATAGAAAAACAGAAGGATGACGAAGAAAAGCCGCTCGCATACCCAGTACAGGATATTTATTACTTCGGAGAGCGACTGCTCGCGGGAAGAGTGGAATCAGGAAAAATCGCGCAGGGAGATGAAATAGTTGTACTCCCGCAGAATAAAAAAACAAGCATATCAGCAATAAAAGTGTTTGAAGGAGAAAAAAAAGAAGCAAAAGCAGGAGAATGCATCACAGTTACGCTCAAGGACTTGTTCCAAATTGAAAGGGGAAACATCATCGCACACGAAGCAGAAAGACCTTTCGTGACAAACACGTTCCACGCAACACTTTTCTGGATGACAGGCAGTTTCAAAAAAGGCGACCAGCTAATTCTCAGGTGCTCAACACAGGAAATGCCGTGCAAAATTGACAACATAGCAGCCCGCTACGAATCATCAACAATGGAAGTGCTGCAACAGGACGCTGAAGAACTTAAGGAGACAGAAGTCGGAGAGGTTTTAATACAGACAGACACTCCACTGTGCGTCACGCACTTCACAGACATACCAGAACTCGGCAGGTTTGTAATTGTCAAAAATAATGAAGTTGTTGCTGGCGGAATAGTAACAAAGGCATTCTAAGGCAAAAGCTATATATAAGCAGAAGATAATTGCACTTTCATGAAAAGGGGAATTTGGGCATTGGGCATTATAATTGGGGCAAACTCAGCAACAGCTTATATAGACCCCGGAACAGGAAGCGCGGTGGCAGGCAGCATATGGCCCTTCATTTTGATGCTGTTAGGAGCCATTGGCGCATTTTTTTCACGATGGCTCATCAAGCCGCTAAAAAAAGCGTGGAACGCCATCTTCAGCAAGGAATAGGAGGTATTAATATTGCAAAAACGAACAATTCTCGTCATTATCATACTGCTGGGCGGATGCACAATGGAGCAGGCACAGAAAAAAGCACTTATCATCGGCATTGACGGCGCAGATCCGCGAGCGCTTGAAAGATTAATGAATGAAGGCAAACTTCCGAATTTCGCGAAACTGAGAGACGCTGGAACATTCAAACAACTGCAGACATCAATGCCTCCGCACAGCCCGGTCGCGTGGACAACAATAGCGACAGGAAGCAATCCAGGCAAGCACAACATATTTGACTTTATCAACCGAGACCCTGCAACATACCTGCCGTCTCTCGCAATGTCAAAAGCAACCACAACGCATCTTGGCGCGACTGCGTATGAGTCAATAGTCACGGCAGACCCGTTCTGGAGAACAAGCAGCAGGCAGAAAATCCCAACAAGCGTGCTCAGATGGCCTGTAACATTCCCTCCTGAAAAAATTGAAGGGCATTTGCTGTCAGGATTGGGAGTTCCGGACGTAAGGGGATTGCTGAGCGGCTACACTTATTACACTTCAGAGGAAGTGGAGAATTCAAAAGGTCCGGAGAAAAATATCAAGGTAACATTAAATGGAGACGCAATCCAGACAGAAATATACGGGCCGCGCAAAAGACAGGGAGACAAGCTTACAGACATCAAAGCGCCACTACAGATAACAATAAAGGGAGAAAAAGCCATGCTTGCCTTGCAAGGCAAGACATACGAAGTGCCAGAAGGCGGATGGAGCCAATGGATGCAGATAAAATTCAAAATTGGATTCATGAACAATGCATATGGCATAGCAAAAGCATACCTTATAAGCACTCAGCCGTTTAAGATGTATTTGACAGCAGTGCAGATAGACCCGGAAAATCCGCTCCACCATATCTCCCATCCGAATGAATACTCGGCAGAGCTGGCACGCCAGATAGGATTATACTATACGTTGGGAATCGCAGAAGACACAGGAGCGCTAAATGACAAGAAAATAGACGACAAGGCATTCCTCGAGCAGATATGGCAGCTGGAAGAAGAAAGGGAAAAAATGTTCTGGGCGGAATTCGAACGGTTCAAAAAAAAAGGCGGAGTGTTCGCATTCGTGTTTGACAGCTCAGACCGCCTCCAACACATGTTCTGGGAGGAAAATGCGTTCAACAAAACACTGAAAATACATCCGGAAATCGAAAAATACTACGTAAAAAAAGACGCGTTTTTGGGAAAAGTGCTTGAGCAGATTGGAGATGCTCCGCTGATTATTGTTTCAGACCATGGATTCAGCTCATTCCAAAGAGCAGTCAGCATAAACAGATGGCTTGTGGACAACGGATTCATGACTCTGAAACAGGAACCGGAAGACGACGGAGGATTATTCAAATACGTTGACTGGAGCAAAACAAAAGCATACGCCCTGGGATTCAACAGCATTTATTTAAACGTAAAAGACAGGGAAAAATACGGCATTGTCGAAGACAAGGAAGAAATTGAAAACGAGCTGATTGAGAAACTGGCCAACCTGACAGACGAAGGAAGGAAAGTCATTTACAAGCTTTACACCAGCAGAGACCTGTACTCCGGCAACCAGACACCCGAAGGGCCAGATATCATAATCGGATACAATCCAGGGTACAGAACATCGTGGCAGACCGCAATAGGCGGGCTGACAAAGGAGACAATATTTGACAACGACAAGCACTGGAAAGCAGACCATTTGATAGACTCTTCATTTGTCCCTGGAATCTTGTTTACAAACTTCAAAATAACAAAAGAAAAACCTGAACAGAAAGACATTGCGCCCACCGTATTGAAACTCATCGATGCACCAGTGCCTCAAAACATGGACGGTGAAAGCTTAATATGAAGCGGGCAATCATTCTTTCACTAATTTTTCTCGCCGGCTGCATACAAGTTCCTGAAACAGAATACTCATGCCCTGGTTGCAACATACTGCTAATCACAATAGACACAGTAAGGGCAGACCACTTGCAGTGCTATGGATACACAAAAAACACGGCGCCAAACATCTGCAAAATAGCTGAAGAAGGAGTGCTTTTTGAAAAAGCAATCAGCCAGGCATCCTACACTCCATTCGCACTGCGCGCAATACTTACAGGCAAAGTCATTTCAAACACGGAGATGGAGGAACTGCATTCATTCTACAACACCACACGCCATGCGGCAGAAGAACTGCGGGATGCAGGCTATACAACCGCCGCATTCACAGACCATCACGGGCTTGTTGCGCCTGACTGGAAAGGATTCGAAAGTTTCACAAATATAGGGAAGAACAGGTCATCGGTAACTTCGCACATCCTAAACAAGCAGGTAATCAACTGGCTGAAAAACAACTCAGAAAAAAAATTCTTCCTCTGGGTGCACTATTTTGACCCACACTTCAACTACAACCCCCTGCCTGAATACGAGGAGATGTTCGGGTATTCAAAGGAAACCTGCGGCAGAATATACAACACCATGGACATAAAAGAAATCACCAACATGAAAAACATAACAAAACGCGAGCTCGACTGCATCAAAGCACTCTACGACGCTGAAATCTACTATACAGACAAATACGTTGGCGAGCTTGTTGGCGTACTTGACGAACTCGGGCTGAAAAGCAAAACTCTGCTCATCATAACCGCAGACCACGGAGAAGAGTTCCTTGAACACGGAAGAATAGGGCACGCGCTAACGCTGTACACAGAAGTTCTCCACGTACCCTATGTCATCAGAGGACCAAACATAAAACCACAGCGCATCAAAGAAAACACGCCAACACAAAGCATTTTCAACATCGTGCAGAACAAGCAATACCAAACAGGCGACATCATCAGCAGATCATACTACCGCCAGAAGAACAAAACAGACCTGCAGGAATACGCAATGCTGTCGCAAAACTACCATTTGATTTATCTGCCTGAGCGCAGGCAACAATTCTTTGACATTTCAACAGACCCCTACGAGCAGAAAAACAATCCAAAACACCCGGAGAAAGAGCCAATGCTTGACAGATTAAAGAAATGGATAAGCGACAACTGGATGAACACCACCAAACTCAACGATGAACAACGCGCCGTGCAGTCAGAAGCAGACGAACGGCTCAGAAGTTTGGGATATGTTATATGAAAAAAATAGTTTTACTTTTTATTTTGCTTGCAGCATGCACGCCAACAGGCGATTTGGCAGATTACGCCTGCCCTGACTGCAGCATAATACTAATCTCAATAGACACTTTCAGGGGAGACCATTTAACATGCAACGGCTACGACAAATATGAAGTTGACATTACTGAAAACATCTGCAAACTTGCATCAGAAGGAATACTGTTCACCAATGTAATTTCACAAGCGCCATCAACACAGGCAGCACACGCATCAATCCTAACGTCAGCCATACCTTCCCACCACCAAAGCTTCAATTCACGAAACACAAGCTACGCAAAGGACTACCTTCCCCTGCCGGAAATACTCAGAAGGGAGAAGTATGCAACTGCCGGCTTTACAGGAAGCGGGCAGATGTCAGCAAAATACGGCTTTGACAGGGGCTTTGACGTGTTTGCAGAGTTCAAAAACGATACATTCAGGCAGATAGCAGAGCAGGGATTGGAATGGCTCAATGAAACACACGGACCTGTGTTTCTTTTTCTCCACACATACGAAATACACCACCCATACACTCCAGACCCCGCACTTTTGAAGGAAATAGAAAAAAACTACACAGGCACCCTTGGAACAAACATATCAGTAGAGCTTCTAAAAAAAATAAACAACAAAAAGCACAACATCACACAAGAGGATTTGCAGCACATCATAGCCACATATGACGCTGAAATATTATCAGTTGACAGAACAATGAAATGGTTTATAGAACAATTGAAAGAAATCGGAAGATACAACAGGACTATTATTGTAATAACATCAGACCACGGAGAGGAATTCGGAGAACACGGACAAGTCGGCTGGCACTCACACACGCTATACAACGAACTCCTGCACGTGCCTTTAATAATAGCTGCACCGGGATTAAAGCCAGGAGTAAGTAAAAAACTTGCAATGAGCATTGACATCGCTCCAACTCTTCTAAACATGGTGAGGTTGAAAAAGCCGGAAACATTTGAAGGAAAATCACTCGCAGAAGGACAAAAATACGCAATAAGCGAGCGCGACCACGGAAAACCAGTTCCGTATGCAATACAGACAACAGACGTTAAATACTACTGGGCGCGACATTACCAATACCTCTTCAACCTCACAAAAGACCCCGGAGAACAAAACAACATCTTCAGGGAGCAACAGAACCTTGCAACAGCACTCTCAACCATTTACAACGACTGGGTCAATCAAACAACAAGCAACGGAACGCAAGTGACGGTCCCTCCAGAACTCAGAGAACAGCTGGAAGCGTTAGGATATGTAGAATGAAAGAACCGCTTGTTTCCATTGTGGTAATAAATTTTAACGGCGGCGAGATAATTGAAAACTGCCTGCACACACTGATAAGGAATACCGCATACAAGAACTACAAACTGACAGTTGTAGACAACGGCTCAACAGACGATTCGGTTGAAAAAATAAAAAAATTCAACGTTCCATTTATTGTGCTTAAGAGAAACCTGGGCTTTCCAAAAGGAATGAACACAGGAGTTTTCCACGCAATAAAGGAAAAACCTGACTACATCGTGTATTTCAGCAACGACGTCATCATTCCAGAAAACCAGAAACAATGGCTTGGCAAACTTGTAGCTGATTTGGAAGCGGACAGAACAGCGGCAGTCGCTGGAATGAAATGTTTCCGGCCGGACGGAAGCATTGAAGAAACCGGCACATACTTTGTACCGCGCTGGCAGGGAAGCGTGAAAAAAAGCGTGGAAGACGAGAACAAAAAACAATATGTTGATATGACAAGCGGCGCCTGCATAGTCATAAGGCGCACAGTTGCAGACAGGATTGGATTGTATGATGAAAAACAGTCGCCATTCTGGTATGAAGACACCGACTTGTTTGTGCGCATCAAAAAAGCCGGCTATAAGGTAATATACGACCCAGCTGTCGCCATAAAGCACATTGGTTCATACACCATCAACAAATTAAAAAACTCACGAAGCACAAAAATAATCGAATACAAAAACTTTATCAGATTTGCATACAAGCATTATCCATTTTATTTGTTTGTTCTGGCACTTGCCAACATCCTGCTAAGTCAAATTGCACGAGACCCGATTTCGCTTCCAAAACTGCTGGCAAGCATAGACCTGAGAGCGGAAAAAACACGCGTGACACAGGAAGAATTCAATCAGCGAGTTAAAGAATTCATCTCAAATCGGCAGAAACCATCATCTTAACCAGCTGACTGAAAGAAACTTCCGGCTTCCAGCCGGCTTTTTTAATTTTTGAGAAATCCGCAACAGACGGAGTTGTGTCAGCCGGGCGCAAAAACTGCGGGTCGACTTCCACAAGAAGCTTTCCATCCGCATATCCCTTCTCATCAACTCCCGTGCCGCGCCATTCAATCGTCTTTCCAACAAAAGCAAATGCTTCATTGACAAAATCACGGACAGTATGCCTCTCGCCGGTGCCTATAATAAAATCATCAGGCTTTTCCTGCTGGAGAATAAGATGCATGGCTTTAACGTAATCGCCGGCAAAACCCCAGTCATTGACTGCGTTCAGGTTTCCAAGTTTCAAGATAAGTTTTTCACCTTTTGCAATGCGTGCAACCGTGCTTGAGATTTTTCTCGACACAAAATCAACCGTCCTGCGCGGACTTTCATGATTATAAAGAATGCCACATGAGGCAAACAAACCATCATTTCTTGCCTGCACAATTAATTTATGCGCTTCAACTTTTGATTTTGCATATTCGCTGACTGGTGAGAAAGGCGTTTGCTCATTCTGGGGGCAAATGGTGCTGCCACCGAACATCTTGGCAGAAGATGCCTGAAAGAGTTTTGCATCAGGCTTCAACTTTTTGACGGCTTCAATAATGTATCTGACGCCGCCAACATTAACATCATACAGATTTTTTGCAGAAGCGGCTTTCACAACATGGGAAATGGCAGCAAGATTATAAACCTCATCCGGCATGGACTGCTCAACAGCTTTGAAAACATCTTTGGCATTTGCAAGGTCGCCGTCAATAAGCACTATTTTCCTTTTAATATGCCCAATATTGGCAAGATTATCCTCATGGCGTTTGAAGCCAAAAACCTGATAGCCCTTCTGCAGCAAAAATTCAGCCAGATAGCTCCCGTCCTGCCCAGCAATGCCCGTAACAAGCGCTTTCACGATATTAACGGGAAATTGGCGATATAAAAACATTACTTGATGCGCACTGTTTCCAGGTTCTTGGGCGCTGCTGTTTCAATTCTTCCCAGCTTGTGGATGGCGGAGGCAAGGTCAAGCACTTTTGTGCTTTCACCGTGTTGCACAATCACTTTCTTCGGACGCGGCTGGCACTTGAAGACAAAATTCATCAACTGCTTCCTGTCAGAATGGTCTGACACGGCAACCTTAACCACTTCCATCTTAATAGTAACAACCTCCTGGCCGACACCCTTTTTGAAAATAAGCTCCCTCTCGCCGCCAAAGATTCTGCGGCCAAGCGTGCCTTCACCAAGATAACAAGAAAAAATCAAGCTGTTCTTCGGATTATCAGCAAGATGTTTCAAATATTCAACAGAAGGACCGCCAACCATCATGCCGGAAGTAGCCATAATAACGGCAGGACCAGTCTCCTCTATCACCTGCATCCTCTCCTTGGCGCTTCCAACGCGCTTGAAAATCGGATTCAGAAACGGGTTTTGGTCCTTATGAAAGATAAGCTTTCTCAGATTTGCGTTCAAGTACTCTGGATAGGCAGTGTGAATGCAAGTAATGTCCCAAACCATACCATCAATATAAACAGGAATTGGGTCAAGCTCGCCCCTACGCACCATCCCCTCAATCATGACCATCAGGTCCTGCGCCTTTCCAGTACCAAGCACAGGCATAAGTACTTTACCGCCACGTTTCAAGGTTTCCTTGATGTAATTGCACAACAAGGCGTCTGCCTCGTGCGAAGGAATGCCGATATCCGTCTTGCCTCCATACGTCCCTTCCATAATAACCGTTTCAAGACGTGGGAAAATAGTTGCTGCAGGGTCAAGCAAAGGCGTCTTGCCATACTTCAAATCACCCGTGTAAAGAAGATTGTGCAAACCGTTGCCAATATGCAAGTGTGCCATTGAACTGCCCAAAATATGCCCAGCAGGGTACAACGTTAGGCGGACATCAGGAGTAATGTCAGAAACCTCCTCCCAGTTCAAAGTAATGCAGTGCAAAACAAACTGCTTGACATCCTCAGCATCATAAATCGGCTCCTTGTTCTCCGACTTCATAATCTTGACCATATCAAGCATCAACAAAGCGGCCTCGTCCCTTGTCGGCTCAGTGCAGTAAACAGGGCCCCTGAAGCCCATCTTGTAAAGATAAGGAATAAAGCCGGAATGGTCGACATGGGCGTGGGAAAGAACAATAGCGTCCAACTGCTGGATGTTAAACTCAGGAGCGTCAAGCAAAGGATATTCCTCAGGACCCTCTGCAGCAACGTTTATTCCACAATCCAGCAGGATTCTTGACTCGGGCGTCTGCAGAAAAATACAGCTCCTGCCAACCTGCCTTGCAGCGCCAAGATGAGTAACCCTAATCCACTCATTCTTCTTCTCACGCATCCAGCCGTCATAAACACGATGGCCCACCTTGTCAAGGAACTTCCTGCGATAATCAGAATGCTCAAAAAGAACTGCACGGATGTTTTCAATTAATTGAGAACGCAGTGCAGGAGTTCTCCTGATAATTGGAATCCAAAAAATCTTTTCACGAATTTCCTTCAGCAAAGAACCCTGCTTGCCAATGGCAAGCCCGGGCTTTTCAGCTTCAATAATCACAATCGAACGGTCAGGGTCAAAAAGAATCTGGGAAATTCCAGCATCCTCAGGCATCAATTTCTTGATTTCCTTCTCAGCCTTTTCCTGCGACATTGTGATAGACGGGTCAGGCCTTAACTCTACTCTTTTCTTGAATTCATTAACAACCTGCTTGATAAGACCCTCATTATCCAAAAAGAAATCCTTATTCTTTGTGTAAAGGACAATGTTGGCACCTTCAAATGCCACGTCGCTGACCTTGTCAGCAGGCAAAAACTTCATTATTTCTTTTACAATCTCTGCCATAGTTGATTTTGGTATTCTGTCCAATGCCGAATTGGGTTCCCTCACAAATGCAAGGAAATCAACCCAAACTTTGCACGCACGCCTTTGCCTGCGGCATCAAAGCAGTTATACCTTATTTCCTCCTTCATACGAGAACGCCCTACGGGCTTACACTTCAATCTTGATGTTCAAATCCTTCTCCAGAACAGTCCTGACGCCCTTGCTGTCAATCACAACAACGTCAATACCGTTGCCGGTGTTCACGTCACGCTGCAATGCCGCGCCAATCGCCTTCACTGCCAGCTTGACGCCTTCCTCAACAGACATTCCCTTCTTGTACAGGGCTTCCAAAACGCCCAACGCAAAAATGCTTCCAGAACCATCAGAAACATAATCCTCAACCTCAGTCGTGCTGCCATCAATGCCCAAATCCCACAAATGGTGGCCCTCGTGGTCATAACCGCCAAGCAGGAAACTCACAATGCCAGGCACCATTGACATTTTTCTCAAATTCATATAGAGCATTCCAGCGAGCAGGTTTGCCGTTTCCTTAACCGTGCTTGTTCTTAATGTAGACAAGTCCTTCAACTTAACCTCGGCACGGATAAGCTTGACCAATAATTGAGCATCCGATACCAAACCAGCCATCGTAACAGCCATATTGTCAGTAATCTTGTGAATCTTCTGCGTACGCTTGTTTACAACAAAGCCGGCTGTTGCCCTTTTGTCTGCTGCCAGAACAACCCCATCACGGCACATAATGCCGACTGTAGTTGTTCCTTTCTGCACTTTCATATCATTTTCCATGAATAAACCCCTCGAGAATCTCTGACCTCTTGACGCTCATTCTATATGGGGAGTATATAAATTTATCGCTTCAACACAGCACACGCAATCCTCGCACCGCTGTTGCCTGAAGGGTCTGTGACGTAATCATCAGGGTCTGCGTGAATTATTAACGAACGTCCGATAACTTGCGAAAGGTACAAATTCTGAACAAAAAGCTCAACGTGCGCGCCTCCTGAAGAGCCGACCTCAAAATTCGGAAGGTCGCCGGCATGAGCGCCCTTTGGATTATCAAAACCGTGCTCTTTGTTGAAAGGATTGTAATGCGCGCCGGCAGTTATGAAATCAGGCGGCTCACAAACGCCAGAATCGTGGATGTGCAAAGCGTGAACACCAGGAGATAGAGTTTGAACTGACATATATAATGCCAACCCTCCACGCTCCTCATATAAAGAAGCGACACCAACAGGCATTCCTTCAACATTAATGATGTCCGCAATGATTGGACGACTGGAAGTCGTGCTGCAAGCCACGAGCAGCAACAAGCATATTTGCAAAAATACCAAGCGCATAACATTGAAATATCCCTTTTGCATGAAAAACTATGCGATTACTTCGAAGTGGTGTGAAATAAATTGCAAAGCACGCTATGAGCAATCCAGAGAAGCTCCCTTACAAACATAACAAAAGACAATGGCTTGTGAACAGGCAAAACCTTGCCCTGCCTAATGGCAGAAATATAGCTTTTAACATCCTTCTTTGAATCAACCAAAGTATAGTTTCTGCCAAACATCCACAAGTAATGCGTATCCGACAAAGCAACCAACGGCCTGCCGTACTTTTTTGCGATTTTTACCGCTTTCCTGTTAAAGTCAAAAAACCAAAAATACATATGAGAGATTTCTATGGCGTCGAACAAGTCAATGTTTTCAACAAGCTTGTCGTGCAGACAACTTGCCATAGGATAATAAGGATGAGGAGCAATAACAAGTACGTCTTTTCTCTTTTTCCTCAAAGCGCGCAAATCACCAAATGTTTTGAGAGAATCAAGTTCACGCTGAGAAATGTTGTAGATTAAAACGTGCTTACCATCAATAAATGCCTCCGCTCCTGGAATAAGCAGGATTCCCTTCTTTAAGGCATAACCGGCAAGCTTTTCATCATACAAAACTTTACCGTGGCATGAAATGGAAAGAACATCAAAAGAATGACTGGCAGCGTAATCAATAAGCTGCTCAGGACTGTGAGTTATAAAAGTATCTTCAGGATCGCCAATGGCGTGCATATGCATATCTGCTTTCAACATATCAGTAAGATTTAGCAAAGATGGCTACATTCTTGGCCGGCTTTTCGCATTTGATGCACTTCGCAAACGGCTTTTTCTCGCTGAATGGAAGATTAAGGCACTTAACGCCCTCCGTCTCTGCCTTGATTTTCTCGGCGCACTCTGCAGTACAGCACCAAGGAGCGTAAATAAGCTTTCTTTCAGCAACGCCTTTCTCAAAGTCCTTCCACGTTTTGGCGTGAACGGTGTTATCATCAAGAAACTTTTTTGCCTTGTCAAACAAGTCCTGCTGCATTCTTTCAAGCTCTTTTGGAACAACAAAAGCAAGGTCGGCAATCTTGATAAAATCCTTCCTGCCGGTGTCCCTTCTAACCATGACCACCTGATTCCTTTCAAGGTCTTTGGGGCCAATCTCTATACGGATGCAGACGCCTTTCAACTCGTGCTCATTGAACTTCCAGCCGGGAGTATAATTGTCACGGTCATCAACTTCGACAATTATTCCAGCATTTCTCAAATGTTTCGCAACCTCGTGGCATTTTGCGATAACTTTTTCCTTGCTGTCATCAAACATAATTGGAACAATAACCACGTGCACAGGAGCAACTCTTGGAGGAATCACCAAGCCCCTGTCGTCTCCATGGAACAAAATCATCGCGCCAATGCTTCTTGTCGAAAAGCCCCAGCTGTTCTGATAAGGCAATGCCTTCTCACCCTTCTCATCAAGAAATGAAATGCCGAAACTATTGGCAAAACGCTGGCCCAGATGATGACTGGTAGCTGCCTGCACTGCCTTGCCGCTCGGCGCCATTGTTTCAACAGATGTCGTGTAATCAGCACCGGCAAACTTCTCATTATCACTCTTGATGCCCTTTATTACAGGCACTGCGAGCATTTCCTCAAAAACACGACGGTAAAGCTCAAGAATATCAAGAACTTCCTTCTCTGCAGACGCCTTATCGGCAAAAATGGTATGGCCCTCCTGCCAAAGAAATTCCCTGCCTCTCAGGAAAGGTATAGGATGCTTAAACTCCCAGCGAACAACATTGTTCCACTGGTTGAGCTTCATCGGCAGGTCGCGATAACTCCTCACCCACTTTGCATAAGCTTCATACATGATTGTTTCTGATGTGGGACGGATTGCAAGACGCTCTGCCAGCTTTGTATGCCCTCCATGCGTCACCCAAGCCACTTCAGGAGCAAAGCCCTCAACATGTTCTGCCTCACGGTTGAGCAATGACTCAGGAATTAAAAGAGGGAAGTAAGAGTTTTTCACGCCCAGTTTCTTAATCTCAGCATCAAAAAATGATTGAAGCTTCTCCCAAACAGCATAAACCCTCGGCCGGTAAATCATACAGCCGGAGACGCCAGTGTATTCGGCAAGCTCTGCTTTTTGAATTACTTGAGTATACCATTCAGAAATGTCTTCCGACTTTTTCACGGTAATTCCATGAGTCTCATCCTTTTTCATAGAAGAAAATGACGAGAGGCAGTTTATAAAGATTGCTCAACGTTTCCTGCACAGGACGGCAAAAGCAATCAGTATCAAGGCAATGCCAAACCCACCGAACAAGGAAGAAAACTGTGATGCGGCAGGCATAGAAACAACTGCCCCGGTAGGGGCAACCTGAATTCCCTTAGGCAAGGAAAACACCAAAAACAACGCGCAGAAGATAAGCCCAAAAAATAACCACAACAAATTGGTATGATGGTTGGCAGTTTGCGGGTGCATATCTCCTCTTTAAGCCAGCTTAATACAACTTCTTTTAAATAGTTTTCGACAGCAAGCTTTATCAAGCACGCACTATTTGAAACACGCATGAACATTGAAAAAGGGGTGATACTGGCAGCAGTCATACTTGTGGGCATTCTTGCAATAATCACCATCCGGCAGATGACAGGAGCGCAAATCATCAACGGCTGCCCTGAAGGATTTGTCTACAAACAGGGCTACTGCATTGACCCCGCCTGCACAACCGGACAGGTAAGGTGCATACTGGAAAACAACGTGCTCAAGCCGCAGGACTGCGTTTGCGTGACAGTAATGGGCAAATTCCTGTGCGGCATCAAGGGAGATGAGGAAACAGCAGTCAAAACCCCGCTCTGCACGCGAAGAGGACAACTTGACAAGGTCTGCGGAGTTTTTAATCCAGAGACAGATATGTGCGTGCCTGACGAATAGGATTATTCAATTAAAAAAAATACTTACCGCCTGCTAAATTTGTGGTTGCGCCATCACCGGTTAACGGCATATCGACTGCCTCATAATTGAACCAGCAACAACGACAAAACACAGTCAGTATAACCTGAATAGCGCGCAAAATACACTGAGAATTTTAACCACTTTACAGGGATAAATTAAGAAAGTTTAATAAATGAAAATCACCGTACAACAATTATATGGAAGACATCCAACAAAAATATGAAAAACTACTTCGGAATGCACGCTACCTTGAAAGCTTCCTTCCAAAAGACATAGACGAACCTGCAAGAGTAAACAAAAGAACCGTCTGGAAAAGCGACCTCAAAGGATTCACAGAAATAACTCAAAGAAAACTACAGGAAGGAAAAATGGCGACAGACGCATGGACAAACAGAATAGGAGAGATATACACAATCTTCGACCTGCTCGAAAACCAATATGAAGGTACAATAAAGTATTACGAGGGTGACGCGGGAGTGGCGGTATTCAAAAACCCCACAAATGCGGTCTATGGAGCGGCTGAAATAGCGCGCGAAATACTCGCCCTGCCGGAAGAAACAGCCAACAAGAAAGAAATAAAGCTCAGCGTGAGGCAAGGCATGGCAACAGGAACCATATTCTCAGGCGTGGTGGAAGACGGACAGCGCAGAATAAACGTCGTAGGAGGGCCAGCGCTGGAGCACGCATACAAACTTGAGGAGGAATCAAAGCCGGGAAAAATCTGGATTGACGAAACAACGAGACAAATCATTGAAGATCCGTCTTTGCAATTCAGACGGGTTGCAGAACACACATACGAGTTGAGCCAAGAAGCACCCGTTTGCGTAACGACAAAACAACCGCAGCCACTACAACACCCGGAAAACAAAAAATGGTATGAAGAACAAATACCAAAACTCGAAGCTCGCATAAAGCACCTGCTTGGATTCTTCCCGCCACTTACAAGAGAAATAATCTTCACCCAAACAACAGGAGGCATGGAACACGCAACACTCATGTTCGGATACCTCCCAACGCTAAGGAGCTTGGCAAGACACCACGAAGAAGACCCGCAAAAACTGACCGAGGCATACCAAACACACTTTGAAACACTAAGAGAGCTTGAAAAACAATTCAACGGAGAAATTGACAAGCTGTACCGCACGGTCTTCATAGCGCGCTTCAGAAGCAGGGTGGACTACGCAGGAGAAAAACACGAGCATTACGAAGCAGCAAGAGAAACAGCAGTACAGCTCGACAAATGGCTAAGGCAAAACGAACACCTAAAAGAACTATTGGAAGAAGCAGAACTCGAATACAAAAGCCCCAGAATCGGAGTGGCACACGGTGAAGTATACGTCGGGCCACTAGGCACAAGGCAAAGAAGAACGTTCACAATGCTTGGCAATCACGTCAACCTTGCAGCGCGGCTCATGAAAAAAGCAATAGATGACGATGAACAGGTGCTGATGACAATACCGGAAGGAGCGGAATACATCGGCAAAATGCCCTTCAAAGGCATAGAAGAGCCGGTAGCTGTCTACAGGCCAATAAAGCCGGCGAAAGGGCTAACCAAACGGGCAACCAAGAAGACGCTCGTAGGCAGAGATAATGAGATAAAAAAACTAACAGAAATAATCAACCAGGAATCAAAAATAGCGCACATCATAGCAGACGCGGGATACGGAAAAACAGAGCTGACCAAAAAAACAGAAGAAATCTACATACAAAACATCAACAAAAACGTCTACAGAGCATCAGCAGCACAACAGGCAAAAGACACTCCAGAATACCTGCTCCAGGACCTTGTAAGAAACGCTTTAGGCATAACAACAGCAGACCCGGAAACAAGAAAAAAACTTGAAAAAATAACAGATGAAGAAAACAGAAGAATAGCCCACCACTGGCTCGGACTCAGCTATGAAAAACCAGTCCAGACAGGAAAACAACTCGAAGAAGCCAGGAGAAAACTCCTGCTGGAGCTAATCGGACAGGAAAAAAGTTTGCTCATATTCAACGACATACACTGGGCAGACGAAAAAAGCTTGCAAACAATACAATGGCTCCACGAACAACTACCGCAAGCGCGAATTCTCACCAACTACAGGCCAAGAGAAAAAACAAAAGACAAAGAATTCAGGGAAATAGCGGAACAGATACTAACAGGGGAAAAAATAGAACTCGGAGAACTCAGCGAACAAGGCACAACACAACTCACAGAACACCTTATTAATGCAGTCCCGGACGAGAAACTCGCCCGGTTCGTCCTCCAGCAAAGCAAAGGAATACCGCTGTACATAGAAGAAGTGGTAAACTACCTCCTAAACAACCAGTTCATACAAAACGGCACGCTCATAAAAACAGCCGAGATAACCATACCTGACAGCATAGAAAAACTCGTGCTCGAAAGGTACAGACAAATCAAAGAGCCGGAACAACAGGAAGTGCTGCAGTACGCAGCGTGCATGTTCGGAGAAACATTCCCAAAACGACTGCTTGAAGAAGCACTCGGCAAAGCACAAGGAGAAATCGACCATGCAATACACGCGCTGGAAAAAGCCGACTTTCTAAGAACACACAACGGAACAATAGAATTCAAGCACAACCTTGTCAAAAACGCAATATACGAAACAGCAATAAGGCCGATACCAAGGGCGCGGGCGCATACAAAAATAGGCGACAGCAGAAAAAAACTATACGGAGACGGAGAAGACCAACTGACAGCACTCGCATGGGACTACGAACACGGAGATGACGACGACAAAGCAACAGAATACCTCTGGAAAGCGCAAAAATGGTTCACGGACAACCAACAAAACAAAACAGGATTAACATATGGAGAAAAACTTGAACAAAGAATAAACAAAATAACAACACCGACAACACAACACAAATACATATACGGGCTGGCGCAAAACGCGAAAGGACTTGCGTACCAACGCTTAAGAAAAAACCAAAAAGCACTGCAAGCATTTGAAGCAGGATTTCAGATTTCAAATGAACTGCCAGAAAGTTTGAAAGATGAATTGCAGCTGAAACTACACGTAAACTCCTTTTTACTTTATTTGAATGATTTAGAAAAGTCAAAACCTCATTACGAAGCAGGTGTTGTGCTTGCAAAAAAAACAGGCAACAAATATTTGGAAAGCCTTATCAAAGTAAACGCAGGAATGGAATTCAAAGGAGAAGAAAAAATAAAAACAATACAAGAAGCCATTGCTTTATCAGAACCACTCGGAGACAGCTACATTTTAGGACTGGCTTACAACAATCTTGCCGATGCACTGATTAAAAAAGGAGAAATCCTACAAGCAAAACAAGCAGCAGAAAAAGCCATAAAAATAGCCGACAGATTAAGGCATACAGAGCTAAGAGGAACCGCGCGTTTTGGACTGGGAAGAACATACGTGCACACCAAAGATTATCAAAAAGCAATGGAATTATACCAAGAAGCGGAAAACCTTCTAAAACAAATAGATGAACCATTAATTCATGCATTATACGAAGATTGGATAGAACTGTGCGATAAAATCAAAAATGAAGAACTGAAAAAAGAACTTGAAAAAAGAAAATCAGCGCTTTCTCAAAATGAATAACAATGCTGCAAACAACAACGCAGCAGCCAAGACCAAAGCAAAAGCGCCGCCATTCCCAGAAGCTCTAAAAGCAAAAGCGCCGGTAGGCGAGTCGCTACTTCCAGAACCAGTAAATGTCGTACCACCACCGTGCGCATTACTTCTTTCCAGGCATTGCAAGCAGCCATTACTTTGCAAAGTGTTAATACTGTTCAAGCTTGCAGCATCTGTATCTATACCACCACCAGGACAGTCGCCATCACTAAAGCACTGGTCAATATTCAACGCGGCTGAGATAAAGGCATCCTTGCACCGGCATTCCATGTCTGTTACAGCGTTATTACAATTGCCTAACAATAACGGGCTCAAAAAGAACACTTCCTCAATATCACCTTCTTCTCCATCAAGCGGGTCGCAGACAACTTTCAAAGCATTATTCAAAATATCAATCTTATGCTGCTCAAAACACTCCATCTGCGACTGAACAAAAGAATTTCCTATTCCTCCACAGTTTCCCCAAACAGCATTCCAGAAAGTCATAGCCGCATTAGGACTCAGGAATATGTTCTTCTTCAAAATGCCTTCGGAAGTATGAGCATTGATGGGAAACACATTGCATGTGTTCGGAAGAACTATCCAAGCAGCCTTGGCCTTCTGGTCCTCTAAAGCAAGCTTGTGCATCAGCTCGACCTCAAGCTCCTGCAATTTCTGCACAAGGAAAAACGCTTCAGGAGTACGGCTGTAAATATTCTCCAACATTCCCAAGATATTAATAGCACTCACATAACAGGGCTTTACATCATTAAACCAAGTGGCAGAACCAACAATCACCGGCTCATCGTCTTCAGGCGAATAATTTTCAATAAGGCAATCCATCGCGACTTTTAATCTAGCCCAAGCATTAGGAAGAATAATCTCCCTGTCCTCCTTGGTCAAATGGACAAGCAAATTGGGATCGTTGCCTTCAAGGGACAAAGAACTCGTCAAAGTACACGCGCAAGGGTTATCAGGGAAATACGTACTTCCCTCCTCAACAGGACCACAATTTGCAAAAATACCATTAACCTCGAAAAAATGCCTGTTGACAGTGGCGTCACACGCAACAGCATTTATAATAGGGAAAATTAAATCTTCACTGCCAAACAAAATAAGACGCTTCTCCAAGAAATACTGAAGATAATTAGGATTCAGCCCTGTAGTTCCCGTAATCCATTGAGAGCATTCAATCTTATTAAGATTCACTGGCAAATCATTACCATTAACAACCGCGCTGACACCAACGCTCAACACCAACAAAAAAAACAACCATTTCATAATTATCACCTCAAACCTCAGCACCATTGCACGAAACAGTCGTGTCCTCAATGTTGTTAATCTTCTTCAAAGCAAGACACTTGCACTCAAATGCCTCACGGAAATTCCCTTCGGCAATAGCAGCATCAGCAAGCGCAAGCATGTCTTTAGCAGCATCAATCTCAGAACTGCTAATGCCATTCCACATGTTCGCATTAGCTGACAAGCCGCCCTCCATTGTGTGAATAAAAGATTTAATAATCCAGTCAATCTCATTCAGCTTGCCATACGGATTATGCCCAGGACCAGAACCGGAAGGGAACCAGAAAATAACCGGTTGCTCATTGCACGGATTGCTTGCGAGCTGAATGGCAACAATCTTAACCTCCAACTGGAACAAAGCATCCTTAACAATATGCAACAAATCCATAACCTTGATGAAAAACAAGTTATGAACCTGAGCGAGGTCAAACAAGACAAAAGCACTGTCTTTTTCCCTAATGCAATTGGCAGAACAGCCGTCGCCATCATCATTATTGCCGTCATCACACTCTTCAGGGGGATCAATATCACCATTGCCACACTCAATAAAATTAGCTCCGCAATAACCATCCGGCTGGCAGGTAGCAGGAGAATCACAATCATCATCGCTCTGGCAGGGCTCCCTGCACTGATTATTAATACAGTAATAACCCGACTCGCAGTCAGAATCATAATTGCAGGGCGGATAGACCTGCGCGTGAACAACAGGCAAAAACAACAACGCCACCAGCAATACGAATCCCCTCATTTTTAACAAAATATTAATCATACTGTATATAAATATTTCCAACCAAATATTGAATAGTTCACTGCGGGTCTCACTTTGCAAGGTTCAATTTTATTCCATAGCAAGAGAAAAGAATGGCGGGTCGCTTGAACTTTCCAACGCAACCAAAAACACTTGACAAAACCTGAAAAATGGGCAATATGGCGCTTGGATTACTTGAGAACTCGCTCAAAATTATATCACGATACTACAAGTTCTCAAGTTGCTCGGAAAGCCGAAGTAACATAATATCACTCTTTCAACTTTCCGACATGAACCAAGGTTCAAATCCCCGAACTGTTACATGCAAGGGCCTCCGACATTTACAAATGGGGCTGCCCGGATTTGAACCGGGACGACATGGTCCCAAACCATGCATCATAACCAAGTTAGATCACAACCCCGAGTTGTTTTTAAGAAATTACAAAGCACGGTATAAAAGGTTTATGCTGACAAGACAAATTATGCTTTTTTCAAAGTTCATTGATTTCGCTCGGAGATAATGAATGCAGAACTTTAAAGATTCTTTCAACATTGGTCCACTTATTCTGAATATTTTCTTTCCTGCAAATTGCTGAATGCAAATATTTAATGCGTTCAACAATTACTTTAACATCGGCAAAGGATTCTGCTTGCCAAATCCTGTTTTTATGTAAGGCAGGAATTTCTTGACCAGAATTTTCTGGCTGGCGAAAATAAACAAGTTCCACAGGGCATTCAAAAAGTTCAATAAGCTTGCTAATATCATCATCGACGTGAACACGAGGCTTCAGACGCTTAACAAACCTGCCTTTCGGCTCATTTCTTGTATAGTGACCATATTTGATTAATCCTCCAAACTTTTCTTTAATAAACTTAAGAGCGTATGGATAATTGTGATCATTCCGTGAACTAATCACAACAAACCTGTAATTTTGCGAATAAAGCTGGGACAATGCGTCAATGCAACCTGCTGGAACCTCGTATTCCATTATGTGATGCTCATTCAATGGGTCCATAAGGTCCCTGTACTTTATATTCTTGCCAAGATTCTTCATAAGACCCTCAAGACCTTTCTTCTTTGTCTGGTCAAGCGACAAATCAACACCAAACCACTCCTTTGCATATTTCATTTTAACTTTATAACCCTGCGCCAGAACACCATCAAAATCAAAGCTCACAATAAAATATTCTTCAGCCATGCGACCAACTCCTTAAAATCAACATAGTGTGCTGTGTTTATACGCATGATATTCACAACTTCCTCTCCCAAAGGCTCGGCTTGCCGTTTCATAATCTCAAAAGCCTCCCGCGATTTCAGGAAAGCATCCTCGTTCATTTGCGCTTCACGCCGTTTCAAGCGCTCAAATACAACATCTGCATTGCAATCAACAGAAATTACGGCAAGATTGGCACCCGTCTCTTTAGCAAGCCCGTAAACCCATTCACGCCTGTACTTCTTATGAAACGTTGCATCAAGAACCGGCACCTTTCCAGCAGCCAGCGCTTGCCGGGCTGATTCCACCAACTGCCGATAAGTCCTGTCCTTCTCCTCACGAGTTTCAGGCCTTGTCTCGTCAAAACGCGCCGCAGAGGAATCTGCAAGATTCTCGCGAAAATGTACGGTCTTCAGAACAACAGAATTATCAAAATAAGATGCAATCTTCTGAGCGATAAAGGACTTTCCAGTTCCTGGCAAGCCGTGAAGCATAATGATTGATTTCATCAATCTTGGCACCATTTTATGTTATTTTAACCTTCCGTTAAATTTAAGAATTGCCATCTTACCAGATAAACATATAGAAATCAGTAAATTTTCGGATTCTGGAGATAAGAAGGTAATGCAATTGCCACGACAAAACCAATTTTTCCAATTAAAACAAAAGACAAACTTTTACAGATTTTATGTAATAAATCAACGCGCTTCCTCTAAAAAACGAGCAATCAGATACCAGTTAGTGAAATAAGCGGCTGGAATAGTGACAATCGCAGTTACTATTGGAATCGTGCAGACAATATAGAACAAAATTGTCACGATAACACGCCACCAGAGAAGCAGGAACAACTTGAAGTTTCTCAGGATAAGTTTTGTAGAGCCAATAATATTGTAAGCGTCCGTGACATCATCGCTTAATGCGTACGCGGCAAGCATAACAGGCAGGTTGAAACTGATGTAAAGCGCCGGAATCCAGCCGTAGTCCAAGTAGCCAAGAACATAAATGACAACGGACCAGGCAGCAGAGGCAAGCGCAAACAGAAAGCCACGCTTCCAGTCAATCTTCCATTTTGGAAGCTCGTGCTTTGAATTAATGACATCCATGGTGTATTTACCAAGAAAAATCCAACCGAGTATTGGTATAAAATTCCAGTAATACATCCAGATTCTGCGCATTGCGCGAAATGGGAATTTTATGGATTCTTTTATTGGAGATTTGTAATGATGAGTCCTCTTTTTGTGCATTTGAATAGTCGGTGGATGGCAGTTTATTAATATTTTGGTTTGTTTCGATATAGAAAATAATAGTTTAGTTGTCACTACAAAGTCATTAAAATTTCAAAAAGTTTATATATGACAAATGCAATTACACCTTCATGGAAACGCTCGAAGGACTCAGGAAAAGAATGCCAGTACGAGTCGTACAAAAACTCCAAAAACCAATACCGCTTGAAGTCATCGCAGCACAACTGCACCTTAACGGATGGCTGGACGAGCAGCTGGTTGACCGGCTTTTGGGAAATGCAAAAGAATGCGTCATAACGGTTTCCCAAACTGATTATGGGCCTGAAGTGCTAATCAGTGGCAAGACAGCACAATCAAAAGATCAGGAAACAAATTTTCCAGGATTCTATGCAGCAAAAGATTTGACCAAAATAACCATTCCAGACGAGCTTTCACGCGCCGCATCTTACATAGGCAGAAAATACACGCCGCGCATGGGAGCCATCAAAATCAAACCAGTAAGCTACCAGACAACACATATTGATGTTGATACAATAAAAAAAAGCGTGACTGCAACAATCAAGTCGCATACGCTCGAATTTGCAACAGAACACGATTACTGGTTGCAGCACGTTGCACCAGCACTCACAGAGCACTACGATGAGGGACGTGCAGTCCGCGTTCTCTCGGAAGTATACCAGCACCACAAGCGCAACAGAGTAATTCCACACACAAGAGAAGAAGCATGGGCGCGTGATATGGTGGCCTTCAGCATTTATAGTTTGCGTGAAATGATGGCACAACACGCACGCAAATCGGTCAGCATCAAGAGCTACAAAAACAATTATTCAATGGACAATATTGATTTTCTTGTTTTCTATAATCCTGAAAACATAAGAAAAATAGAAAACGGAGAAAAAGAAATAACTGTAAACGTATCGCACATAAGCAGACACTAAAGTTTTCAAATTATCAAGCCGCCAACAACAAATTTCTCACCATCAGGAACACAATAATAACCATCAATGGTTGAGCCATCGCACAAAAGAACAAATTCAAGAGGAGAAGAGCAATCATCAGACAATGCACCAACCGTGCTTGTCTCAACATCACGAACGCAAACAGCGTCCATAAAATTCTGCTCTATGTAGAAGGTCTTTGAACCTGGAATGCTGCAACAGCCAGCGCGCCTATTCCTTGACAACAACCTGACCCAGCTTCAACACGCCTGTATCAAAGTCAAAATTAAACTCAATCAAAGGCACGCCGGCATCAGTAATCACAACAGCAGGGTTCCGGAATAATTCATTCCAGCATCCAGCAGTGCATTATTGACAATAACGCCCAACTCAGTAATCCCAGAAGCAGCTATTGAAGAAACATCCCCTTCGACAACTGGAAAGCCCGTAATATTACCCTTGTAAAACAAAACGAGAACAATGCCAATAACAACAATCAAAGCACAGAACACAACCATTATATTCGTTACTCTATTTTCCACAATCTTTTTGCACAACTTGACAAGAAATAGATGGAAATTTTTAAAAGCATTTCCATTAATGGCGAGGGATGTCAAAGATAATGAAAAGAGTACTTACAATAATGAAAAAGTAAGTACTTTTATTCCCGGAATAATTTTCGGAAATGTTCCACAAAGTTTCCAAAATTTGAGATTATGCGCGCAAAGAAATTTAAAAAGAAAAGAACAGTGCTACAGAGAATTTTTCGCAAACAATGAGAAACAATCACGGCCCGACACGCGGTTTTTGCGAATAATGCGGATGCTTTTCGTGCACTACATGCAAATGGCTGTCAACCTGCCTCTTAATCCTGTTCGGCTCTGCAAAGCCGGCAAGAACAATCTCCTCTCCAGGCAGCTTGATGATTACAGTGCCATATCGCAAAAGATTCTGCAGAACCGACTGCTGCACTGAAACCCCGGCAATTTTTTTGAAATCAACACGCGTGCGCACATTCCCGCTGATTATTTCAACCGCATCATTAATAATTACACGCCGGCGTCTTATCATTACCTCCATAATTACAAACAAAACAAATGCAACAGAGCCAACAATCCAGGAAGCAACATCGGCAGCACGGTCAGTAAGCCAGATGGCATACAGCACAAGCAAAATAACAACAAGATACGCCCACCAATAACGCCAGCGAGAAATGTGGAATGCCATAATAGAAAGAGAAAAAAAAAGAATATAAAAATTATTCTACAACAATCTCGCCAGTCATTCTCGGATGAGGCGTGCACTTATAAACATACGTTCCCGGCTTTGTGAAAGTATGGCTGAACGTCTGACCGGCTGATAAAAGACCGGAATCAAACGATTCAGGACCTGAAACGATGGTCACGGTGTGCTTAATCCGGTCAACCTGTTTCCACGTCACAGTGTCGCCAACCCTGATTTTCACTGAAGCAGGAACATACGCAAAGTTCACAATGTCAACATTCACCGTCTTTGGCTCTGAAGGCGCTGTTCCAACCCTTGCAGGCGGCTCGACTGCCTCAACTTTTTGTTCAGGCGGATTAACCCTGAACTGCGCCTGCGGCTCAACCTGCACCTGCGGCTGCACCGGCTGCTCTGGAGCGCACGCAACCAATATTGCCAGCAAGGCAATCAATACAAACAGTTTTTTCATAATTTACCACCTCGCAATTTATCAACACTGAATTCGCCCGCGCCAAGGAAAACTATTCCCACGGCGAGCATAAACAAGCCGAAATCACGGATGCCAATCTCGTTATAACCCAATGAAATTATGATCGGGATGAGCATCAATGCTGCCGTAGTTGCTGCAGCGCGCGTGAAAAAGCCCGCCAATACCGCGGCACCCATAATAGACTCTGCAATACCGAGCAAGAAGATAAATATTGCGGTTGAGACCGGCATCGGAAACCACTGAGGAATATAATTCACCCAGATATCAGGATGAATAAACTTATCCGTGCCAAACCATAAAAAGACACCGCCCAATCCGATGCGAAGCATTAACAGCCCCAGAGCTTGCTTGTTCATACCGGAGTGATAGATTATCAGCTACTTTAAGCTTTTGGGTAATATAGCGTGTTGAAAATATCTCCACAGCATCGCTTCTCCCCCTATGCAAGCGATTAAAACTAATGCGCCTAAGAATCAGCGTCAAAGCACAGCATAAATTAAAAAACAAGGCAGAAGCAATCACACTCGTGGTAACCATATACAAAAGAGAGCATATGGAACCGGAATTAAGACCTGAATTTGTTTTCCGTCGAAAAAATGGTGCCGAAAAAAGTAAAAACATTATGCAGGAAGAATAGAAAAACATACGAGATTCTCATAAGCAAAATTCAAGAAATTCTAACCTGCGCAGATGTTAATCGTTACAAAAACTTACGAACCCCCTCTAACACTTCAAAAGAATGCACATTAACAGACCATTCGTTCTGATATTCAAACATATCCAGACAGAAGACAAGATAATTTTTTACGAATTCGACCACCACGATAAAATCTACAAATTCTCAGAATAAAACGGGCGTGCGAGGATTTGAACCCCGGTTTTTGGGTATCCTGCAACAGATTGCTCAGAGGCCTTCATAGCAGCTGCTGACCGAAGCCCAACGTCCTATCCACTAGACTACACGCCCTTTATTAATAATTTTTCCTGCAAGGGTTTAAAAACTTTGGTCTTTTACCGAAGAATATGATAAACTTCCTAAAGCAATTCCTCAAGAATCCTGTCCGCACAGGAGCAATACTGCCAAGCAGCCCTGCTTTAGTAAAAGCAATGGTCGCCCCGATTAATTTCAAGAAAGCAAAGCACATTGTTGAACTCGGACCTGGAACAGGGGCGATAACGAAGGAGATATTGAGGAAAATGAGGCCTGACGCTAAATTAACCGCGCTTGAAATATGCAAGGAATTCTGCGATGAGTTGAAAAAATGGGATGACAAGAGGCTGCATGTCATCCATGCAGATGCACAGCATTTGTCAAAACATGTCGATAAAGCGGATTACATCACCAGCGGGCTGCCACTTATAGGGTTGCCGGAGAAAGCACACGTCAAGATATTGAAGGAAGTCAAAAAAGTAATGAAACACGCATACGTGCAATTCCATTACACACCCCTCGGAGAGCCATATCTAAAAAGGCACTTTAAGCACATCAGCAGGAAAATAGCTGTGAGGAATGTGCCTCCGGCAATCGTATATGTGCTGCGATAAATTTTAATATTCACCTAATTTTCAGATAATTATGTACGAGGATTTTGCATTGTTACTGCTCAGAATCGGGCTTGGCATCATATTCATAATGCACGGCTGGCCGAAAATAAAGAACCCTATGGGAATGAAAGAAACAACCGGCTTTTTAAGCCCGCTTGTTGCAATTGCAGAATTTTTCGGCGGGCTTGGAATCCTGCTTGGATTTTTAACGCAGATTGCAGGACTTGCACTCTTTGTAAACATGCTCGGCGCGCTCTACTTCCACAAATTCAAATGGAACGACGTCTTTATCGGCAAGGAAAAATTCGGATATGAATACCCGTTCATTCTCGCCATTGTTGCCCTTGCACTGGCGCTTTTGGGAGCAGGCGCCTATTCGCTTGACGCGTATTTTGGATTTTAAAGAGCTTTTGCAAGGCGTTTAATCTCTTCATCAACACTTTTCTGTGCCTGACCGCGCATTTTCTGCTGAATTGCAGTCATGCGTGCTCTCTTTTGACTTTCCAAGGTTAGCAGAGTCAGGCACTTTTTGTTTAATCACCCTGTTGTTCTGTCACATTTCCAGCTTTCCTCAACAGAATACGACTTGAATATGTCTATAGGTGGAGCAGGAATGCTGGCCAAGGGCAACATTTCTTGTATTCATCACACAACTGCTGAGCCATGGGATTTTTTATGCGAGCCAGCAGGCCTGCCTGGCGCAGAACAAATTAAGCTCCACTTTTCATTGGAGCAAAACAAAAGGCCAGTCTCCAGAGACAATAGAGAAAGCTGCAGAGATTAAACTACGGGCTCAGTCTGACCTGTCTTAGGGATAACCACGCCACACCTCTATGAACCTTCACCCTCATCTCCCCTTTCGGTATAATTATAAAAGTTTAATATTTAAAAAGATTTCTATTAAAAATCGACGAGACTAATAAATGGGCCTGCCATGCGCGCGCGCCAGAATTAAAAGAATAATGCTGAAACCGCTAATCACGTAAGCCATAACCATCGGCACACCACAGATTAAATTCGCCAATCCAACAAGGCCAAGCAACACAAACGCAATTACGAACAACTTGGTAAGGTTCTTCGAGCGCTCATGACGCTTGATTGCATTATAGGAAAACAATGACGTGATGAGCAGGAAGATAACAAGCAGAGGATAAACAACATACGGCGAAAGCCTGCACAAGTAGAGGAACGCGTACTCGGTCGGACAATCAGCAGGACAATTATCAGAATTCTCACCAACGCCACAAACACCATTGCCACACTTGCACATAGTAGCATCAAACGCTGCCTCCTGCGAAACCCGCTCTCCGCACAAAACGATAACATCGCCCTGCTTGCAGTCAACAACGCCAAGGCTAACGTCCTGAACTTCAACAACACGAGCATCAGGAGTGGCAACATCCTCAGCAATAACGTGCCACACAGTCCACACACTGCCAGGCGCCCAGATAAGCTCAAGATGATTTTCATAAACCTCAAAATAATTGCTGCACCGTTCAGCGCTCAAATCACGATTGTGAACGCGTGCAGCGCTCGTACCAGCTACAACACCATCATTCGCCTCAACAAAATCAGCCTGAGTGAGCAATAATTCCTTTGTACCCACAATAACTACCGGCTCAGTGCCAGGATTCTGATTTACCTGCAAGCCATTAACAGCCAAACTATAGAAAGGCGTATCAGTGCCGAAAAGCGTAGCAATGCTATTCTGTGTGGGGAGCCATGACAAAAGCTTCAAGTAAACAGCAATAGGGCTACCCAATCCCGGCTGACCAGCCATAATAAGCTTACGCACCTTGCCAGCAACAGAATAACCATTATTGCGCGCGTGATTAACAGCAAGCTGGGACAAAGGACCACCAACAGAATGAGACACGATATACGCACGAGACCATTCAGCACTATTCACATTAAGCTGGCGTGCAAACTCCTGCGCAACACTCTCCACAGACTTATCAAACTGATAACTGAAAGTGTAAAGCTTATACGGCGCTTTAGTCACAATCGCCCTGTCAATAACCGGCTGGAAGCGAGTCCTGTCATTTGTGAGACCATGAACAAACACAACAGCCACACTGCCGCCACCATCATAGACCAACTCAAGCTTTTCAGAAGGGCAGGTTGGGCAATGCGCACCCATCCAAGCAAAAGTTACCTGATTATCAGTCATATAAGGCCTCAAATCATTAATAATTGCAACATACGAATTATCCTCACGACCAGTAAGAATCGGGAACCAAGAATCACCCGCCAAAGCATACAAGCCAACAGAAGAACGGTCAATGTACAACGGCACGTTCAACTTGCCAGTTACCTGAATACCATTCTTGTATTCAGGCGCGAATAAAACCTTGAATGGCTTGAACAAGCGCAAGCTCGGGTTTTCCGGAGCAGGCAACACGCGGTCAACATTATCAATTGTAACTGTAACATCAGAAGGCTCCAACAATTCAATCTTAATTATGTCTGCACCCTCTGTAGACAGAGACTTGTCAACATCAGCGTGCGTGATAGCACGCTCACGCCTTACAATCGGAGTGAATTTCTCAGGACTATAAGAAGACGGCGCAGCATTCGCAATCTGATTGGAACGAATATCGGTCAATGAAATACTGCCGCAGGTAGGACCAGAAGTATGGCTTACTGGCACCGGACTTGACCGGCCATTTTTCACAACATACGCGCCAGTCACCATAACATCAGCAGGAACCATAAGACCAGCCTGCAATTGGTCTCCAGAGCACGAGAAAGACATAACAGGAGTACAACCAGCAGGTGCTTGCACTTCAGGAGCAACAGAAATCCTGCCAGGACCAACAGCAACAGCACACGCAACCTTATTGTTCAACGGCGGAGCAACATTCACCTGCTGCACGTTGCCAAAAGTCTGCGTGGTAGTGCTTGTTGGGCCCTCGATAGGCGGAGGATAGTCAACGATTACAACTGAGTGACCATTCTCAGGCACAGAGGTTGGATTTACATCAGGACCAGGACCAACAGGAAGACCGCACAGCTTAGGGAACAAGGCTGCAATCCAAGGTGGACACGGCTGCACGCCTGGAGGAGAAGGATTGCAAGCGGCAACAGCCTCCTTCCAATTTTTCTTTGTTACAAACGGATCATACGCGACCTGATCATTGCACGTAGCAGCCTTGTTGGGACGAGCCAAACCCCACATGTTTCTTCCATAGAATTGGTCTGAAACATCCCTCACAGGCACACCTTGAAATGCATGTATAATAAACCCACCTGGAATAGGTCTTTGAATTGGCGGCCCGGTAATCTGGAAGCTGTCTATATCACAAATACACTTGTTTCTCACGCACGCTTTTTCAGAAATTGTTGTAAAAGTAATGCGACAAGCAGAGCCGGGACAACAATCTGTCTTGCCAACCATGTTCCCGTTCTGGTCAAATATATCAACAAGACCACTTGCATGCCTTCCCTGCAGGAACGTGCCAGTAGGGTTTCCCTTGGCATCCATGCTGCAACAGCCGCAAACACCAACCTGTGGCATACACGTCTGGGGGTCACAGCAAGGATTCAGCTTTTTCTTACCGCCGAACTCGAAATGCACAATCGGCACACGTTTCTTCGCATCCATGCACGGATTCGGAGCGCCGTTAGGAAGCTTTTCCTGCGCTGTAGGAGGACATGTTTGCACTGGGCAGCATTTGGCAATTGCAACGTCAATCTCACCAAGCAATCTGGCAATGTTCGCAGCTTCAGCAAAACCAAATACTGGAGTTTTGCTCAAAGCGTCGCGTGTCTGTTTTGCAGAATCGCACGTAGGCTCCATTTCTAAATATTGCCCAGCTCCCAAAGGTATATTTTTGTGTTTAATGACTAATTTTTCCTTGCCAGCTCCTTTCTCGCCAGCTCTATCAACAGATACACAACTCCATTCTTCATCCAACGAAGGCTTTGGTAGCCCACCTGGCTGTTTGGCTGGTTCTACTGTTAGCGGACAACATCTTTCTTTTGCAGGACAAAGAAGTTTCGTAAGAGGGTTATCCTTGTCGTATTTCTGATTATTGGGATTACACAATGGACCCCACTCAGGAGCATCACATAAAAGAATTTTACGCGCTGCGGTAGAAGCAGGCACTGTTCCGAATGGACGCGCCTCAAACTGAACTTTTGATATTTCAGGAGACATCACACCATCAGGATTTTTGATGCAGTCAACACAACATTCGCTTCGCTTTTTACACAAAGGATCCTCTGGATTCTTACACCATTCATCCCATTTTTTATCAGCGCATGTCAGAATATCGCTTGGTACGTCGGCAGCAGGCACTGTCATTCCAGGCTTAATTCCTTTTTCAGTCATCAGCCTATCTTTGATATCTTTAGATTGGACACCTGGAGGCTCTTTCGTACAAACAGCGGGCATACAACACCTTTCCAGCAACTGGCACAGATATGCTGACGTATAACTGCCTGGCTTGCATAAATCACCCCAGCGCTTATCATCGCATGCGAGCTTGTCACCAGGAATATCCTCTTGCAGCATTGTGGCACCAGGTTTCACTTTCTTCAGGAATTCCTGTCGGATCAGCGGAGAAAATACTGCTTCTGGTTTCTTCAGGCAGACACCACAGCACTCCTTGCGCTTTTCACATAAAGTATTTGCCGTCGCGCTCGCTTGCCCTGATTTACACCACTCTTCCCACTTAGGATCATCACATTCCAAAGTATCGGTAGGAATGTCTTTTTCAAGCAAAGTGCCACCGGTTCCTGGAGCCATCTTGCCAGTCTTTATAAGCTCAAGAAGCTTCAGCTTCTTGATTTCCTCGGACTTTACGCCTGGCTTGTCCTTGGCACACTCCATAACCACAGTGGGGCAAAGAGCAGAAACGGCCGGAATATACCTCTCATAACCAACAGGTGATTGAGACGCTTGAGCCCTGGCTTCGTAAAGAAAGACGTTCAGTCCAAGGGCTATAACCAATAAAACTGAAAGCCCACTTATTAAGCGATTCATCAAAATTCCCTCTTTTAAGAGGGAAATCAGAAAGACTACTATTTAAACATTATTCTTTTTCCAAAGACCACTCTTTTTTTATTTCATCGTACTTGTGAACATAACCGAGCTGCCTCATGCCTGAATTAATATTATCAACAACATGCTTTACGAATTCTTGCACCGTTTCATCTTCTCTGATTTCAAAGCACCTCATGCAGTTGTAATAATTGTGCAAGTATCTTTCCAGCACATCCTGCCTTGTAGCATCCGACACTTTATCCGTATTGTCAATTATCTTAGAAAGTTGTGCATAACCGGCATAGAGAGAACCCACAGTATCTCTCCGAAACTTCATACTGGCATTTGCAAGCGGCATCTTTTTCCCGAAAAATATTGCCGTATTGAAATATTCAGTACTGGCCTTAAGATATCTTAGCCGGCTTGTGATTTCATCTTCTGAAGTTGCCTCGCCTTTTGCTGGAAATATTTCTTCCAAATAGAATACGATAAATGGCAGTCTTTCATTTTGGCCAGGAGGATCCCGGCAATGATACGCTAATTTGCTCTCGCGCGCTTCTTCAAAACCAGCCTTATATAATGCTGGATTAAACTTTAACTCTTCATCCAACCTTTTCTCTAATCTTTTCTTATCAGATTTATCATCAAAATCAAACACGTCACCCACATGACCATCAGGGCAATGGTCTTTGTGATACAGAATGCCCATCTCGTACATCTTTCCAATAATATAATCGCGCTTTGTCTTTTTGCTACCTTTCTTAGCTTGCTCGTAAGTTATCTTGTTCTTGTAAGGCTTCTTTTCATCCTGCTTTTCGCTGTCCTGAGAATGAGTAGCCGAAGGCGCGGCAACCGCTTGTGGGTCTACCTGAGAAAAGAGCACTCCAAGACCTAAGCCCATCGCTGCCTTTCTTACAACATCAGAAAGCTCCAATTTCAGCATTTGTTACCACCTTTATGTGGCTATAAAATGGGTTGAAGTATTTAAACTTTTCTACGGACAGGGCTTCGGACAGCAAGCATTTACAGCCTGATAACGAGCCTTGTCAGAAGCGTCACCAGTCAATGCCAGCAAATCAAGAGCATAAATGTCGATAACAGAACACGGCACAACAGCCACACCATGCAGGGCACTAAGCAAGCTATCACGAACTCCAAGTTCACCGCTCAGAGTTTTTTCACACCGCGAAGCCGGACACGGCGCAGCAGGATACTCAATCACCGGGCACGGACAGCACCTTTTAACCAGTTCGTATCGCGCCTTGTCAGATGCATCGCCAACCAATGCCAGCAAATCAAGAACAGTCACATCAATCTGCGAACAAGGAACAACATCAACACCAAATGCTACGCTCAACACATCATCACGGACCCCCATTCCATAAGGCAACGGCACACAAGCAGCTTCCGGACACGCCTTCTTCGGAGGCGTCACGAACGGAGGAGCAGCAGGCATTGGAACAGGCGCGGGAATCTCAACTTTAGGAACAACCTCGGGCGTTTCTCCGATTTTCCTTCCATTAACGAAAACAGGAACATTAGGACCAGGATAGAAAGGAACAGTAACCGTAATATCCTGCTTTATTACGTTGAACGTACGCCCGCCAAGCGAGACTGTCAAAGGACAATTAGGCTTTGAGGCAAAATGAATAGTGGTGGATTTGCCATCGGAAGAAATATCAATAACTTCAAAATAACACGGCCTGCCACCACCGCCACCACCACCGCCTCCAACTAAAGGAGGAGGCGTCGGACTGGGAGTCGGCAAAGCAGTACAACACTTCTTTCCAATCGGAAGAACAACAACAAGGTTCGGGTCTATTTCCGGCTCCGGCTGCCCGGCTGAAATGCCCACGGAATCAGCAATTACGCCTCCAGGGCACTGACAATCAATTTCACACGTGCCACTAAATGGAGCCGTGCAATCAGAACCAGGAGGGTCACACTGCTCGGCACCCTCAACAATATCATCACCACACACAGTTACTTTCACACAAGTTTCATCACAACCCTCAACGTTCAAACTTGCCGTCTCACAACCACCAGAAAATACATCAAACGGAGAGCACGGGCCAAAATTATAGCTTGGAGTGAACGGGTTGCTAAAAGCATCAATTCCACCGCAACACAGAACAGCATTTCCAAACGAACAAAGCGTTAAAGGAGGAACAGACAACGGGCATTCAAACTGCGCATTCTCAGTACAGTCAAATGAAACAAACTCCGGCTCAGTGCACAACGGCTGGCACTTACAAACCGGGTCGCACACATCACCAGTAGGCACGCAAACATCAGGATCAAACGGGTCGGCACAAAGACCAGTATCACCACCTGGAACACACGGCTGGCCATTATCCGTACAAATGCCACATGCAGCGCCGGCCGGGTCACACTCCTCGCCAAAAAACGGCTCAATAATGAAATCACCACAGAAACTAAAAATAATAATATCACCAACACCAAAATACACATAATACTCCCGCTCGACATACTCACCATCAACTTCCAAGTCAAGATACATCTCGCCCAAATAATAACCCTCTTCTATGAACGTGTGCTCTTCAAACTGAACAGTAAACGTGCCCTCAGGGTCGATAGCACTCGTCATATTCAGAACAGTCCAGTTGGACGTGTTCAAATTAGTAATATTAATCCAACCACCTATCACGTTCACACTTGACTTATCAACACCCGAAGCAGTCGTAATATTATACGTAAGATTCAACGTCTCACTTGTATTAATATAACCATCATCAGGAGTTACATTAGTCAGCGTTGAAACATCAAAAGGCCCCTCAAGAACTTCCAATGCAGCAGGCAAAGTTGATTCATCAGTTATCTGATTAATTGTTACATCATAAAATCCAGGAGAGACATTAATCGCAACAGAAACATTAACTTCAACAAGAGTGGAATTAACAACGACAAGAGAAAGAACAGAAATATCAGGATTTGAAAAAAACAAAACAGCGCTCGAATTAAAACCAGTACCGGTAACATTCAACTGAACCGTGGCTGCCTGATGTACAAAACCTGGAGAAACATTCGTAATTCCCAAGACAGCCGGCTCATACACCTGAAGACCTGTCAGAACAACATACTTCGGCGCATCATTCTGCCACACAAAAACCACAGAAAGAGCTATAACAAGAATCAAGCCAGCAAACACTAACTTCTTTGCTCCCTCTTTTGCCACTAATAATCAGCCCTTTTATAACCGCATAGATTATAGGAACAATTTTTCATTTAAAAAAGTTGCTATGTTTTGGTGCTGTCAACTTAATAATGCTGGCCACTCTGCCCAGGCCTTGCCGAGGTCATTTTTTCTCTCTTCCAGTCTGCGAGGAGGGAAAATGAGTCCAGAGGACCAAGGCGGCAAGTTAGCATTAGAAACTTGACTTAACCTTACAATTTCTTAAGGGAAATCTCAATAGTGGAAACCCTCACATTCCTGCCTTCCTTGTTAGTAAACTCCTCAGAATTTATGCGGATGTCCCGCACTGAAACGCCATTGTCAAGAAAACGCTTTGAAGCAACCTCTGCAACGTCAACAGCCCTTGAGATGAATTTCCCACGCGCTTTTATAATAACTTCAGAGGCCTGCTGTGTTGTAAACTGCATGACAACGCCTGTAACGTAATTCATAAACGGCTTGTTCCCGATGAAAATACTGTTGTCGTCTGCCATAAGTCACCCCCAAGGCAGTCACTTAGTATTCTTCCTTTATCTTCATCAACCGGGTCACGTAGCCCGCAACACTATTCCTGATTTTTTTGCTCGCGCCGCCCAGAAGCTCTGCTACAACCTTCTTGTTCTCCTCAAACTGAGGCGAGAGTTTTTCACGCTGCTTCATAATCTCAAACGTGAGACGTTTGATTAACTGCGTCTTTATTCTACCCATAGCGCTACCGACGTGAAGGGGATTTAAAAAAGTTTCGAAATGAAAGGGCATTTCGATACCTCCGCAAAATACGAATTTGGCGACAGGTTGCTGTAAATCAGCCAGACAAAGCCCTGCCAACAAACGCAGCAAGAGCGTTCAAGGCAGTAAGAATAAAGCCAGGCAGATACGGCTTGCCACACAAGAATTGCATCAGAGCCACCAAAGCAACCAGCACCAGAAACTTGACTTAACCTCGAGAATTGCCTTGTTTTGTGGCATTGTGAGGATGAGAGAAGAGTTTTGCTTCGGTTGCCGAAAAAAGTCAGCGAATTGAAGCTTTTCGAATTTGAACAAGAAGCAATTTTTTCTTAATTCTTGGCCGCAAGCTTTCTTTCTTTTGCCTGCTCAAGGGAGATGACGCGCCTGCAGTCAACGCACCATTTGCGCATTGGGCTGTATGATCGCACGGCTGTGCCGCATCGTTGGCATTTAATCATTATCTCCCCCATATGCGCAATAGGTCATCTGTTTAAAAGATTTTCGCTGTTGAAGTTACTAAAGAGTAATGACTGGTTGGCATCCCTTTTTGGAAAAAATTAAAAACTTAATTCTGGTTAATGTCTTTATTATGGATGATGCAGTGCGGCTCGGCGGCAACATCGAGCTGTATGGCGTGGAAGGCATAGACCACGCCACAATGATTGTTCTGAAGAAGATAATCGGGACCTATGCCCGCAAATTCTCAGATAAAGGGCTGGAAAAATTGTCAATTTCGTTTGCCCATCCGGATATAAGGATTGAGGCGGTCGCGCAGGGAAGCACGTTTACTTCCTCGGCAACGCATTCGAACGTTTTCTTTGGAGTTGATGCTGCGCTTAAAGAAATTGAAAGGCAGTTTTAGCGTTTTTTCATCATAATATATATTTGCGCGATTATGAAAGCCAGTATTGTTACTGTTGTTATCCACCAAAGCGGCAGGAAATTCTTGAAAATGACGACAATGAGTGCCGCTGCGATAAAGCTGTATGCGTAAATGTCGCCTCTTTTGTACTTTGTTATTTCTGTGTATATGCGCAGGAAGAAAAAGTACAAGATTATTATGTTTGCACCGACAACTATCAGGGGCACCAAAAAAAGAGTGATGAGGATGACTGCAAACAAGATAAACCCAACAAGCGCGAGAATGCTTGGCCAGAGAATGCCTTTTTTGTTCATACCGGCAGAAAATATATTGAAGTATAAATCATTTGTGCAGGTGCTGTCAAGTTTTGTGTCTAAGCCGCTTTGCCCAAGCTTGCCTTAGGCTTCTCAACTTACGTGGGGAAAATCAGTCCCTGGAACCTGAGCAACGGCAACATTGTCATTTAATTTGATGGAACCGTTTGTGCAGAACTTTTATAAATTGCCGTTTATCCATTCTTTGTATGTTTGAGAAGGAAATCATCAAGGCGCTGCAAAAGCAGGTGAAGGGTGACATAGTTCTTGAAGTCCCTCCAGACCCGTCTTTGGGAGATTATGCTTTTCCATGTTTCCAATTGGCAAAATCAATGAAGAAAAGCCCTGCTGAAATTGCAAATTCTCTTGCAAAGTCCATTCCAATGCCCGGCATTGTGTCAAAAATCACTGCTACGGGCCCGTATGTCAATTTTTTTCTCGACTCTGCAAAAGTTGCAAAGGCGGTTATTTCAGAGATTCTTGACCGGCAGTTGCTGTTCGGCAGTTCGAATGAGGGTGCTGGCAAAGTTGTCGCGGTTGAATACTCCTCTCCCAACATTGGCAAGCCGATGCATTTTGGCCATCTTCGCAGCACGGTTGTCGGTGAGTCGCTTGCCCGTCTGCATTCTTTTGTTGGCTACAAAGTCATCCGTCTGAATTATCTGGGCGACTGGGGCACTCAGTTTGGAAAATTAATCTATGCTTATCTGCAGTGGGGCGACAAGAAGCAGATGGACATCTGCCCCATCAAGCACTTGGTTGAATTGTATGTCAAGTTCAACGAGCACGCTGAGAAGAATGAGAAAATTCTTGATTACGCGCGCGAGTGGTTTGCGAAGCTGGAAAAGGGAGACCAGGAAGCGCTCTCCTTGTGGAGCAAGTTCAAGCATCATTCTCTGGACGAGTTCAGGAAAATTTATGAGATTCTCGGAGTCGAATTTGACGACTATAACGGCGAGGCGTATTATGCTCCAAAAGTTGATGCGGCGATTGAGCTAATAAAGAAAAAAGGCCTTGCAGAGGTTGACAAGGGCGCCTTGATTGTTCGCTTGAAGGGTTATGAGATGCCTATGATGTTGAAGAAGAGCAATGAAAGCACTACTTATGCCAGCCGAGATGTGGCAACCCTGCTTGACAGAATTGAAGTTCTGAAATTTGACACTATTCTGTATGTTGTCGGCCATGAGCAGTCATTGCATTTCAGGCAGCTGTTTGACCTAATGCGACTTCTTGGACATAAGCAGAATTTTGTTCATGTTCCACATGGCCTGTACCTGACTTCTGAAGGTGGCAAGATGTCAACACGAGAGGGCAAAACTGTCTTTATGGAGGATGTTTTGTCTGAAACCATTGCGCTTGCAAGAAAAACAATTGAGGAAAAGAATCCGGAACTTAAAAACAAGGAAGAGGTTTCCAGAAAGGTTGCTGTTGGCGCGATTTTTTTCGGCGACCTGCTTAATGACAGGATGAAAGACGTTGTGTTTGACATCAAGCGTATTCTTTCTTTTGAGGGTGACACTGGTCCTTATTTGATGTACACGCACGCACGCGCCGCCTCTATATTGCGCAAAGTCAAGCGCAAGCCCTCAAAGGACGCTGATTTTTCCCTGCTGCAGGACCCGTCAGAACAGCGCGTCATTAAGCTGATGTCCAAGTTTCCGTGCGCGATAAAGGATTCTGTTGCCCAGTACAAGCCCCATATTCTGGCTCAATACTTGATAGAGTTTGGAAGGGCTTTCAATGAGTTTTATCACAAGTGCCCGTGCGCGCAGGAAAAGGACAAGGATGTCCAGCTTGCCCGCCTGACTTTGATTGAGTCATCGCGCCAGCTTCTTGAGAATGGTCTGCGTTTGCTTGGCATTGAAGCTCCAAGCGAGATGTGATATGAAATATTTTGGTCCTGATATTAACATACCGTTGCAGGAGTCGGGAATTATGCCGAACATCGAAGTGGCTCCATTAGATTCTGCTGAATTACTGCTCGGCTCAAAAGATGATGTCGTCTCATTTCTCGCGAACAGGAAAACCGGCGTCATCCTTTTTGATGCGACTGGTGAGCTTCTGCGCCCTCTCTGCCATTTCAACATAATCTTGCTTGGTGGCCACCAAATGTCAGGTCAAGAGCGTGATTTCGTGAAAGCGAGAAACATTCAAATTTTCCAGACAAGCTCTGTTTTGCAGGAGGGAATTGCAAATATCTGTGATGCAGTAATGGAAGCTGCAAACCAGTGGCCGCAGTTGCATATCTGCGTTAATCTTTCCATTGTTGACCAGCAGTCAGGCGGATTGACAGCAAGGGAGTTGTTGTATTTTGTCCAGCGCTTGCGCAGGATGCGCAATTACGCCTCTGCCAGCGTTGTCGGCATTCCTTCTCCGCTTGCCTCAAAATTAATTTCAGAGCTTGCCTGATGCTGTGTGCCACGTAAAAATGGGGTTAACTCAAGTTTCTGGTGCCGGTTGCTCTGGTCCTCTGGACTCATTTTTCTCATGCAGATGAGAGGGAAAAATGACTTCGGCAAGGCCTGGGCAGAGCGGCCAGCACCATTAAGTTGAAAACACCAATTCTCGATAATATTTTTAAAGCAGACATAAGAAACTTCTTTGCATGAAAGTCCACGTCAAGTCATATGGCTGCTCTGCAAACATGGCAGAGGGCGAGCAGATTAAGGGGCAGTTTGCAGAACTTTCTGAAGAAAAAGATGCAGACATGGTTGTTTTAAACATCTGCACTGTAAAAGGAGACAAAAACGCACTTGACGAGATTAAAGCGGTGAAGAAAAATCATCCAAACAAGAAAATAGCGATTACTGGATGCATAACTCCGAGCATTGTCCAGCCGATAAAACAGATTGACCCAAATGCAATTTTGATTAATACGCACCATATTAACAACATTTCCAATTTGGTGAACACGAAAACAGATGCGCTGACGCACGCAAAGCCGGTAAAATTACTGCTGCCAAGAGTAAGAATCAATCCTGTTGTTGGAATTGTGCCGATAAGCTCCGGATGCCTTGATGCTTGTGCATTTTGCAGCACACGGCTTGTGAAAGGACCCCTGTTCAGCTTTCCACCTGATGTAATTGTGAAGGAAGTGGAAAAATGTGTTGCAGACGGCTGCAAGGAGATTTGGATAACAGGACAGGACACCTGCTGCTACGGATTTGACAGAGGGACAAACCTGGCGCGGCTCTTGAAGATGATTGTTGAAGTGCCGGGCGACTTCAAAGTGAGGATTGGCATGGGAAACCCGAGGCACGTGCCAAAATATCTCGACGAACTTGTGGAAATAATGAAACACCCAAAAATATTCAAATTCCTGCACATACCTGTGCAGGCAGGAAACAACGAAGTCCTGAAAGCAATGAGAAGGGGGCATACAGTTGAAACCTTTGTTGAAATTGCAAATGCAGTGAGAAAGGAAATTCCTGAAATAACGATAAGCACGGACATCATTGTCGGCTATCCGACTGAGACAGAAGAGCAGTTTGAAGACACGCTGAAATTAGTGGAACAGATGAAGCCAGACATCATAAACATTGCACGCTTTGCACCAAGGCCTGGAACAACAGCAGCAACAATGCAGGGGCAAATACACGGAAATGTCAAGAAAGAAAGAAGCAGAAAATTGACAGAACTTCACAAGAAAATCTCCTTTGATACGAACCAAAAATGGCTTGGCTGGCAAGGAGAAATAATTATTGACGAAAAAGTAAAAAACGGCGTACAGGGAAGAAATTACGCATACAAGCCAATTGTAATCAGACAGGATTTGCCAATGGGAACAATTGCAAAAGTCAAAATAACAGAGGCGAAAGCATATTTCCTGGTTGGAGAAATCCAACCACTGCAAAGTTTAAACAACAAATATTAAATGCACTACACATAAATAAATGAAATGAACGCAAAATTCATACTCGAGTTTGTAAAGCACCCAGTACAAATGTCAACAATGATACCAACGAGCGGGCAAGCCGGCCTGCTAATGGCAGAACTCGCAGGAGCAAAAAAAGCAAAAACAATTGTTGAGTTGGGAGCAGCACATGGAAACGTCACCAGACAAATACTCAAATTAATGCACCCCGACGCAAAGCTTTACGCAATAGAGATTAATAAAACACTGGCAGCAGAGCTGAAAAAAATCAATGACCCCCGGCTGATGGCAATCCACGGAGATGCCATGCATACGGACAAAATTCTTAACAGATACGGAATAAAAAAAGCAGATTGCATAATAAGCACGCTTCCACTCACAACGCTTCCTGAACGAACAGTCCGCAGCATCATAAACAATTCAAAGAAAAAACTCAACGGGCCATTTGTGCAAATACAGTATTCAAGGATTTTTGAAAAACAGCTCAAAAAACATTTCAAAAAAACAACCTACAAGTTTGTACTGGAAAACATGCCTCCAGCATTCATCTACCAATGCTGGAAATAACTACCAGAGAAGGTTTCTAAGCCATTTGGACACTGCCGCCTCTGCTTCCTCCTCCTTCAAACAGAAGCAATGGTCAGCTCCCTTTATCAACACAGTGCGGGAATAAGGGTGCTGCATCTTGCCATCAAGAATCTTCAGCATCCTGCGAGGCGGCATTGCAGCAAACTCCTCTTTGCCTCCAAGCACTGCGAGCATAGGAATCTTAATCTTCTGCACCGCCTTCATAGGGCCCTCATAATTGAACAATTTTGCTTCAACACTCGAGCCGCTGTACAAATCATAATAACGCTTGGCGCTGAAATAAGACGGTTCTGCCTCAGGAGGCATCAGCTCACGCCCCCTGCCTGCGCGGACAAGCTTGCGCGCCAGCTGGACTGTCTCCTTGTGCTTTCTCGCGCCCAGCGACTTTATCTGCCAGTTGTAATCATCAGCAGGAGAAAGCAGAATAAGCCCCTTGACCGACTTCCTGTTCTTGCGCCATTGATAATAAGCAATCTTCTGGCAGCCAGTACTGTGGCCTGACAGGATAAAATTCCTGTAGCCGCGCTCGCGCAGCATCTTCAGCGCGCCATCAATATCAAGAAGGCAGTCCTTAAAGTTCTCAAAAGCAGTGCCAATCGTCCTGAAAACCAAATGCTCCTTCAGCTTCTGAAAAATCGTGATGGTGCCCATTCCGCGGTTGTTAAACGCGAAAAAAGACATCTCATTTCGGAAAGCAGCGTGCATCATGTTGTCAACCATGCTGATGCCAAAAAAATTGTCAGTCATGCCGTGCACGTGAACCAGGCACGTTTTGGAGCGCGTTGGTGCGCAAAGCATCCCCTCAAGCTCCAGCTTGTCAGCTGTCTCAAAACTTATCAACTCTCCCTGCATTCTTGTATAACTGACCATTATGAAAGATACCCCCACGTGTGCAATTTGTCAGAATCCGTAAACCAGCGCACGCCGATGTCTGTGCGGTAAAACATGTTCGGAATCATAATATTCTTCACACGCTGGTACGCCTGCTTTCTCGCCTCCTCCATAGTAGAGCCCGAACCGGTGACAACAAGGCAATAACCGGAATAGCCGGCAAGACGCCAGTCGCCCTCAACAAGCTTCACATCACCAAGGCGCACTCCATCAAACACCGGCTTCTTGAAAAGAATAGTGGCATCCTCTGCATACTTCTTGAACGCGGCAAGGTCATAAAACGGAAACGGCGGGCACGCAACAACAATGCCAACCTGAAATCCCTTTTTCGCCTTCAAATCATACGGCTTATGGTTTGCGAGAGCATGCAAAAACTCTCCCCAAGGAGAAACAATCCCTTCCATCTGAATACTTATTGTGGGATAGCCGAAACGGCTCGTAAATTCCAACGGGTGAATCCCCTTGTTGTTCACTATACAGTTAAGGTCTATGTAGCCCACATACCCTGCTTGCTGAAGAGCGGGTTTAAGCTTTGCAAGCGTCTCGCTAAAAATCCTGTTTGGGGGCGCCCAGTACATTGAAGTTCCCATCTCCCCGGTAGAAGGACCAATATCGCCTGGAAACATACGCTTGTGCTCAAAGTTGACATTAATCGGAGTGATGAAATCAATGCCATTAAAAAACGCGCCAACAGCAACCTCAACGCCGGAAACATACTTCTGAATCTGGAAATACTTAATTTTTTTTGACCACGCCTTCTTGTAATGCTCAAGAAGCTGGATGACATCTTTGCCATCCTCCTCCTGACCCACAAACAACAATTCCTTTTCACCCGACTTGGACGTAGGTTTCAAAACATACCTGCCAGGGTTTTTCTCAACAAACTTTATCGCCTCGTCAAAATCGGTAAAGTCCCAGTGCGGTAGAACATTCACATCAACCTTTTTCAGCTCCTGCTGGCCGAACTCGCGGTCCTCTTCCAAACGGTCGGTATAAACAGAACCGCCAACCACTGCTTTCCCCTCTTTTCTAAGCTTGTCAGCTTCCTCGCCGTAGAAAACATCATCAAAAACAACCACGTCAGCCCAGGAAATCTCTTTTTTCCAGTCATCACACTTGTCAACAAAACCATCACAAATGTCACGGCTTGCCTTTTCGCCGATAAAATATTTCACGTGGTGGCCCTCCTTTTTCACCTGCCACGCCAAATCCCCAATCAATGCCTCTTCGCTGACAAACAAAAACCTCTTTTTATCCATTGCGAGCAATTTATTGCAACACCATATTTAAAACTTATCCAAGCAGGTTAAGTCAAGTTTCTGGTGCTGGCTGCACTTTGGTCCTCCGGACTCATTTTTCTCTCCTCCTCGCAAATGCGGAGGAGAGAAAAATGACCTCTGCGAAGATGAGGCAGAGCGGCCAGCACCATTTAGTTGACAGCACCATCCAAGCAAAACTTTTTTATACAGCACAATGAGAAAATAATTGAAAGGGTGATACAATGGCGAAAATCCGGACAGATGTCGGCGATTACAAAAAAATTTCCCATCAGGACTTTGAAAAACTGCAGTTGCGCGTCGGAACAATAGCACAAGTCAAAACGCATCCAAAAAACCCGAAAGAATACATCATCATAGTGGATTGCGCAGCAGCGGACGAGGACATACAAGTGGTTGCGGGCCTTGCCGACTCGTACAAAATGGAAGAACTGCTCGGCAAGCAGGTTGTGGTGCTTTGCAACATCGAACCGGAACTCATCGGAGGAGAGGAAAGCCAGGGAATGCTGCTGATTTCCCACGCTGGAAAAAAGAAAGTACTGCTGACAGCAGACAAGAAAGTCCCGCAAGGCGCCGCAGTAAGCGGCATAATGAACAGCGAGTGCAGGCATTTCGGCGAAAGGGAGCATTAATGGCAGGTATCTTCAAAGCATACGACATCAGAGGACTGTGCCCCGGAGAATTGAACGAGGAACTTGCCTATAAAATCGGACGAGCATCGGTGATTTTTCTCAAAGCAAAAAAGATACTGGTTGGCAGGGACTGCAGGAAAAGCTCGCTTCCATTGAAAAAATCATTGGTATATGGAATAACCGACCAGGGAGCGGACGTAATAGACACGGGCTACAGCAACACTCCAATGATATATTACGCATCAATTAAGCACGATGCCTTGATGATAACAGCATCACATCTGCCAAAAGAATACAACGGAATCAAAGTGGCAAAGAAAGGCGTTGACATAATCGGAGAGCACAACGGCCTGCCACAAATTGAAAAGCTTGTGAACAAATGCCATTTCCCTGACACACGGAAAAAAGGAAAAGTAACGGCAAAGAACATACTTCCTGATTACGCAAGATATGTGAAAAAAATTGTAAATGGAAAATACAAGCCGTTAAAAGTTCTAATCGACTGCGGCAATGGAATGGCAGGGCACGTAGTGCCGACACTGATGAAAGGGCTGCCGATAAAATACAAGCTCCTTTACGGCGAGATGGACGGCAGCTTCCCAAACCACATTGCAAACCCATTGCTGGAGGAAAACACTGCAGAACTGCAAAAACAAGTTGTTTCCGGAAAATACGACATTGGAATAGCATATGACGCCGATTGCGACAGAGTATTTTTCATAGACGAAAAAGGAAGAAGAGTAAGGTCTGACCATGCGTTCATACTTTTCGCACGTCATCTGTGCAAAAAAGGCGACAAAGCGGTATTTGCAGCAAACATGAGCAGAATTGTGCGGGAAAAAATGAAGGAATTTGGAATTAAAGCGTATCCAAACATGGTGGGGCATACCGAAATACCATTGCGGATGAAAAAAGAAAACGCAAACTTCGGAGGGGAACTAAGCGGACACTGGTATTTCAAAAAATTCAATTTTGTCGATTCAGGAGACGTTGCGGCACTTTTCATGCTGGACATATTGTCAAAATCAGGCAAGAAGATGAGCGAGCTTGTAAAGCCGCTTGAGAAATACTCAATATCAGGAGAAATAAACTACAAAGTGGCAGACAAGCAGGCAGCCATGAAAAAAGTCGAGGAAGCATTCAAAAAATACAAAAAAGAAACAGTCGATGGAATATCATTCTTCGGAGAGGATTTCTGGTTCAATCTCCGGCTGAGCAAGACAGAAAACGTCGTGAGGTTGAACGCTGATGCAGACAGCAAAAAGAAACTTGACCAGGTAATCGACTGGGTGTCAAAGCTGCTGCAAGGGTAAAGATTTATATTGCCCGTTTATTGAAACAACCGAAAAGAGGAAACATGGCAGACGCAGCATTGCTCTTGTTCCAGAAACTCACGCAGGAAGAAAAAAATGTACTGAAAACATTTGAAAAAAGAATTCTGGCACTGTATCCTTTCAAACAAAAAGTCGCTGCACTGGTTGAGGCGCTTCAAGCCAACAAAGAAGACCCTGCAGCACGCCAAAAAGTGCTTTTGCTGCTGAATGAGATTGAGCAGCACGTGCGGCAAATGCTTGCCAACCTGGATTTCACATCCGTGACAGCCGAAAAAGAAGCCCTTGACAATTTTGCACAAGGAAAAAAGCACAAATACGAGGAACTGCTACGCGACCAGGCAGCAGGCGGAATCAAGGCAGAACAGGCAGGAAAAAAAATAGCAGGCATACTTCGCGAGAAGGAAGAAGAGCTTAATGCAATCGGCAAAGCAGAAAGCGTGCTGGAACACTTCGCAGACGCAATCCGCCTGTTCCAGGGAATGATAAAGTACGAGCGCCAGCTGAAACAGGACTTTGACTCCCTCATTGAAGAAACCAGAAAAAAAGACACACAACTTGACATCGACCATCTTATGCTTGAATGGAAGGATACTTCCAGACGCTTTGAAAAGGCAATACTTGAGGAAAAAACAGAGATTTATGACCGTCTCCAGCCAATGCTCGAAGAGAAAACCTGGGCTGAAGCGCTCATTGAAAAATATGAAAAGCCGCGAAGAAAATGGCTCATATTTACCCAAAAAATAACCAAGCAAGACATTGAAAAGGACTTGACAACAATCGCAACACCTGAAGAATTCCTGCATTACCAGAGCTTGCTGTTGAAGCACGCTGATTTGCTCGAGCCGGAAGCAATTGAATATCTTCAAAAAGAAGCAAAAGCGCAACGCATAGCATTAACGCGAACATCGCATCTTGCAACACACGACGCACTTACAGGACTTTTGAACAGGCATGCATTTGTCCCATTGGCGCAAGAACTGATAACAGTTGCGCTCCGCCAAAAAACACCCCTTGTCTTAATAATGTTTGACATAGACGACTTTGGAGCATTCAACAAAAAGTACGGAGAGGAGACGGGTGACAAGGTAATCGCGAAAGTGGCAGAGATAACCCGCAAGCACATAAGAAAGAGCGACGCTGCCTGCAGGTGGGGCGGCGAGGAAATGATGATAGTAGCTCCCAATACAGGCCCTGTTGGTGGAGTGACGCTTGCGGAAACGCTCAGGGAGGCAATAGCGCAGGAAAGCATTGGAGTGGCGCCAGAAAGAGTCACAGTTAGCATGGGAGTTGCTATTCTGCAGCAGGATGGAACAAAACTGGAAGAACTGATGAACGCGGCAGACAGAAGAGTAAGATACTCGAAAAAACAGGGAAAAAACAAGGTGACAACATTCCAGATGGAGCCAAAAAAACCGGAGACAGTCACCACCTTATAATAGTAAATTTTCGAAATATTTAAATAAAATAATAACATAACTCGCCGATATGAGCCACATCTGTTGGAGAGTAGAAGGTGCAGAGGAAGAGCTTAAGCGCCTGACAAAGCCGGCTGAAAAAATAATCCTGAATGTTGTGGAAATTCCCGGCTATGAAAGAAGGCATTACTACGAAATCCACACTCAGCCGGATGTTGCCACAATAGATATCGGAAGCGCTTTCAAGAGCTGCTCATTGGCAGATGTATGGAGCAAATATCCTGATGAGAACAAGCTGCGCAGGCGCTTATCAAACATTCTCAACACTCCGCACGCATGCTACCAGCGCATAGGGGAGAAAATAATAGCAGGATTTGGCATTGGGCATTTCACTGAGCCGGAAGACGCGAAACACATTTCACCAAGAGATGAACTGCAGCTCGTGTATTACACACTTTGCTGCGCATCAACAATCGGCTTTGAAAAAATTCCATATATAGGCAGGACAGAAACAAATCCTGCTGCACTTCGCGAAGCATTGGAAAAAATTGCCGAGACAACGATGCACGGCCGAGCATACGTGCTGAGATAACATTTATAAACCATTTCTTGATTTCGACGAATAATGGCTCCCAGAAAGAAAGCAAAAACAGAAGAAACGCCGAAAACACAAATACAGCCGGAAATCAACATAGGCATGATAGGACATGTGGACCACGGCAAGACAACCCTTGTACAAACACTTTCTGGCAAATGGACAGACACACATTCAGAGGAGATAAAAAGAGGCATTACCATACGGCTCGGATATGCAGACGTCTCATTTTACAAGTGCAAAAAATGCGAAGCTTCTGATGCTTACGGCGTCTCGCAAAAATGCCCGAAATGTGGCGGCGAAGCGGAATTCCTGAGAAAAGTCTCACTTGTTGATGCGCCGGGCCACGAAAGCTTGATGGCAACAATGCTCTGCGGCGCGGCAATAATGGATGGTGCATTGCTCCTAATATCCGCAACAGAAAGCTGCCCCCAGCCACAGACAAGAGAGCATTTGCAGGCGCTTGAAATAGTAGGAATTGACAACCTTATCGTGGTGCAGAACAAGATTGACCTTGTATCAGCAGAACAGGCAAAGAAAAACCATAACGAGATAAAAGCGTTCCTGAAAGGGACGAAATTCGAGAATGCGCCAATAATCCCAATGAGCGCAATACACTCTATTAATCTGGATATTCTCATACAGACAATACAGGAAAAGTTCAAGACACCGCATCGCGATGTGAACGCCGACCCCGTAATGTTAGTGGCAAGAAGCTTTGACGTCAACAAGCCCGGAACATATCCGGACAAACTGGTCGGAGGCATTCTCGGCGGTTCCCTGAAGCAGGGAAAGCTTATCGAGGGAGCGGAAATAGAAATACTTCCAGGATATGAAGTTCAGGAGAAAAACCAGAAAATCTGGAAGCCGTTAAGGACAAAAGTCGTTTCTCTCATGTCAGGCGGGGAACGCGTGAAAGAAGTTGTGCCGGGAGGCAGCATAGCAGCGATGACAACCCTTGACCCCAGCGTTGTGAAAAGCGACAAACTCGCAGGAAGCGTGGTAGTGCTGGAAGGCCATGCACCAAAGGTCTGGTACGAATTCCAGCTGGAAACACATTTGCTTGAAAGGGTTGTAGGTGCAAAAGACAAATTAGTGGTAGAGCCGGTAAAGCTGGGAGAACTGCTCATGCTCAACGTGAATTCTGCGGCGACAGTAGGCGTTGTTAAAGAACTCGGCAAGAATTTGATAAAAGTGGCATTGCGCAAGCCGGTCTGCGCTGACAAAGGCGCAAGGGTGACAATGTCCAGAAATGTAGGGCAAAGATGGCGGCTGATAGGATACGGTATAATCAATGCATAATTCTATTATCAATGCATAATTCTATTAATTTTCAATATATAAAATTAGGGTGCTGCCAACTTAATGGTGCTGGCCGCTCTGCCTCGCTATGCAGAGGTCATTTTTCTTCTCCGCACCTGCGAGGAGGAGAGAAAAATGAGTCCAGAGGACCAGAGCAACCGGCACCAGAAACTTGACTTAACCTAAAATTAGTAAGTTTTTTAAATAATTGTATATTCGTTACCACTCAGGGATAAAAAAATGACAATCGAGTTGCGTGACGTTACCGGCAAAAAGCTGACAAAATTTGACCTTGACTACACATCCAAGCGATCAGGCGAAGAACAAATCGGCAGGTTCATCGCGGACGTCAACAAAGGAAAATTGTATGCCATTCCTGAAGACATTGACCATCCAGAATTTGTTGAATTGCTGACCGGAAAAACAAAAGCTGAAATGAAAAAGGACCCAATGAAATACAACCATTTTGTCGGCATCGGAATTGGCGTTCAGAACAACATTGTCACCAGAATCATTGTCGGAATTTCAGGATTTGAGTTTGTAATGACCTATGCAATGAAAAAAATGTCCGGAAGCGCGGCACCGGTCAGATACCACACGAATGAACAACTGCTCAAAGCCCGCGACATTGCATACGCCTTTGTTATTGACAGCGAGATGCCACTGGCGTCCAAGCACCAAGTGATGATGGCAGAGGTGGTGTAAAATGGTCGAAGTCCACATCGTACAGCCAGCACAGCTGCCTGAAGCATACAAAAGATGCATGGAACGGATATTGTCTGCACCCCCCGCACGACAAGCAGAAGAAACCTGCAGCGTGCTTGAACGGCTTGCATACGAGCACTCCGGAGAGGAATTTTTCAGTTTTTCAAAAACAATCCTGCAATATCTCGGCGAGCCGGCATTGGAGTGCGTTCGTCAGAAAGCGAAGATGAAAATCGACACCTGCGACGCAGAACTTCCTGAAGATGTGCGCTTGCTTTACAGAATACTTGAGCCATGCAGCAAAACAGGACCACGCAACCTTGTCGAGCGATTAACTCCCATGCTCATAGAGAACTTCATTGACCGAAAATATAAAGGAAGAATAGACGTTGTCGTTGACATTGACACCGGGCATTATTACCTTGTTCCAAAAGATATGGAGCACAGCGAATTCATCCCAAAAATACCACGCAGGAGAAACGAATCAATGATTCCCTTTTATTTGATGCTTGAAAAAGACAACGGCAAATACCACGTCACCCAGCTTGTTATCGGCGCAAGCAGCTTTGAAGCAGAACACAATGTCAGGCACGCCCACAAGGAACTGCAAAAAGCACGAGAGCTTGCATGGAATTTAATCATCAACAGCCCTGTTCTTTCAAACGACCGGATTCAACGCGATGAAGTGCTCAAGGATTACGCAACCGGCCAGCCTCCCAATCGCGGTACAACATCATAATAACTGATGCCTCATGCAGAAAATCAAACTCACCATCAAGAACACGCTGATACAATTCTTCAATTGAGAACTCTTTCACTTCCTCAACAACCTCCCCATCAGGATTGGGCTTTTTGCTCTCTTTCAAATTATATGCAAGAAAATAGGTGATTGGAATAACAAAAGAATGCTTGTCCTCAATATAATGATATTTTTTCAAATTTCCTGCGGCAAAACCTGCTTCCTCCATCAATTCCTCCTGCGCGACCTGCTCTTCTGAAAGACCGGGCTTGTCCATAAAGCCGGAAACAAACTTCCAGCGCGACTTGCCCTCAATAGCCCGCTTTTCCCGAATCATCAATATTTTATTATCTTTCGTGAACGGAATAACCTGCACTGACGGGCGCAAATAAGCTCGCTCAAGAGTAGAATTTCCAAACGGCTCTTCTTTCACAGTAATAAATTTTCCTGAATAAACGGTCTTTTCCCCCATACAGCAAAGAACGAGAGTAAATACTATAAAAAAGTTTAGGCGCCGAACAATCTTGCCAGCCAGGCAAAGAATCTTGCAAAAATGTTTGGCGCGGGAGCGGGTGTTTCCATCACCGGCGGCAATGGAGCACAGCCGCAATTAATGCAGGCATATCCAGGGCCACAGTCGGCTGCAACTTCGCACTGCTCACCCGTTTCCAGCAGGTTATTGCCACAAACAGCCGGAGGAATCGGCTTGCACCTACAACCTTCACAGAAGAAGCCGGCAAGGCAATCAGCAGTCGCCTCGCAATCCTCGCCCTGCTCAAGCAAGCGGTTGCCACAAACAGCAGGTGACTTGAATTCGCAACTCATACAGTCAGCGGCGCAGGTTCCAGGACGCCTGAACTGGTCAGCACACGGAGAGCCGGGAGGGTCGCAATATTCCGGCTTGGTAATCAACGCGTCACCACATTTGGAAGGCATTGCAGGAACTTGCGGAACCGGCTTCTTTAGTTTCGTGTCAAAAGTAATGTAGACATTGCCCTGTGCGCCGCCTCTGACAGGCGCTGCACGAGAGCCAGGAACAGTCAAGTCAAGGTCATCGCTATTGCCATTGTGATCCCACGTGAAAAGGATGCCCCACTTTGTAAGTCCCTGCTTGATGCCTGATTCAGGACTCTGAAGCTTAAATGTATAGCCAGGCACTGTAACCTGAGGGGAAGGCACAGTCAAACCAGCATAACCGCCAAAAGTAAGAACAATATCAGTTGTTTCATCACCCATCGGCTCGTCAAACAAGCGGGAAGGCGTGATGACTTTCACAGTGAAGCCAGGGCCAAAGTCAAGCTTTGAGCCGCCGATAAGAATGAATTTTGCCTCGTTGCCGGCAATTGCGCCATTGTTTGTCTGGTCCATTGCCAATGCGTTTCCTGCGCCAACAACAAACCTGTAAGTCCCTTCTCCTACCAACAGCTGGCCCTCACCAGTTCCAGGGTCAAAGGTTGCCTCGCGCGTCCCACCGGCAAGATCTTTCACAATTATGCGATTATTGGTTGTGTCGATAGCATCATACTGAAGAACATTTGAAACGCCGTTAACATCATCCTTGCTCATCACAAGGAAATAATCCTGCAGGTTAATGTTGGGGGCGCCCGGCGCGGGCGCTTCCACAAACACAAAATTCCTGCCCTTGTTACCATACATTCCAGGCAATTGCGCGAGAGGAATCTTGTAAATCTGGCCGCGAGCATTAGGAGCAGTAACCTGCATTTCATCACCACCGACAGTCCTGAAACGAACTTCATTCCCGGAAATCCCGCCTGCAGGAATACCTGCAGCAGGAGCAGTCAAGCCCTTATAGCAAATGTCAAACTCCGGAACAAGCATCGCAGTAGGATTCCGCAGGTACTGGCGCAGACAATGCATCGGAGCAACGTATACGTCGCCCCCCTGAACTGCTTCAGCCAACGGAATGTATTGAATGGAATAAATAGTCGGCTTTCCTCCAGACATGGTTGCCTTGACTTTAACCAATGACGGCACTGTCTTGCCATTTATTTTGATGCCATTTGACTGGAAATTATCATCAGCAGAATTCCCGTCCATGATGTCAATGCTGCCAAATCCGCCGAACAATCGCAGCTCAACACGATTGGAGCCAGTATTGTAATCTGCATCAACGATTGAGAAAGTATTGCCAAGAAGCTTCATATCCTCATCAATAATGTCAACCATCTTGATGCCATCAAGCGTGCTTCTCAATCCGGCGCCAAAATCAACCTGATACTTGAACATACCCTGTCCGGCATCAAACTTCAGAAAATCAGCCACCCTGTTCTGCTCATCACGCCCAAACTCGACATGGCCGCCCAAAAACAAGCCCGGCTGTGCAAAAGTCAGTGACTGAGTATAATCAGTTGAAACATCCTTGGCATAAACATTGCCTCTCGACAAGGCCCTTAAAGAAGTTTCGCTCAAAGCAGGAATTTCATTAGAAATGTATTCACCGATTGACAAGTCAACAATAACAGTATCGCCAGAAGCCGGAGCAGAAGGGCCTGGAACATACGTAATCGCCCAGATAACTGTTTCGGGATAAAGTTGCACGGACAGCATAAGAATTGTGACGCCAACAATCGCAACAATGGCAAGAATGCTGACTGGAACGTGACGCAATTACAACACCTCTTTTTACGAAGCGAGGCCAGACGAACTTGTTCTTATCAGCCTCTTTCTTGCCGGTGTGGAAAATAGTATACTATTTAAAACTATTGATTAAGAAAGTGGGCACTCATTATAATGCGAGAGGACTGTAACGCCAATCTTCTCGCGCTATCCAGACGCTACCCGTCGTACTCGTCTTCCCAATCTTCGTCCTTAAACTCGTCGTCCATCATTTGCTGGCTTTTTTAATCCAATCTCTAGCTATTTGTTTTGCTAGTTCCTTATCCTTAATGTGTGTTTTTTCCAAAATATTGCTCCTGACAGTATCAATCATCTTCACTCTCTTTTGCGGTGCATATTTCATGACCGTTCACCCCCGATTAAGAAAATTCATGGCGAGGAACTATATAAACATTGTGAAATAAGGTGCAGTCAAGTTTTGTGCCTAAGCAGCTTTGCCCAAGCTTGCCTTGGGCTTCTCGACTTGCTGGGGAGAAGAAACTCAGTTCATAAGACCAGAGTGGCAGCAACATTGTCATTTTATTTGATAGCACCTGGAATTAGCATTTAGCAGCGCACGCATCAAACAAAATACCACGGCCATGACAATTCGATTAAATTCTTTCCTGTTCTTGGATTATTCAAGACGACAGTAAGCATCATCGCCTGTTGTAAGGCAGTTCTTATCCAGCACTTGCAACAATAAGAAAAAAACAGCATAATACCTAATTCATACCCATAAGAATAGAATACGCTATATAAAAATGTTAATAAAAAAAGAATTACTTTGCCTTTCCGAGAATGCGGAAGACCTTTGTGCCACAGGTGCCACAGACACCCTTTACAGCGCGCATGCCATTCTTCATGGTTACTTCTTTCGCGTCCTTAATCGGCACTTGCTTTTTGCACTTCATGCAACGTCCTTCAGCCATTAAACATCCCCTCCTTGAGTGTTATAAATGCTGAATAATAGAGGTTCCAATATAAACCTTTGGTTTTCGAGTAGAAATCAAGCTTTAAACATCTACAAAAATACGATGCTTTTCCTGACCGCCCAGTTCAGCAAGAATACGCTTTATAATAACCTTTTCAGGGTCAGGCATTAGTTTGACACGTTCTTTAATATCCTTGAAGCTTTCAAATGGCTTTTCTTCACGTTTTTCAATTATTTCCCACATATGCTTCTTCCCTAAGCCAGGAAGGAGCTCCAATTGATGCATGCGGGTTGTTAACGGCTGTGATTTGTTGAAAAAGTCAACAAAACGCTTTTCGTTTTTGTGAATAAGGTCTTTTAAGACAATTTCCAACTCGCTTTTTGCAGTAGCGGTGAGACGGTCCATAGGCAATTTGCCAACAATATGATGTATCTGGTCCCTTTTGCCTTCACCAATGTACACTTCCTGGAGCGGCTGCAGAAAGACATCCTTCTTGGGAACAAGTTCCAACAGAATGAAATGCTGCTTGCCGATTGCCTGCACTATAGGCGTTTTTTTATGAGAAGGACGGTTGTCAAACGGATAACCGTGCGGCAGAAAATCTAACACAATCGCTGATTCCTCCCGAACGTGATGCCCTCTGTGCTCGGGTGACTGTTGATGTGCTTCTTCCATTTCCGTTTGAACTCTGTTCTAACATACCAAATTTATCAAAATAATAGAAAGGTTGTTTATATAAGTTTTGAAATTACGGTGCTATCAACTTAATGGCGCTGGCCTCTCTGCCTCAGCTTCGCTGAGGTCATTTTTCTCTCCTCCGCACCTGCGAGGAGGAGAGAAAAATGAGTCCAGAGGACCAAAGCAACCAGCACCAGAAACTTGGCTTAACCTGAAATTACAAGATATAAAGCACGTTCTTTGCAGGGTTGCTTAAGAGAATTATAAGTATTCAGCCACAGTGTCAGCAATCTTCCTGCAGTTTTCTGCAGAAACAGCCACGTTATAGCCCTGAAGAATGAATTTGACATCCTTCTCAGTCGCAGGCATAACATCGATAATCTTGTGGAAATGCATTTCGCGCAGGCGGGGAATTTCAAGCTTCATCAGCTTTTCAAAAAGCTCCCTTCCCTTTTTAGCATCCATCACATTCAAGCTTTCAAGATAATCAACTGTCTTCTGAGCTCTGAAGCCAAGCTCCTTATCACGCTCCTTGATGCGCTTCATTTCTGCAAAAAGCTCGGTTGTGTTAATCGGGGTCGTGTTCAAGATTTTTTGCGCCATTTTACAATTTTTTCATATGCACCGGGTGCACAATAACTACCTTTGACTTGCCGCCATCCTGAATTTCAAGCTCGTAGCAGTCGCCGCGCTTACCAACTATAAAGCCGGACTTGCCATGAAAACGCTGATGGTAGAGGTTTTTCTGCACTGCCGGCTCTGCTGACAAGCATGCACGGTCACCTAACTTGTAAGGCATAAAAAACTTTGTTAAAGAGATTTTTCCCTTTGAACGGGGGCTTTTGCTGAATAAGCGCCTTGTACCAGCCCGCGGACCACCTTTACGCTTGGACATAATTACAGGGGATAGTGAAGGGTTTATAAAGGTTACTGTGTATTCTTCGCTATCAAAACCTTTAAATATCAGAGTGAACTCTTATCCATTCAAGAGTAAAAACAAAAGTGCGTGATGAGGTGTTGCGAACCATGGGCTTTTTTTCAAAAATGAAGGAAAAGCTGTCCGGCCCAAAATACGAAGAGCTGGAACAGGAAACGGGCTATGTCGAACTTGAAAACGACGGCGAAGTATCAAAATCAAAAGTTCTTGTAAGGCCATTCATGCTTGAGGACTTTGACGACGTCAAGCCAGTACTGGATTCTCTAAGAGAAGGATATACGATTGCACTTGTAAACATCAAACCATTGAAAGACAAGGATTTGGTTGAATTGAAACGGGCAATCAACAAACTAAAGAAAACAACAGATGCTATTGAAGGAGAAATAGCCGGCTTTGGTGATGATTTCCTCGTCATCACACCATCATTTGCAAGCATCTACAGAAGCAGGCAGATGAAGGCAGTTGAACAGTCATCTGAAGAAACAGCTGAATAAAATTATATTTTCTTAATTTTTCATTCCTGAAACAGAAAATATTTTCTGGATAAAAAACTTGGAACTTCCATCTAAACAGTCCTAAAAAGCTGCCGTAGAGAAAAATTTAATCACTTTGACAGACAAGCCAAACAAGACAATGCCATCATCAATTTTCAAAAAGCAAAAATCTTCATCAGAAACCTTTCCATCTTTTGCATGGCTGGAGCATAGCCCAACTTAAAATCACTCCGATAAATTTATGATAACCCCTTTCAAACTCAGAAATAGAATTTAGAATGTCAAATGCAACAACAAGAAAGTCGTCAAGGGTGCCTAAATCCCAAACAAATAAGCGTTTTCTTATCAACCAAAACACAAGCCACTTCGCTAAATTTACCCAGCCAAACTAATTTCTTTTGCAACTTTTTCCTTAATCGGAGCGTCCTTATGCTTTTCCGCAATCTTATCAGCAAAGCGATGAGCTTGATGCAGCGGCTCAGGCATCTTATGAGGCGGAACAACACAGCGCTTGACAATTTCAGCTGCAGTGTCAATTGAAATCAAGTTGCCGGGAGAGACAAACAGGGGATTGGCGTGCTCTTTTGTCTTGACCGCCTTTCCGACCAATTTGCCCTCATAAAAGATGTCGCCGTTCTTTTCTTCGCCAACAAGCAAGCTTTTCGCAACCCCGATGGTTGGTTTGCACAGTTCAGAGCCGACAAAACTTGCAAGTCCTGCATTAATTGGATGCGCTATACCGTGGCCATCCACCATGATTACGTCGGGTTCACATTCAAGGTCGAAATATGTCTGGCAAATCGGAGGACCTTCGCGGAATGCCAAAAAACCAGGAACGTAGTTCATTGGTGTTTTTGTGACAAGGAATTTTTTCTCAACAACCTGCATTGTCTTAAAGTCAAGAACAACAACCGAACAGACGCACCTGTTGCCGAAATAAGAGACGTCAAAGCCAGCGATATACCTTATTTCGTCGATATTCAGTTCATCCTCTATTTTCAGCTGCTTTGCAATCTGCGTCTGCTGGTCTTTCAGTTGCCCGAAACTGATGCGTGATTTCATTTTTTCCTTACTGCCGATTCATTTGAAATAAGATAAACAAGCCCCTCATGCGCGCCCGAAAACTCAACATGGCATCGCTCATTCTCCGCAACGTAATGCCTCAAGCGGCTGATAAGATCGGGATTGTGGGAAACATAAGCGTGCCAGCCGGCATACCTGAACTCTACAAGCTCGGTGTCAAGACGCGGCTCAAGCACGACCTTTTCCGGATGAACGCAAATGTTCTCTCGCGGGAACAAAGGGTCAACCTTGCTAAGCCGGTAATTGCTTGCAGTAATCGCGTTTGCAATGACACTCCGCGCCTTCTCAATTTCAATATCAGTTATCATGCTGACCTGATAACACCCCGTTTCTTTCAAACAAGAAAGGCAATTTTGTATATAAAGCTTTCGCTATTTAGTAACTATTGAGTGATTACATTATAAAGGAGTGTCATTTTGAGCGCAAATATGTCAATATACAATTTTGTATACTATATTGTGTCGCGAAATATATATTTACCAAACGACTAATCATTTGATCCTGAGTGAAGACAAATGACAAAAGTACTCACAGACAGCGTTGAAGAAACATACAAGCAGGTATTCGGCAGGACAAACTCGCCGGACGACAGAAACAGAATCACATTCTTGCGGGAAGTTGTAACAGGAATGATAAGCTACAAGCAGCAGCAAATACCCCTAGAAAAAGCCATCTTTATGGTTGAGCAGGAAAGAGACGGACTTGCAGACGACTACGCGAATGAAACAGACAAATCAATTAAATCAGAAATAGAGGCAGAGATGAACGGATGCAGCCAATTGCTTTTGGAATACGACGCAATTGCGGAAATGAGGAAATGGTATCTGGAATCAGAAAAAACAAACAAGCAGGATGCAAAAATCTGCGTGGTGCAGCCATTGCTGGCAGCGGACATGATATACGTGCACGAAGCGCTGGAAGACTGCATGGAAGTGCTTTACCAGCACAGAATCCAGTCATTGATAGGCCAGCTGGACAAGGCGATGAAAGTAAAAAAGAACAAAGATTCAACAATAAGAATGATAGCAGAATCATTACTTGAAAAGAAAATTCCAGCGGTAACAGACGCGGTAATCAGCAAGATGGCAAGCTACCACAGCCATTTGAAACGGCAGCTCGACTTTGCCCTTGAAGGCGGAAACGAGCGTGCCATCAAATATGCAGTTACACGGCTGAACAAAACAAACGTGCCAACTCTTCAGAAATACGCACAGGAACAGACAGCTAAACATTATGCAAACCGTGACAAAAAACCTCAGTGAAAAAGTGGAGAAAGAATACGGCGAGGGCTGGGGAATCGGAAGAATAATCACAGTTGCAGCCATGTCTGCAGCAATTCTTGGCGCCGCTTACTTTGGCGCAACCAGGGATTACAAGCCGACAAAAAGTAAAAACCGAACAGAATACCGGCAGGAAACAGGCCATACCGACGCATACATTATACAGAAATAAGTCACTTCAACAGTTTTTTGCGTTGTTCAATAGGCAATTCCCTTAACTTAATCTGCTCATCAAGATGGTCCAGTATGATATTGGTGTCCACTGCCTTCAGGTCCAAAAATTTGTCTGCCAGCTTAAGGTCTGGCTTGATGTTCCGTTTCATAATTTCTGCCTCACCGCCTTTTCGGACACAATTGCGGAATTGCCGCTCGGGTCCTCAATAATGATTTTCAACTTTTCAGAGCCCCACAAAACATTCTGAAGCTTTTTCAGCAAATTCTTTGCCTTTTTCCTGTCATCATCATCTTCTGCAGTATCTCTCAAAACCTCAATCTGGTGCTTGAACTTCTGCAAGACACCCTCAACATTTGAGACAAAGCCCTCTGCATTGGGACCCGGCTCAAGAGAGCCGACATGAGGAATCTTTATCGTGCCTTCGCTGCTTCGAATGACGCGCACGTTCAAATCATCCTTGCCGGTTATTTCAAAAGTATAACGTGCCGGCTCTCTTTGTTCGGCTGCCTCAACATCCGCCTTATGATAATGACAGGCACTGCAATGCATGCTGAACATGAAAATCCTTCCGAAAAACGGGACTTCCGACTGGGCTTCGGTCAAAGTCAGCTCCTTTTTGCCGCACATAGGGCACTGCTGGCCGGATAATGAGTCGGTTTTGTCTGGCATAACACAGGCAGAAAGAAAGAAGTTTTAAAAAGGTTGTGCAGCAAGATTTATAACCTGCAAAAAAAAACAGAAAAAACAATGCCCGTCAGATTCGCACGAAAAGAGGAGATTGTTGAAAAATTAGAGCCGGAAGCAATCATCACACTTTCCAACTTTGAAAAAAAGCTCGAGCAATGGGAGCCCATAACTCTAAGATTATTGCAAAACATAACAATGGTCAGCAAAAAACTGGACGGCTTCTATGAACTTATCAAAGAGGGCACAATAACAGGAGCAGAAATACGCGGATGGCTGAACGTCAACCTGCGGATGCCATTGGAAGAATACCAAAGCACAATCTACACATCATACAAGGTATTTCTGCAGAATATTGCAGTTGAGTTTTTGAGCTCAAACATCCCTGAAGGATTTGCATTGGCAAAACAGGCAAGAAGCATCCTCAACACCCTGAAAAATTTTGAAATAAATGCGCGAATCATAAATTCAATCTGCAAAAACATATTCAAAATACCCGACAATCTGATACAGCAATTCCACGGACTGCAAAAAGTGCTTGAAACCCGTCTGCCAGAGCTGCGAAGACAAGTTGTCCAGCAGCATGAAGACATGCACGCACTGGCTGCTCAGTGCCGCACGGTAAAAGAGCTTGAAAAGGCCCGCGTCTGACTACTTGGAAATACAAATTTTTATTAAGCAACACGCACAGGATTCCAAAGGGTGCGTATGCAGCTTGTTTCGCTGACCTTGAAAAATATCAGAAGCTATACCAATGCCACAATAGAATTTCCAACAGGCATAGTTATGCTGTCAGGAGACATTGGAAGCGGCAAAAGCACAATACTTCTCGCAATAGAATTCGCACTGTTCGGATTATTGCGCGGGGAATTATCAGGCAATGCACTGCTGAGGAACGGCACGAATGAGGGATTTGTTGAGCTGACATTCAGAATCGGAGATGACAAATATACTGTAAGGCGCACGCTTGTCCGGACAAAAAAATCAGTCGAGCAGGATGCAGGATACATTGTAACAAACGGAATTAAAAAAGATGCAACCGCTGTTGAACTTAAAGCAACAATTCTAAATCTGCTCGGCTACCCTCCTGAGCTTCTGACGAAAAGCAAGAACTTCGTCTTCAGGTACACCGTTTACACGCCACAGGAAGAAATGAAACGCATTTTGATGGAGGACAAAGAAGAAAGAGTTGCGATACTTCGCAAGGTATTTGGAATCGACAAATATGAGCGCATAACCCAAAACGCCGGAACATATGCAAAACTTCTTCGGGAAAGAAACAGGGCATCAGAAGCGCTTCTGGCAGACATGGATGAAAAAAAGAAACTGCTTGAAGAGGCAAAAAAGGAACATGCCGAGGTTGTTGAACAGCTGAAAATCGTTCAGCCGCAGGCAGAAAAGGCACGGATAACGTTGGCTTTATCAAAAAGCCGGTTGTCAGACATAGAAAAGCAACGCCTGCAAGCAGAATTACTGACAAGAGAACTTCACGTCACAAAATCGCAGCTTGTTTCCAAACAACAGCAGAAAAAGCAAGCACAACAGGATTTTGCAACCGCCAGCCAACAATTGATACAATTGCAAAAAGAACTACCTGGCATGATTGTCAATGACTTTTCAAAAAAGATAACAGAAATCAGCCAGCACATAATAGAAAAGGAAAAGAACATCAGAGCAGCAACAACAAAAATGGCAGAGTTCAACCTTCTCAAAAAACAATCAACAGAGCTGACGCAGAAAATCTCAATGATGGCAAACTGCCCTGTATGCCTGCAGGACGTCAACACAAGCCACAAAAGCAGGATTGCGGATACAGAGCAGAAGAAAATACAGGAGATAGAAAAACACATTGCGCAGAACGCCGGACTGGCACGGCAGGCAGAACAGGAATTAACACAATTGAAAACAGAGCTTGAACAGCTAAGGCAAAAAGAGAAAGAATCCGCAGTTGCCAGGATAAAAATGCAGCACGCGGAAGAATTATCCGAAAGAAAAGCGGCTTTGGAAAAGCAGAACAATCTGATTGAGCAGGATATACAAAAAACTTCACAAAAACTGGCGCAGCTTGAACAGCAGCTGCTTCCGCTGAAAGACATTGAACAGATTTACAACAAATTAAAGCAGCAGATTGATGTTGCAATAATGCAGGAACGCACTCACAGCATACAGCATTCTACATTAATGCAAAAAGAACAACACATCAGCAAAACAATAACACTTCTTGAAAATGAGCTTGAAAGAAAACAAAAAACGCGAAAACAGCTGGAAAAAACACAGCACGTGCACCAATGGCTAACTGATTACTTTGCACCTTTGATGGAAGTCATGGAAAAGCACGTAATGGCAAAAATCCATCACGAATTCGACGCATTATTTCAGCAGTGGTTTGGAATGCTGGTAGAAGACGTTATGACCGCGCGCCTTGATGAAACATTCACGCCAATAATCCAGCAGAACGGCTATGACATTGAAGTCGAGCATTTGTCAGGCGGGGAGCGAACTGCCTGCGCACTGGCATACCGGCTGGCACTGAACAAGACAATAAATTCACTAATAAGCTCCATCAAAACAAAAGATTTGCTTATTCTTGACGAGCCAACAGACGGCTTTTCAGCAGAACAGCTTGACAGGATGAGAGATGTCCTCGACCAGCTGCACCTTGAACAAATTCTTGTCGTAAGCCACGAGCAGAAAATAGAAAGCTTTGCAGACAAAGTTATAAGGATAGCAAAAACGCAGCATACAAGCACAATCACATAACATTTATATACTGCAGAAGAGATGTCATTTGAAGTGGGTTTTATGGAGTGGAGACAATATGCACAGCACGTGCTGAAAGAGCATTCGCTTGATTCAGAAATCATTGCAGAACGACAGGGATACAACCACCACACTTTTATTTCCAAAGATGCAGTTGTAAGAATACCGCTCAACAAGCATACTTTTGAAGGAGAAATCTGGGCGCTCAAAAAAGCAGGCGAAAAAAAAGTAAAAGTTCCGAGAATAATATCGTACAACAACGGAATCAAAACACCCTATCTTCTTGAAGAACGGCTGCGCGGAGAGCACATCACATCAGAAACAATAAATCCGGATATTTGCAGGCAGGCAGGAAAAGCGCTTGCAAAAATACATTCCATACAGACAAGAAATTACGGCTGGATAAACAACGCAGGCACAGGAAGATACAAAAACTGGAAGCCCTACCTTGAAAACAGGCGCCAAAACATAGACATCGCAGTGCGCGAAGGCCTGCTGGAACTGGGAGAAAAGCGCATAATGCACGAATTATATGATTTACTTGCAGCACAGCCGGAAAAACAGCCAGTTCTGCTTCACGGCGACTTCCAATTCAACAACCTCTTATTTGAAAACGGACAATTGACAGGAGTGATTGACTTCGCGCCGCGCAGCGGACCTCCAGCATTTGACATAGGAGGACTTTCAGCGTGCCTAAACGCCCGCCACTTCAAAGACTTTGAAGAAGGATATGGAAAACGCATCAACACAATGCTCGCGCACATCTACGCGATTGACAAACTAATCGGAATGATGGTGTTTTACAAGGACAAAAAACCGGAAATAATACCACGACTGCAGAAAAAACTTGACTTTGTTATTGAACAGCTCACAAGCAGCACGTACGCATAACTTCAAAACTGAAATTTATTATTCCGGCATCTTAATGTCATACGTAAAGTCCTCAACGTGCCTTCTCCACTCAAAAAGCTTTGCACGCGGGTCGGATGCAGGATAAGGGCGGTGCAGGCATTTAACAAAAGTATTCGCCACTGTCTTGAAACCCTTTGCCCTGGCATCGACAAAGAATGCCATATCCTCGCCACCAGTTGCAGAGTTGTTGAAAGTGCGGAAAGAAACTTCCTCAAGAACTTTTCTCGAGATCAAAGTGCAGCCAAGACCTGCGGCGCCGATTTCGAGCACCTGCTGTTTAGCAGCACCATCATATGTATACAACTGGCACTGTCCATTGCCCAAATCTTTGAACAAAACAGGCGCAATAACCGGCTTGCCATCAAGCTGGAAAACATTAAGGTAAACACCGGCAACAACATCAAACTTTGTCGCAAGAAGCGCCTCAAGAGCTCTCGGATGGACAAGCACATCGCTGTCAAGGAACAAAAGAAAGTCATAATTGTTCTTCAGCGCATAATCACGAATGTAGTTCCTTCCATTGACAATTCTTTCAATTCTGGTTGAAGCTGGCTTTGGGTCTTCAACAGCATTAAATCCCTTGCTCTTGATAAGAGTGGAATAGGCGGACTCGCCATTATTGACTACAAAAAGAACATCCGCTTTGACCGTCTGCCGTCTGATGCACTGCAGAAATTCATCAAGGCAGTATCTCTGCTTTCCATAAGTCACTATCCCTACCAAAACCTTTGCCATTACTGCGGATTTCCGTCAGCCGGTTTTAAATTCTTTTCGAAAACAGCTTTGAAAAAAAGATATATGCTCCCAAGCACATATGCACGTTGGGCTTCGCGTTCAGCCGTCCGCGGCTCAACTTTCAGGAACGGTATCAAATACGGCTTCACCACATCCATATTAAGGCAATGATTCAGAAAAGCTATTTCAGTGTTTGTATAATTGACACCGTGCGGAAGCAGATTGCGCAACAAATCCATGCATGCAAAATAATGCTTTTGGCGATGCGTGCCAAGCACACGGTCATTTTCCGTCAGGATGTAGCCGACAGGCATGGTCATTCCCCTGCTGTCTTCAGCATTCACTGATGCGAGCTCGGCAAAACTATCAAGCACATAGCGCTGATGAAAACCATGCTTTTCACGCCAAGATTCCATGCTGTTCAATAAGCGGTCAACTATTTTCAAAGCCGGACGCAAATGACTTAGCACCCTGATGGCATACCTCTGTGGCCAGCGGAGAAACTCCATGCCGAGATACGGCGCCATCATAAAAACACCATCCAACGGCTTGCCCTTTTTCTCAAAACGCTTGGCTACAACTGCAGCCATACAGCCAAGAGAATGCGCCAGGATTCCTATCGGTCCTTCCCGCTCTTTTTCTATAATGCATTCCAAATCATCAGCAGCAGCCATAACATCAAACTTTCCTGGAGAACTTCCATGCCCGCGCTGATTGTAGGCATAGACGTTGAAGCTTCTGGAAAGCGGGACAAGCAGAGAAGCATAATCCTCCCAGCGCGCGCTAATTCCATGGACAAAATACAGCGAGCCAAGAGGTTTGTACGCTTTTTCAACGAGTTCTCCATCTACTTCAACAAAGTATGTTCCAACCTCCGGCATGAAAGCAACACCGTGCAGCGGTATGCCGTTTTTTCCTTCAAATGTTCTCAGCGTTCCAATACCATTCATCACCATGCTATCTTCAATTACAGTTCTTAAAATTTTCTGTTTTCACTACTTTGGAGAGATTAATTTTCAATTATTTTAAATATAAAATAAAAATTCCTTTCGTCAAAAAATTTAAATAGTCAGCAGGGCAGTGAAAAATAAAGCAGATTGTGGAAAAAAGGGGAGAGTTTGGATGGGGCGAATACAAAAAGTCAGGAAACGCGACGGCAGCATAGAGCAATTCCAACCGGAAAAAATAGAGATTGCAATCGGCAAAGCCATCGCCTCTGCAGGCAAAAAAGGCAACGGCCTGGCCAAAAAGCTTACAGCGCAGGTTGTAAAAGAACTTGAAAAACACTTCACGCCAAAAGTAATACCCGCAGTTGAAGACATCCAGGACATTGTTGAAGAAGTTCTAATAAAAAACCGGCTGGCAGACATTGCAAAATCATTCATTCTTTACCGCGCACAACACAAGGAAATCAGGGAATTCAAGACATTCCTTGGCGTACGAGATGAATTGAAACTAACGCCCAATGCAATAAAAGTACTCGCATCACGGTATTTGCTGCGCGATGAAAAAGGAAACATAACTGAAACACCCGCGCGGCTTTTTAGAAGAGTGGCAAAAGCAGTTGCAGCAGCAGACGCCAACTACAAAAAAGGAGCTTTGAAAAAAACAGAAGACGAATTTTACGACATGCTTTCAAAACTGGATTTTATGCCCAACACCCCGACCTTGATGAACGCTGGAGCGCCGCTCGGACAATTGTCAGCGTGCTTTGTACTGCCAGTTGGCGACTCTCTTGTTGAAATATTTGATGCGGTAAAATATACTGCCTTAATTCACCAGTCAGGCGGCGGAACAGGATTCTCATTCTCACATATAAGACCTCGCGGCGACATTGTCAAAAGCACCAAAGGAGTTGCCTCAGGACCGGTAAGCTTCATGCGCATCTTTGACATGACAACCGAGATATTGAAGCAAGGCGGCAAAAGAAGAGGCGCGAACATGGGAATACTGAGATGCGACCATCCGGACATCATTGAATTCATCACAGCCAAAAGCAGGGAAGACATACTCCAAAACTTCAACATTTCAATAGCTGCAACAGACGCCTTCATGGAAGCAGTCCAGAAAAGAAATGACTACGACCTTGTCAACCCGCGCACAAAGGAAAAAGTAAGGAAAGTCAATGCGGCAGAAATATTCGACCTTATTGTTGCGAATGCCTGGAGAACAGGCGACCCGGGAATGGTATTTATCGACGAGATAAACCGGAAAAATCCGACTTCAGGCACAGGAATGATTGAAAGCACAAACCCCTGCGGAGAACAGCCATTACACCCCTATGAAAGCTGCAATCTTGGAAGCATCAACCTAACGAATATGCTAAAGAACGGCAAAATGGACTGGGACAAGTTCAAAAAAACAATACACAAGGCAGTCCACTTCCTTGACAATGTAATCGATGTCAACAAATATCCTTTGCCGCAAATCGAAATGGTCACAAAAGCAAACAGAAGGATAGGATTAGGCGTCATGGGCTATGCAGAACTGCTGATTAATTTAGGCATTCCATATGACTCTGACAAAGCAATACAATTCGGCGAGAAATTAATGAAATTCCTGAACGATGAAGCACGCAAAGCCAGCAACAAGCTTGGCGAGGAAAGAGGAAGCTTCCCCAACTTTGAAAAAAGCACCTGGAAAGGAAAAGTAAAAGCGACAAGGAATGCAACTGTCACCACAATTGCTCCAACAGGCACGATTTCCATCATTGCAGGCGCCACATCAGGCATAGAGCCATTATTTGCAGTAACTTTTGTCCGTGACGTCATGGAAGGAACTCACCTGCTTGAAGTAAACCCGTCATTTGAGCGCATTGCGCGCAAACGCGGCTTTTACTCAAAATCATTAATGATGAAAATAGCCAAAACAGGAAAAGTAACTGGAATGAAGGAAGTGCCGCGCGATGTGCAAAGATTATTCAAAACCGCGCTTGAAATAAAACCGGAAACACACGTAAAAATGCAGGCAGCGTTCCAGAAATTCTGCGACAATGCAGTCAGCAAAACCATCAACCTACCTGCAAATGCAACGCCACAGGATATCAAAAAGGCATATTTGCTTGCTTACAAGCTCAAATGCAAAGGAATTACAGTTTACAGATACGGCAGCAAGAAAGAACAAGTGCTTTATATCGGCAAAGCACCAGAAGAAGTTGTTTCGGCAAAATCAGAATACGCAGGCGGACATGTATGCCTGGAATGCATGTTTTAAGAATTACTCTTCCTCACGCATCACTTCTTCATCAAAATCCTTATGACCCTCATCATGCGCTTCCTGATGCTCTTCCTTCTCCCGCTTCTCTATCTCCTCCCACAATTCCTGCACGTCCTTGTGGTGCTTTTTGTGCTCTTTTGGAGTTTCCTCTTGCATGGCCAATATAGCGACAAACTTAATTTATAAAGGTTGCTGAAGGCAGGTGCTGTCAACTTAATGGTGCTGGCCGCTCTGCCTCAGCTTCGCTGAAATCATTTTTCTCTCCTCCGCACCTGCGAGGAGGAGAGAAAAATGAGTCCAGAGGACCAGAGCGGCCAGCCAGCACCAGAAACTTGACTTAACCCTGAAGGCAGATGCTATCAAATTGAATGACAATGTTGCCGCCGCTTTGGTCCCATGGACTGATTTTCTTCTCCCCCCCCCACGCAAGTCGAGAAGAAAATCACCCAGGGCAAGCCTTGGACAAAGCTGCTTAGACACAAAACTTGACTTAACCATTCGCGCATAACATTTATAAATCGTCTATCTCCAACTTGAATTTATGCCGAGGTAGTGTAGTGGCCTAGCACGCGAGCCTGTCGCGCTTGCAACCCGGGTTCAAATCCCGGCCTCGGCGTTCTTATTTTTCTCTTTAAAAACAGTAACCTTTATATATACCCTCTTTTCCCACAAGTGCTATTATTTCAGGGTAGCGCGCACAATGGGGTTACAACACATGCAATTCTCTCACATTCATACCAGTCAATACGAGCATCACTATTCGTTGAGTGAAGAAGCACAATCAAGGGCCGGTAGCTCAGGCTGGTAGAGCATCCGCCTTTTATCTCAAGAGAGAAAGCGGATGGTCACGGGTTCAAAAGTCATGGGCTTCCTGCCTATGGTTGAACGTCCCGTCCGGCCCGTTATACTGAACATGAGCAAATTCGATGTGACCAAACACGAGCTTGTACCGAAGCACGCAAAGCTGTCGGAGAAAGAGATGAAGGAGCTTTTTGAAAAATATGCAATTGAGATTCCCAACCTTCCGAGAATTTTCAAGAACGATCCTGCAATCCAGCATCTTGACGTGAAAGAGGGCGACATTATCAAGGTGACGAGAAAATCACCGACTGCAGGAGAGACGCACTTTTACCGAAGGGTGGTGGCATGACTGTAGCGAAGACTCTTATCAAGAAATTCTTTGATGAGAACAGTTTTGTCAAGTCAAACATTGAAAGTTTCAATTTCTTTGTTGAAAAGGAGCTCAACAATATTGTTGAGGAGAACAGGGAGATTGAGCCGACAATTATCCCTCCGAATGTTGAGAGCTACAAGATTCGCTTGGACAAAATCTGGGTTACGAAACCGGAGATAACTGAAGCGGATGGTTCCAAGAGGGATATTTACCCTGCAGAGGCACGGTTGAGGAAGTTGTCTTATGCCGCACCAATTTTTATTGAGGTTTCTGCTCACGTGAATGACGTGCAGCGTGAATCGCATACAATGCAGATTGGCAACCTGCCAATCATGTTGCACAGCAACTATTGTCTTTTGAATAAGAAATCAAAACAGGAACTCATTGAAAGAGGGGAAGACCCGAATGAGCCGGGCGGCTATTTCATCATCAATGGCACCGAGCGGGTTCTGGTTAACATCGAGGACCTGGGTGCCAACAGGTTCCTGGTTGATAAGGAATCAGGCGGTGTATCTGAGTTTGTTGGAAAATTGTTTTCTGAGCAGGGCTCATACAAGATTCCGCACACGATTGAAAAGATGAAGGATGGAATCTATTATTTATCTTTCACCAGAGTCAAGCGTGTTCCTATAATTCTCGTCATCAAGGCGCTTGGCCTTGTCAAGGATGAGGAGATAATGCAGGCGATTTCAAAAGACCGCCAGTTTGATGAAGTGCTTATCAACCTGTTTGAGTTTGTTGACGTCAAGAATCCTGATGACGCGATGGACAGGATTGCAAAGATTATCGGCATTACACAAACCAGGGAAATCCGCCTGGAAAGGATGATTGAGCTTATTGACAAGTATTTGTTGCCGCACATTGGCATAAAGAAGGATGACCGCCTTGCAAAAGCACACAATTTGTGCAAGATGCTGAAAAAATATATTATTGTTTCCAGAGGCGAGGCTCCTCTGGATGACAAGGACCATTATATGAACAAACGAATCAAAATGTCAGGCGACCTGCTTGCTGACCTGTTCAGGATGAACTTGAAGGTTCTTATAGGCGATCTGCTCTATAATTTCCAGCGCATCGTGAAGCGCGGAAAGTTCCCAAGTATAAAGGTTATCATCCGTGACAAGCTTTTGACTTCTAGGATTTACAGCGCGATGGCAACAGGCAACTGGGTTGGCGGCAGGAAGGGCGTATCGCAGAGAATCCAGCGGCTGAACTTCCTGAATACTTTGTCGCACTTGCAGAGAGTAGTTTCTCCTTTGAGCGCGTCCCAGGAAAATTTTGAGGCAAGAGAATTGCACGCCACGCATCTCGGCCGTTTGTGCCCGTCTGAGACGCCCGAAGGCACGAACATTGGTTTGAGAAAGAATTTCAGCATGCTTGCCACCGTGAGCAAGGATATTCCTGAGGACGATGTTTTGAAACAGTTGAAGAATTTAGGGTTGAGGTCACGATGAGCGAAGTATACCTGAACGGAAAGTTTGTGGGCGAAGTTGACAATGGTCAGGATTATGCAAGAAAAGTCCGTGCTGACAGGCGCTCGGGTGCTTTGTCGGCCAACGTTAATGTTTATTATGATGAATTGCTTGATGAGGTGCATGTTGAAAGCTCCCGCGGGCGGTGCAGGCGTCCGTTGATTGTGGTCAATGATGGAATGCCTGCATTGACAGACAAGCATGTCAAGCAGTTGCAGAAGGGTGAGCTCACCTGGAGCGACTTGATTGACCAGGGCGTTATCGAATTCATTGATGCAGGAGAGGAGGAAAATTGCCTTATTGCTTTCTCCGACCAGGAAGTTACTCCGGAGCATACGCATTTGGAAATCTCGCCATTAGCTATGCTTGGGATTGTGACCGGGCTTATTCCATATGGTGATTATATCCAGTCGGCTCGTTTGATTATCGGTTCCAGAAACCTGAAACAATCAATTGGTTTATACTCCCAGAATTTCCCAGTCAGGATGGACATGGACGTTAGCTTGCTGCATTATCCCCAGATGCCTCTTGTTCAGACAATGATGCACGAATTGTCAGAATATGACTCTCATCCGAGCGGTCAGAACATCGTTGTTGCAATTATGTCCTACAAAGGGTATAATATGGAGGATGCGGTTATTATCAACAGGGGCTCTATTGAGCGCGGCTTTGGCAGGAGCACTTATTTCCGTCCTGCGGTGAGCGAGGAATTGCGTTATTCAGGCGGTTTGATGGACACTGTTTGCATTCCTGATAAGGATGTAAAGGGTTACAAGTCAGAAAGGGATTACCGTTTCCTCGAAGGCGACGGAATTGTTTATCCTGAAGCAAAAGTGAAGGAGGAGGACGTAGTTATCGGCAAGACCTCCCCGCCAAGATTCTTGTCAAATCTTGAGGAATATTCATTGGCTTCAAACATCAGGCGCGAGTCATCTGTTTCACTGCGCCATGGCGAGGAGGGTGTTGTTGATTTTGTTGTTCTCACTGAAAATGAGGAAGGCAACAAGCTGGTGCAGGTCAGAATCCGTGACCAGCGGATTCCGGAGATTGGGGACAAGTTTGTTTCGCGTCACGGCCAGAAAGGTGTTGTCGGCCTTATTGTGCCGGAAGCGAATATGCCGTTTTCCGCTTCTGGAATAAAGCCGGACTTGATTTTCTCGCCGCACGGCATTCCTTCTCGCATGACGATTTCGCACTTGATTGAGCTTATCGGAGGCAAGACGGCTGCGCTTGGCGGAAAATATATTGACGGCACGACTTTTGCCGGCGAGCCGGAAATGGAAATCAGGAAGCTTTTGGTTTCACTTGGCTTTAACGAGGCAGGCACGGAAACCATGTATAATGGAATTACTGGAGAAATGTTTGATGCGAAAATTTACGTTGGTAACATGTATTATCTTAAGCTGAAGCACATGGTTGCGAATAAGATTCACAGCAGGGCAAGAGGTCCCATCCAGCTGCTTACACGGCAGCCGACCGAAGGCCGTGCAAAGGAAGGTGGCCTTCGCTTGGGAGAGATGGAGAAGGATACTTTTGTCGCGCACGGCGCGTCATTGCTCTTGAAGGAGCGGTTTGATTCCGACAAGACGGTTGTTCCGGTCTGCGAGGGTTGCGGCGTTATTGCGATTTACGACCAGTTCAAGGACAAGAGGTATTGCCCGATATGCGGCGAAAACGTTGAAATAAGCGATATTGAGATTTCATATGCGTTCAAGCTTATCTTGGACGAATTCAAGAGCTTGGGCATTTATCCCAAGCTGCAGTTGAAGAGCAAGTATTGAGGGTATTTATGCCACGCAAGAAAAAGGAAGAAGCAGCGGAAACCGCGGTCCCCGCGGCTGGGGAAGTGAAGGAGGAGATTGTGGAAGCAAAGAAAGCAGAAACAGTTGAAGCTCCAAAAGAGGAAAAGATTGAGAAGGAACAATTCTCTCGTGAGCGGATGGAGGCAATTCAGCATTATGTGTACAAGCAGGTTTCGAGTGTGGTTTTTGGTGTTCTTTCTCCTAAGATGATTAAGAAGATGGCGTCTGCAAAGATTGTGACGCCTGAATTGTATGACAAGGAGGGTTATCCTGTTGATGGCGGCCTGATGGATGTCCGCCTTGGGGTTATTGACCCTGGCTTGAGATGCAAAACATGTGGCAGCAAGTTGAAGGAGTGTATTGGCCACTTTGGGTACATAGAGCTTGCCCGCCCTGTCATTCACGTCAAGTTTGTCAGGATTATTCATTTGCTTTTGAAAACATCCTGCCGTGAGTGCGGAAAATTGATGATTTCGCAGGAGAAGTGGGCAAAGGCAAAGGCGCATTTGGACAAGATTGAGTTCGAAGAGGGGCCAGAGGCGCGTCGCTTGGCAGTCAAGGCATTGATAGATTCTTCAAAGACAGGTGGCAAGTGCCCTCACTGTAAAGCAAAGCAGGCAAAGATTGCTATTGAAAAGCCGACAACTTATATTGAGGGCGACAAGCGCCTTTCGCCTATTGAAATCCGTGCCCGTCTGGAAAAGATTCCTGATGAGGATGCTGAATTGTTTGGATTGAATCCAAAGACGGCCCGTCCGGAATGGATGGTTTTGACGGTTCTGCCGATTCCGCCCGTTACTGTCCGTCCTTCAATCACACTGGAGTCGGGCGAGCGCTCGGAAGACGACCTCACCCATAAGTTGGGCGATATTGTCAGGATTAACCAGCGGTTGTTTGAAAACATCAACGCTGGCGCACCTGAAATTATTATTGAGGACTTGTGGGACTTGCTACAGTATCACGTGACAACGTTCTTTGATAACAGTATTGCACAGCTGCCTCCGGCAAGGCACAGGAGCGGCCAGCCGTTGAAGACAATTACTGAGCGCATCAAGAGCAAGGAAGGCCGTATACGTCATAATTTGGCTGGCAAGAGAACGAATTTCTGTGCGCGTACTGTTATTTCGCCTGACCCCATGCTTGCATTGGATGAAGTTGGCGTTCCAAAGATTATTGCAATGAAGCTTACTGTTCCTGAGACAGTTAATGACTGGAATATGGAATATTTGAAGAAGTTTGTCAAAAATGGCCCGGGTGTTTACCCAGGGGCCAACTATATTGTCCGCCCTGATGGAAAGAAAAAGAAGATTACTGAGGAGACAAAGGAGGCCGCGTTGGAGGAGCTTCAGCCGGGTTATGTTGTCGAGCGCCATTTGATGGATGGAGACATTGCAATTTTCAACCGTCAGCCTTCTTTGCACAGAATGAGCATGATGTGCCACCGTGTCAAGGTGCTGCCTGGCAGGACTTTGCGCCTTAACCCTGCCGTCTGTAATCCGTATAACGCTGACTTTGATGGCGATGAGATGAACTTGCATATCCCGCAGACAGAGGAATCGCGTGCTGAGGCGGAGATTTTGATGGAAGTTCAGACGCAGCTTATCTCGCCAAGATACGGCCTTTCGGTTATCGGATGCATCCAGGATGCAATCAGCGGGAATTACCTGCTGACAAAGCACGGTGAGATGACTGGTGAGCAGGCTGCCTTGCTGCTTGCAAATGTCGGTATTGATGATTTGGCAAAGATTGGCTCGAAGAAGAAAGTGACGGGCAGGGAAGTGTTCAGCGCCGTGTTGCCGTCTGATTTTGATTACACAGGCCAATCCCGCACTGGCGAGGCGGTGATTATCAAGAATGGCACTCTTGTTGAGGGTGTTATTGACACGAAGGCAATTGGTGGCGAAGGTGAGGGGCTTTTGCTGCGCAGTTTGCACAAGAAGTATGGTCCTGCAAAGACAATCAAGATTTTGCATCAGATTTTCCGGCTTGGTATTGAGTATTTGCTGCAGCACGGTTTCTCTACAGGCATTGCTGATGAGGACTTGCCTGCAGAGGCGCGCGAGCAGATTGACCAGCTTTTGCACCAGGCAGAGGAGGATGTTGCGCAGATGATTGAGCAGTACAGGAACAAGCAGCTTGAGGTTTTCCCTGGAAGGACTGCCAGGGAAACTTTGGAGTTGAAAATCCTTGAGCGTTTGAACAAGGCGCGTAACGCTTGCGGCCAGGTAATAAAAGGGTTTGTCAGCGATGAAAATATGGCTGCTGTTATGATTTTGTCAGGCGCGCGCGGAAGCATTACTTCTCTTATTCAGATGTCTGCCTGTGTCGGCCAGCAGGCAATGCGTGGCAAGCGCATTGAGAAGGGCTACCGTGACAGAACATTAAGCTGTTTCAAGCGCGGTGACTTGTCTCCTGAGGCGCGGGGCTTTATCATCCATGGCTTTAAGCACGGCATTAATCCGAAGGAGTTTTTCTTCCACGCTATTACAGGAAGGGATGCATTGATGGACACCGCATTGCGTACGCCCAAGTCAGGTTACCTTTACAGGCGTTTGGCAAATGCTCTGCAGGACGTGCGCGTTGAGTATGACGGTACTGTCAGGGATGCTTCTGGCAGGATTATCCAGTTTAATTATGGCGAAGACGGTATTGATGTTGCGCGCTCTGAGAGCGGCAAGATTGATGTTAAAAGAATAATTAATCAGGGTTGAGAAAATGGTGCACGCTGACTTAAAGGAATATGAGGGCAAGCTTCCGCCTAGTTTGCTGAAGGAAATTGAGGAAAACTGCCCTGCTGGAAAGATAAAAAAGGTTGCGCAGAAGGTGTACGAGGAGTACAGGAACGCGCAGATTGACGCTGGAGAGGCGGTAGGCCTTGTAAGTGCTGAAAGTATTGGAGAGCCGGGCACGCAGATGACTTTGAACACTTTCCACTACGCTGGTGTTGCGGAGATGAACGTCACCATGGGCTTGCCTCGTATTATTGAGATTCTTGATGGGAGGAAGTCGATTGCAACTCCGCAGATGGAGATTTTCCTGAAGGCGCCTTACAATAAGGGCAAGGATATCCGTCAGATTGCTTTGGAAATCAAAGAGACGAAGCTTGGAGAGTTTGTCACTGAGTATGGTATGAATATTGTTGATTTAAAGATTGAGCTGAAGCTTGATGCTGGGAAGATGAAAGACCTTGAGCTGACTCCTGCCGCTGTTGTCAAGGCGGTTGAAAAGGGTCTTGCAAATGAGGCGTCTGTGAAGTCGGAAGAGGGAATGATTGTGCTTAAGCTTAAGGGCAAGGAAGAGGAAAAAGGGCTTAATGCGTTGTACAGGTTGAAGGAGAAGGCAAAGGACGTTTACATCAAGGGTATTAAGGGAGTTACTCAGATTCTGCCTGTCAAGCGCAAGGACGAGTTTATCATCATCACTTCAGGCAGCAATTTGAAGAAGGTTTTTGAGCTTGATTTTGTTGACACGGAAAGAACAACGACAAATGACATTTATGAGATTTCAGAAGTGCTGGGAATTGAGGCGGCCAGACAGGCAATTATGGATGAGGTTTTCAAGGTTATTGAGACGCAGGGCTTGAACGTTGACATCCGTCATATAATGCTGGTTGCTGATACGATGACTGCCAGCGGTGAGATAAAAGGAATCACAAGATACGGTGTTGTAAGTGAGAAGGCCTCTGTTCTTGCGCGTGCTTCTTTCGAAACTCCGATTAAGCACGTGATTAACGCTGCCTTGAAGGGAGAGGTTGATACCTTGAATAGCGTTGTTGAAAACGTTATGCTTAACCAGGCAGTTCCAGTTGGAACCGGCTTGCCTGGATTAATGACAAAAATAGTCAGGGAGAAGAAGTAATATGGCGAAG
>JAWCRZ010000001.1:0-123985 GCA_038868995.1 Candidatus Woesearchaeota archaeon | reverse complement strand
CAGGAACCGTTCTAACCCATGAACAATACGGCTTCTGGGTCGAATCAGCCGGACACACCGCAATTCTCGACCCATTATGGCAACAACTGCCAGACGCCAATGATGTTGCCTGGGACGCAGCAGCAATATTCAAATCAACAGACCTCACACAAGCGCAAAAACTTCTGGCAAAATACAACATAACACATATTCTGATAACACCAGAAATGGAACACGGACTCCTATGGGAAAGAGAAGAGCAAGGATTGGATTTCCTCGTCAAAAACAGCGAAATGTTTAAAAAACTGCCAACAGGCCTAAACATCAATGTCTGGAAAGTGCCATGAAAAAACAAGTCCTCGTAACCACTGTTCTTCTTTTAGCAGTTGTTTTCTCAACAGGAATATTATTTGGCAGCCAATGGAAAAGCTCACGCTCTGAGGAAATTTCCAAAATTTTGAAACAATCAGAACTTGACGCAGAAAGCTTTATGGTAGAGCAGGAATTATTTGAAAGCTTTGAAACCAACTGCCAGTTGGCAGAAAAACGGCTTGATTCACTCGGCCAGGAACTTTGGCAACTTGGCAAAGTGCTTGGTTCAGACGATGCAAAAGAAAAACTTGGTGAGGAAAACTACCGCCATCTCAAGCGCAAGTATCATCTGATGCAAATACGCACATACATTCTTGACAAAAAACTGCAGCAGGACTGCGGAAGCACAATCAACGTAATCCTATTTTACTTCAAGCAGAACGACCCCGCAAGCGAACAACAGGGAAAAATACTTGACGAGCTTGTAGGGCAATACAACCTTCACGTCTTTGCAATTGAATACCGGTATTCAAAAGAGCTTGAGTTTCTCGAAGACTACTATGGAATTACAGAAGCGCCAACACTTGTTGTAAATTTTGAAAGCACTTTGCCAGGGCTTGTAACCAAAGAAAACCTAATGCCTCTCCTCCATGGATGACAAAAAAACAATTCTGCTCAGAAGCTTGTTGCTAACCATACTAATTTTCACTACAGGCATACTGATAAACCACGTTTTCGACGTATTCAGAATATCGATTATTGAGGACGTAATGATAGCACACGAAATTGACACAGAGGCATACAGAGTGGAGCAATTCTTTACTGAAACATTCGGAGGCGAACACTGCGAAATAATGGTTTCACGCATTGCTGACTTAAAACAGGAAATAAGAAAAGTGGGCGAAGACTTGGGCAGCTATTCACGCTTCAGCTTTTTCAGGAAAAAGGACTATGACTATTTGAAAAGAAAATACTTCTTGCTCGAGCTTAGATTCCTTGCGCTTATTGAAAAACTCAACAGGGAATGCGACAAGCCGTATCTTCCAATAATATTCTTCTATGAAATAGACCAGGATGAAAGCGAACGGCAGGGATTCATACTACAAGACCTCAGCAAGGACTACGAACAGCAACTAATTGTGCTGACGCTCGACAAGGACTACAAAGACGAGCCATTGGTAAATGTACTCGTCAAAAACTACAACGTAACAGAATCACCAACACTAATCATTGACGGAATTCCACAAACAGGCTTGGTATATACCGGCGTCCTGAACGCAAGCATACAAAAATTTATAAGGCGTGCAGACCCTTATGCGCAAAGCATTGACTTTCTATACACGCCAAAAGCTGCAGGAATTGACATCCAGCGACTGATTGCACAATTAAAAGAGATTGCAGAGAATGAAACGGCAAGCAACTGGGCACGCGGAGACGCTACCTTAATTATCGGCAGATTAACAAAAAATGACACCCTAATCTGCGAAGCCCTCGCCTATTACGACCAGATAAACAGCACAAATCCTGAAGAAATGGCGCTTGTCTATGAAACAAGCGCATCTCTCGGCTGCGGAAGAAACAGAGCAGCATTCCTCAGCGCGGCGGCAAAAGAATGGAAAAAAGCAGGCAACACCTATCGCGCAGATTTGATGGACAAACTTGCACGGGGAACAAGACCACGAATAATCTTTGACAAACACGCAACATTTGCAAATGCAACCGTTATAAGCGGCTACAAAACGCCAATAGCTCCCATATTACCCAAAAAAACAGCAAACGGAGTTATCATAGGAAAAACAGCAATAATGCTTCCGGCAGGCAGCATTGTTCTGTCCCAAGAAGACAGAGTTCACCGCGATTGGCTCGGTGGTCAACTGGCAAGTCCCTGGGGACCTGATATACTCCTAACATTTTCAGAACGTCTAACCTGGGATGAGTCAGAATTGCTCCCAGAAATCGGCTGGCATGAAGGCGGGCGAATCAAGGACTTGGCAGAAGCAAACATCACCCATATTCCAGCAGTCGGCACACTTGTTGCGCGCTCGGGAGAACGCTGGTTTGCCGTAGACGACACAGGCACTTTCAGATTTGAAGTGCCATTAGACAAACTCAGCTATCCAACCACGCGCTTCATCAGGAGAGATTTGGCAGTAATAATCGACACCCACGGTGTAAACATGCTCGTCGAGCAAGCCATACGCCACAACGTTTCTGCCGTAGTCAGCGACTGCGACCACCCAGGCAAAGTATACGCAGCAGCATACCTCAGCCAGCACGGCATTCCAGTTGCATGCATTCCGGACAAATACGTTTACCTTGCAATTGGCCATAACCTATCGCTTGCCGGAAGCCCACCTATAACAATCTTGGGCAACAAAGCAACAATAGGCAACAGGCCAATCAAAATAACAAAAGCAGACAAAATAGTTGTTGCAAACTCAACAGACACCGCTTATGCATTATGGTATTACCAAGCACCTGCCTCCTACTTTGAAACAATAGCACGAGCTGCACCACTCAACGTCGCCTATGTCAGCATGAGTGAGTTTGGCCAGCAAAACAAAATAACAGACAAAGCCAGAGAGATAAATGCAAACATCATAGCAACCCGCGTATTCAACAAAGACGACTATGAAACAATAAAACAATGGCTTGATGAAAGACCAAATGGAAAAGTCATCCTATTCCACAGTGCAAGCTATCCCTATGGACAAAAAATTTTCAGAGAATACCCAACCCGTTCGTCATTTGATGACCCCAACCCGGTATTTATATGAAAAAGAACCATCCACTGCTTATTATTCTGGCTCTTGCATTAATTATCAGATTGATTTTTGCCTTTAACTGGCATGAAGTATGGTGGGATTCAGGCGTCTACATTGGAATGGGCAAATACATCTATTCCGGAGGCGAAAGCGGGCTTTGGGAGCACATAAGGCCACCATTAATACCCATCATTCTTGGATTATTCTGGAAACTCGGACTTGACCCTGTGATTTTTGGCAGAATCTTTGAAATTATTTTAATGCTTGGAGTTGTTTGGCTCACCTACCAGCTTGCACGACATTGGTGGGATGAAAAAGTTGCTATTATTTCATCACTCATAATTGCACTAAGTCCAATATTTTATTACCTTAGCTTCCACCAATACACAGAAATACCCCACACATTCTTTGCACTTCTCGCACTCTGGTTATTCACAAAAGAAAAATATTTCTTGTGTGGAATTTCCACAGGCCTTGCATTCCTATCAAAGTTCACAGCAGGCGTTTTTATCATTGTCATACTTATTATGCTTGCCCTCTCCAAAAAATGGAAACAGGCAAGCATTGTTATCGGAGGGTTTGCATTATCCACCTCGCCTTATTTTATTTATAGCTGGATGGCATACAGCAATCCCCTCGCTACATTCTTTGCAGCACAAGACACAATAAACCGTGTACTTGGATGCAATGTTCTAAGAGCACGACCCTGGTGGTACTACGGCTGGTGGCTGGTATTCAGCGAAACAAAAATCCATTTAATGGCAATTCCAGGAATTTATGCTTTGTACAAGAGGTGGAAAAAACAGCACCTTCTCTTTTTACTAGGCCTGGCTCTTCCATCACTTTATCTTGTGCAATTAACCTGTCACGACTACCGCTATTTGACTTTGGTACTGCCCTTTGTTGCCATGCTTACCGCACTCGGCATTGCCTGGACGTATGATTTATTCAAAATCAATAAAAAATGGGTGTTTTCAACTCTTGTTATTCTTATAGGTATCTGGATGCTGCACACAAGCATAAGATACTATTATGGCAATGAAGTCCAACAGCCGGACATAATTGCAGAAGAATACTTTTCCTATCTACAAGGCAAAAAGATAAACGGTGAGATATGGACTGCAAATCCTGTTGTTGCGGCATACACTGACAAAAAACTTGAAAAAATATATTATCCAATATATGGAACCAATTTATCGGGAGAATTCATTGATTATCTTTCCATATATTCTGAAAAAACAGGCGCCGTATTGCTCGACAACTGTGGCGGTGGAATTATCTGCCCTCCAGACGAGCCAGAATGCGAGAAAAAAACAGAACAACTCGTAGCAATGCTTGATGAAAAATTCAACAGGGCATTTGACAAACAATCAGGCAGATGCTGGTATAGAATTTGGGTCACTTCTTCAAATTGATTATGTCGCCTATTGTTAATGAGCCAGTGCCTTTCTTCACTGTTTCAGCCTTCTCTTCCTGCTCAACCTCAACAAGCTTGATACGCAATAACTTTTCAAGCTTTCTTGCCATACTGATAGGCGGCACAAACTGGGAATTTTCAATCTTGTGAATTATACTCTCCTTTTCGTTAAGCTTCATCGCAAACTCCTTCTGTGTCAATCCCAATTTCTCACGCGCAGCCCGAAGCTTTTGTGCATAATCAGGAACAACAACTTCAGCAACTTCAGGGATTGATGGAACAGACTTTTTTGCGTGTAGCACCGGCTTTTGAATCACCTTGCCAAATTTCGCACACCCCTGACAGACTGTCATCTGAGTTCCCTCAATAATTGCAGCCAGCAGAGGCGCCTCACTGCCGCACAATTCACACGTTCCCATAAAGTTCGAATCAGCACACTTTCTATAAAAATATTGTGCAATGACTACTTCAGGATAGTTAAGTTTATTTTTAAACAAGTTTGGGTACCACCCACCCATGGACGACACACTGGCAGAACACATACAGCTAACAGCCCAACAAGGCATGAGTCGCCAGCAGATAAGGGAACTCCTTCTCAAAGCAGGCTGGCCTGAAATGCAGGTGAACTCCTATATTGCCAAAGCATTTGCAAAAATTGAAAAAGGAGTAATCATCAAAGTGCACGGTCTTGCCAAAAAATTCGGGAACATAAGTGTCCTTGAAAACGTCGACTTTGATGTCCAGGCAGGAGAAATATTCGGAATTATCGGCATGAGCGGTGCAGGAAAAACAACCCTGCTAAATCTTTTGGTAGGTTTTTTGACTCCTGACCAAGGTGACGTCATCCTTGCTCTTCCGGACGGCACCACCCAAAGCGTTGTCAAAAAACCTGCGCTCATCAAAAAATACTTCGGATTCTCAACACAGACACCCAGCTTCTACAACAAGCTCACGGTCCGCGAGAACCTGGAGCATTTCGGCAGATTGTATGGCCTTGAAGAGCCTGACTTGACAAGGAGATGTACAGCTCTAATGGACCTTGTGGGACTTTCGGCAGCAAAGGACGCCATAGCCAGCCAGCTCTCAGGAGGCATGCAAAAACGCCTTGACATTGCCTGTGCACTTTTGCACGACCCAAGCATACTGATCCTGGACGAGCCAACCGCTGACCTTGACCCCATATTACGCCGCCAATTCTGGGACTTAATCAAACAAATCAACGCCAAAGGCACTACCATAATTCTCGCCTCACATTTCCTTGCCGAAATAGAGCTTTTGTGCAGCAGAATAGCCATACTCCAGAGCAAAAAAATAGCGGAACTCGGCACTGCAGAAGAGCTCAGAAGCATCTATTCACGCAACTATGAAATATATTTTGAGAATACCTCACACGATTATGAACTTTTGCTAAGAGAATTAAACAGGCGCAGGCGCTTCTTCAGCAAAGTCACCCAAGAATCAGGAGAGCTTGTAATACAAACACCCCAGCCAGAAAAAGTACTGCCGGCAATCTCAGAATACTTGGAAAGAAAAAGAGATGTGCAATCACTGCACATTGCAAGACCATCGCTTGGAAAAGTGTTTGAAGCAGTGGTGAAGAGATGAACATATTACCGCAAGTTGTTGAACTTGTGCGCAAAAACCTCAAAAACCTTGTCAGGGCAAAAGCCGGTTCACTTGTTGTCATTCTTGGGCCGCTGCTGGTCATCTTCCTAGCCGGAATAGCTTTTGACAACAGCAATATCTACAAAGTAAAAATAGGAACATATGTGCCGGGCGCCAACGACATCACTACCGCTTTTCTCGACCAGCTCAGGGGGGAATTCAAAGTCATTGAATATGCGTCGCAAGAGGAGTGCATTGATTCCATCAGGCAGACAGACGTCAACACCTGTATGGTGTTTTCCAGCAATTTTACCATTGGTAAACCCCCTGCGAACGAGATAACATTCCACGTTGACTATTCACGCATCAACCTTGTCTGGACAATTCTTCAAGTCATGACAGAACGCGTAAGCGAAAAAACACTGCAAGCAAGCAAAAACCTCACCAGTATTCTTCTGGACACGCTTGAATATACACATCAAAGAATAAACGACCAAAGAGAAGTCGTCATTGCGCTCACCACACAGAACGATTTGCTCAGCAAAAACACCCAGCAATTAATGGCAGAACTCAGCGACATAGACCTGACATTTGATGAAAGCGCAGTTCCAATAGAAGACCTGATAAATAGCAAGACGCAGGTAAAGCAATGGATGGACAGTGTTTTATCTGTAGCTGACAAAAGCTTAAGCAAATCAACAAGTTTTATTGATGCTGCAAATGCATTGGTAAAATCATCAAGTGCCGGGAACCAAGTCAAAGACCAGCTTCTTGCAAACTTCCAAAAAAGCGTTGATGAAATCGCAAAAGTAAAAGAAAATCTTGCAGAAACAAAAAACCTAACAGCACAATCCTTTGCAGAATTTTCAAAAGACCTTGACGCGGTGGCGCAACAGCTCAGCAACACCAAATCACGCCTACAAGAAGCAGACACGAGCAGGCATTTCAGCCTGCGCGTTCTTGATGCAATAAGCAATCTCCTGGACAAAAGTTTGCTTTCACTCGTTGAAGTGCAGGCAGCAATGAATGATATTGACAACAAAATAACTGCAATTGAAATAAAAGACCCGGCAGCAGTTTCACAGCCAATTGTAACTTCAATAAAGCCACTAGTCCAACAAAAAACATACCTCAACTACCTGTTCCCGGTTTTAATAGTTCTTGTAATAATGTTTACAGCACTGCTGATAACCCCGACTTTAATCCTGCTAGACAAGCATTCGCCAGCAAGTTTCAGAACATACATGACGCCAGTGGCGGATGCAAGCTACATAATTTCAAACTTCATCACAGCATTTATTTTGCTATTCCTTCAAACAATCATCATACTTGCAATAGCAAGCGTGTTCTTCTCAGGACAAATAATCTCAAACGTGCCAAAAGCACTACTTCTCCTGCTTGTAATCAATTCACTCTTCATACTAATCGGCATGATACTTGGATATATCTTCAACAACGAAGAAACCGCAACACTTGCAGCAGTCAGCCTTGGCGCAATATTCCTGTTCATCAGCGATGTGATAATTCCAATTGAGAGCATGCCAGAAGCGTTCTCATACATAGCTGGTTTCAACCCATATGTTTTAGGCAGTTCACTGCTAAGGCGCTCCCTGCTTTTTGACTCATCTTTCATCAGCATGATGGGTGACATCGCGATACTCCTTGGCTACATTGTTGCGGCATCGCTTCTTGCATCTGGAATATACATAGCAATGCGGCGATACTCGCTTCAGCGGCTTGGCAAGAGCTTGGGACCGGTATTTACCAAGGTGAAATTCAAAAAATGACAGTCGTCCAAAGGCTGCCGGACCCTTACGGGCCCGGCAGTCCTTCCTTCTCGCAAACTATATAAACAGCCGATAGGAAGCCATACCCATGAAGTTTTACAACACGCTCACAAGAAAAAAAGAAGAGTTCAAACCTATCGTCAAAGGACTGGTCAGAATGTACACCTGCGGACCAACCGTATACAGCCATGTCCATATAGGTAACCTGCGCACATTCGTATTTGAAGATGTTTTGCGAAAATGGCTGGAATATCGCGGCTTCAAAATAAAGCAAGTCAAAAATATCACAGATGTGGACGACAAAACCATCCGCGACTCACAAAAAGAAAAAATGCCGCTCAAAGAATTCACCGAAAAATATACCAAAGCATTCTTTGAAGACATAGACGCACTCAACATAAAACGTGCTGAAGCATACCCAAAAGCGACAGAACATATACCGGAAATGGTAGCCATGATTAAACTGCTCCTTGACAAAGGGGTCGCCTATAAGGCATCAGACGCCATTTACTATTCAATTGCAAAATTCAAAAATTACGGGCAGCTTGCCCGCATTGACGTTTCAAAACTTGTAGCAGGCGCATCAGGCAGAATAACTGCAGATGAATATGACAAGGAAAACGTAGCAGATTTCGCACTCTGGAAATTCTGGGACGAAAAAGACGGAAACGTCTTCTGGGAAACAGAAATAGGAAAAGGAAGACCCGGATGGCACATAGAATGCTCGGCAATGAGCGCCAAACACCTGACGGAAGCATTTGCAAACAGCACATTTAACCCTGAAAAATTCCAGACAATTGACATACACACAGGAGGAATAGACCTTGTCTTCCCGCACCATCAAGACGAAATAGCGCAAACAGAAGCATGCACAGGCAAAAAATTTGCAAACTACTGGCTGCACTCAGAACATCTTCTTGTAGATGGAAGAAAAATGTCAAAATCACTCGGTAATTTCTATACTTTGCGCGATTTGCTGGCAAAGGGCTACAATCCAGTTTCTATAAGATACCTGTTGCTTGCAACACATTACAGGCAAAAACTGAACTTCACACTTGAAGCATTGGATGCGGCAACCGTTGCTGTGCAAAGAGTGAATGACTTCATGCTAAGATTGAAGGAAGCGCACGGAGAAAAAAACAATGCAGAAATACATGACGCCATACAAAAGTCACGATTGCAGTTTGAGCAATCATTAGACGATGATTTGGAAGTCAGCCCTGCGCTTGCAGCAGTATTTGGATTAATGAATACAATAAACAAGCACCTTGACGACCACACACTCAGCAAACAAGACGCAGAATCAGCAATCCAGTTCTTGGAGGACGTGAACAAAATACTCGGCATACTGGTCAAAGAGGAGAAGCTCAGCCCAGAACTGCAAAAACTCGTTGATGAACGCGAAAAAGCACGCCAGATAAAGAACTGGGCACGCGCAGACGAACTACGAGAAGAACTCAAAGAGAAGGGAATAGCTGTAGAGGACACCCCGCATGGCCAGCGCTGGAAAAGAATTCTTTCTTAGAAGGTATAAGCAAATAGGCGGTGATATAGAATACGTAAAAATAAAGCCAACACTGCGCGTTAATATTCTCAAAATAACCTCAAAAGATTTAATTGCACGATTGGAAAAGCTCGGCGTGAAGCTGGAAAGAATTACATATACAAAGAACGGATACTCTGCTGAAAGCAAATTCTCACTCGGAGCAACAACAGAATACTTGCTTGGCTATTATTATCTGCAGGAAGCAGCAGCGCAACTTCCAGTAGAAGTCCTCGACCCAAAACCAACAGATGTTGTACTGGATGCCTGCGCATCACCGGGAGGCAAAACAACACAACTGGCAGCACATATGAAAAACCAGGGTACAATCATAGCATATGAATTAAAGCCACACAGAATACCAAGCTTACTTACAAATCTCGAAAGATGCGGCGTCAAAAATACGACTGTGTTCAAAGGAAACGCAGCAATGGCAAGCAGATTGGGAATGCAGTTTGACAAAATACTGCTCGATGCGCCCTGCGCTGGCAATTACATGACGGAAGCAGGATGGTTTGAAAAAAGAACACTCGAAGGCATACAAACCAGCAGCAACATACAAAAAAGATTACTTCACGACTGCGTAAACATGCTCAAAACAGATGGGCAGCTCGTGTACAGCACCTGCTCACTTGAGCCAGAAGAGAATGAGATGAATGTTGACTGGGCGCTTAAGAATTTGCCAGTGCGCCTGGAGAAGGCCAGTTTGCCAATTGGCGAGCCCGGGTTGACACAGGTATTTGGCAAAAAACTTCACCCGGACATCGCACTCTGCAAACGCTTCTGGCCGCATAAAACAGGAACAGAAGGATTCTTCATAGCAAAACTGGTGAAATTATGAATCTCGAAGAATTCCTCAAAACATTTGGCATCAAGAAGAAAATAAACGCACAACTCATTGGCAGGAGCTATTTTATTATCAAAGAAAAACAATTACTTCCAAAAAAACCGCTTTATACGGGCGAATGCATCGCGCATATCCGCGGACCAGTACTCATACCAAGCATTGATTTCCTGCAACAAATAGCAAAAGAAGCCAGAAAGCACGTTGTTCTCAATGCAAAAGCAGAATGGTTATTTATATGCGGCAGAGACGTCTTTGCAAAAGGAATAACTTCACACAACAATCCGGAAGTTGGAGATAGAGTGGCGATTTTGAATCAGCACAAAGAATGCCTTGGCTACGGAGACGCAATCGCGCCTTTAGAAGGGAAGAGGGTTGTGATAAAAAGATTATTTGACATCGGAGACCTTCTAAGACGGGAACGAAAGAGCAGAAAAGTCAAATACTAAGAAATCTTTTTAAATCACCCTCTTAGGAGTCAGTATATGACAGACCGATACGACCCAAAAGTTGAAGAGGAAAAATGGGTCAGAAAATGGGAGAATGAAGAGGTCTACCGCTTCAATCCAGAACAAAAAGGAGAAATCTACAGCATAGACACCCCGCCTCCGACAGTAAGCGGAAAAATGCACATCGGGCATGCATTTTCCTACACGCAGCAAGACATAATTGCGCGCTACAAAAGATTACGCGGCTACAACGTATTCTACCCGTGGGGAACAGACGACAACGGGCTGCCAACAGAACGCCTGGTGGAGAAATTAAAAGGCGTCAAAGGCAGCAAGATGGACAGGCAGAAATTCATCAAACTCTGCGAACAAACACTTGCTGAAATCATGCCGGCATTTATCTGGGACTGGAAAAGAATAGGCATGAGTTGCGACTTCAAGCTCGCTTACAGCACCATAAACGAACATTGCAGACGCATTTCACAATGGAGCTTCCTGGATTTACAGAAGAAAAACAGAGTTTACAGGAAAAACGCGCCTGCACTCTGGTGTCCGCTCTGTGAGACGGCCATCTCTCAAGCAGAGTGCCAAGACGCTGAAAAAAGCAGCACTTTCAACGACATTGTCTTCAAAGCAGACGGCAAAGACCTCATCATTGCAACAACACGACCGGAACTCATTCCTGCATGCGTTGCAGTACTTGCACACCCGAATGACAGCAGATACAAAAAACTGTTCGGGAAAAAAGCAATCACGCCACTGTTCAACAAAGAAGTTCCTATAATGTCAGACGAGAGAGTAGACCCTGCCAAAGGAACAGGCATAGTTATGTGCTGCACCTTTGGAGACCAGACAGACATAGCATGGTATCTTGCCTATAATTTACCGCTTATAGAGGCGATATCCAAAAACGGAGTGATGACAGACGCGGCAGGCAAATACAAAGGACTTAAAATCCATGAAGCAAGAAAAGCAATCCTTGCAGACATGAAAACACAAGGATTGTTGAGAGCACAGAAACCAATCAAACATGCAGTCAAAGTACACGAGCGCTGCGGCACAGAAATTGAGATAATACAAAGCAAACAATGGTTTATCCACTACCTCGACCTTAAAGAAGAGCTTCTCGAATGGGGAAGCAAACTAAACTGGCACCCGGACTTCATGGTGCACAGGTACAACAACTGGGTAAAAGGGCTTCAATGGGACTGGCTGATATCACGGCAGCGCTTCTTCGGAGTGCCATTCCCCGTCTGGTACTGCAAAAAATGCGACGAGCCAGTGTTTGCAGAAGAGAAAAAACTGCCGGTAGATCCGCTTAAAGATGCACCTCCAGTTAAAAATTGCCCAAAATGCAAGTCAACCGAGTTTGCCGGAGAAAAAGATGTTCTTGACACATGGGCAACCAGCAGCATGACGCCACAACTGGCAATACAACTTGTTCCTGAAAAATACCGCGGCAAACTATATCCAATGAGCTTACGGCCACAGGCGCACGAAATAATCAGCTTCTGGCTGTTTAATACGTTAGTAAAGTCGCAATTACATTACCGCGTCAACCCATGGAAAGATGTTGCACTATCCGGCTATGTTACTGACCCGCTCGGCGAAAAAATGTCAAAAAGCAAAGGAAACGTTGTAGAGCCGCAGGCAGTCCTTGCAAAATACAGTGGAGACGCACTCCGCTACTGGGCAGGAGGCAGCAAGCTGGGCGAGGATATAGCATACCAGGAAAAAGAATTAGTTGCAGGCGATAAATTTGTTACCAAACTATGGAACGCAGCGAAATTTGTAAATATGCATCTGCAAGGTTATGACTACAAAGGAATTTCAACAGAAACGCTCGACCTATGGATACACACACGGTTGGCAAAAACAATCAAAGAAGCAACAGAAGCATTTGACGCATACGAATATTCACGCGCAAAACAAATAATAGAAGCATTCTTCTGGAAGGACTTCTGCGACAACTATCTTGAACTCATCAAGATGAGAATGTACGAGCCAAAAGAAGAACAACAAAAGAAAAGCGCACAACACGCATTATATACTTCCCTGTCAGCAATCGTGCGCTTAATGGCGCCATTCACACCATTCATAACAGAAGAAGTTTATCATCTATATTTGAAAGAAAAAGAAGGTTTCCCAAGCGTGCATTTGTCAAAATGGCCGGAAATGCCAGCAATAAATGAGAAAGCCGAACAAGCAGGCAACGCAGCAGTAGCAATACTCGCGGCAGTCAGAAAGAAGAAATCAGAAATGAAATCAAGCATGAAAGCACCACTTAAAAAACTTGTTATTGAAACAAAAATAGACATCAATGGCGTATTGGCAGATTTAAAATCAGCAACAGCAACAGAAAAAATAGAGCTCGGCAAAGGAACAGAAGAAATAACGCCTGACATAAGAATTAAAGTAGAATTTTAATTAAACATACAAGTCCAACAAAAAACCACAATTAATTCCGAACCCCGTTCGTCGCACTTTAAGGAATCAATTAAAAGAATAAGAAAATCCAACAACCTTTTTCTCCAAATCAGCATAACTCAGCTTTGCAAGCTTGCCAGAACGAATCTTTTCCCTTGCCTGTGCAAGAAATCTCGCAGTTTTTTCGTGCACCTGCTCTTCCTCCTGCCTGAATCTCAATATTAACGCACCAGCCAACGGGTGGTCGTCAAGCGAATGCTCCCTATGCTGCTCCTTCAGCTTTGTTCTAATTTCAGAAATAATCTCCAACGCCTGCTTACCAGGGTCGGTAATTGACATCTGGCGGACTAATGCCTTCTCCTTCCCATCATTGAACAAAACACGAATTTTAACCTGGTCCAATTGAGAATAATAATCAACAATGTCAATCTTCTTGAAGTCAACGTCAACAACTTTCATATCACAAACGACACCATCAAGATATTTAAAGATTATGTTGCATTCTTTTTCTCTACATCTGCAACGCAAAGATTGCAGTGCCAATCTCCTCAGGATGCTCAATAAATGGTTTCTCAATCCTTTCTTTGATACCGAGTTCTGCTCTGCTGAGAAAGGGAAGGTTTTTATAATTTGGCGACACGTCATGCTTATGGCTCGCCAGAAAGTCATCGGACCGAATGACAGCTATGTTTTTGAAGCCTTTCGCGTTGGCTCCATTATTTATTTGAGCATTATGGTCCTGATGCTCATAATTGCCACTATTGATGTTGGCTTTTTCCTTGATTGATGCGATTCTTTTATCCAATTCTTGAATACGCCTGAATTGTTGCTCTCTCAATCTTCTAAAAACCGCAACCCGACCCTCACCCAAAGGAATCCTTCTCCTAACATGTTGCATTCTTTTTCTCTATTTCTCTACATCTGCAACTCATTAATACTTGCGAGGTGTTGCTCGCGTGATGACAACTGCGATTTCCCACTTTTAATTTCAACAAATACAATTTCTTCAATTCGGTTGTTGTCCATACCTTTAAATGCGACATAATCAACAGGGCTGCCTCCAATCCATCTCAGCTCTGTAGGAGAAAACGGAAAATCTGGAAAGTACATCGACAAGGCTTCTGCAAACTTTCCACCCAAATTGGCTCTTGAACGAATAATTGCGTCCTTTCTTAATTCAGGAATAATTCTTTCCCATCTCCTGTTTACAATAAGCTTTGTTACATACCAACCAAAAACAAAACCGAGAATTAGCAAACCAACAACTGACAAGCCAACAATCAAGAGTTGATTCAACCCCATAACAACAAAGTATATGCTGAAATATATAAATCCATCTTTCTTTTACTACTTGCTGATAGTGTTAATATTATGCATAAACATTAATAAAATGCACAACAAAATCAAAAACCATGCTGTGGGTACAAAAACACAAACCCGAATTAGAGCATATACCACACGACACTAAGCCGCTTTACGAATTTGCCTCAAACTACCCAAAACAAAAGAAAAAAGCCCTGCTTTTATGGGGACCGACAGGCACAGGCAAAACAGCAGCAGCTTATGCATTAGCTAAACGGCTTGGATTTGAACTCATTGAGGTAAATGCGTCAGATTACAGAAATGCGGACGAAATCAATTCCAAAATTGGCAACGCACTCAAGCAGCAGAGCCTTTTCTCACATGGAAAAATCATATTGGTCGATGAAATAGACGGAATAGCAGGCAATGAAGACAGAGGAGGAATATCAGCATTGGCGGATTTAATTTCTGAATCAAAATTTCCTATTATATTAACTGCAAACGACCCATGGGACAGCAAATTCAACACTTTAAGGACAAAAAGCACAATGATAGAATTCCCTGCGGTCAACATGGCAAAAATGGTGCCGGCATTACAACGCATTCTTGACAAGGAAAAAATAATTTCTGAAGATATAATCCTGAAAACACTTGCGCGCAGAAGCGGAGGAGATTTGCGCGGGGCTATTACTGATATGCAAATGCTCGCGCAATCGGGAGCCTTGACTACAAGAGGACTTGAGACGCTGCACGATAGAGAACATTCCGAAAGCATTATGCAGGCATTAGTGAAAATACTGAAATCAACAGACCCGCAAGTGGCGGTTACAGCGCTTGATTTGGTGGATGAGGACATTGACGAAGCATTTCTGTGGATAGATGAAAACCTGCCAAAAGAATACACAAACAAACAAGATTTGGCGCGCGCCTACGAAGCACTGTCAAAAGCAGACATTTACAGAGGACGCATACGAAGATGGCAGTACTGGAGATATCTTGCCTATGTTGACGTTTTGATTACTGCCGGTGTTGCTGTTGCCAAAGACAAAAAATCAACTGCTTTTGTGTCTTATGGCAGAACACAACGCTTGCTCAAAATCTGGATGGCAAACCAGAAATACAACAGACGGAAAAGAGTTGCAGGCAAATTGGCAGTTGCAACACACTGCTCAACAAAAAAGGCACTGCAGGAGACACTGCCGTACGTTCACAGATTATATCAATTAAAACATACAAGCACAGAAGCAATAACACGAGAATTGAAACTGGATGAAGAAGAACTGGAGTGGTTGAACAAGTAATTAATTATGCCCGTGCCCGCCAAGATAAATATGCTTGATTTTTTCTGAATTCATTATGGATTTATCTCCGTGCAGGGCAACCTTGCCTTCTTCCAAAACATAAATATGATCGGCAATCTCGCAGGCGGCCTTGGCATTCTGCTCAACCATGATGATAGCAGTGCCTTCCCTGTTGATTTCACGAATCTTTCCAAATATTTCCTTCATTGTTTTCGGCGCAAGACCAAGAGAGGGCTCGTCCAGCAGCAAAACCTGCGGGTCCATCATCAAACCGCGCGCAATGGCAAGCATCTGTTGCTGGCCACCGGACAAACTAAAAGCATTCTGATGCAGTTTTTCCTTCAAAACAGGAAAATGAGTCAAAACTTCAGCCATACGCTTCTGGATAAGATCTTTATCCTTTGTCATGAAAGCACCCATCTCCAAATTTTCTTTTACAGTAAGCCCTGAAAAGACTTGTCGGCCTTGTGGCACAATAGCAATACCCATCTGAATGCGCTCATGCGTCGGCAATCTTGTAATATCTTTTCCTTTGTAAACAATCCGCCCGTTGTAAATGTCAGTCAGCTTGAAAATGCTTTTCAACACAGTGCTTTTTCCTGCACCATTCGGACCGATTATTACGGTAATCTCGCCGGGCTTTACATCCATGTTTACTCCAAACAAGATATGCAGTTTTCCATATCCAGCTTCAAGATTTTTAATGGCAAGAAAGCTCATTTTCCTAAGTAAGCCTCCAAAACCCTCTTGTCAGACTGCACCTGCTTCGGTGTGCCTCTTGTAAGCACTGTGCCCTCGGTCATTACGATAACTTCATCGCTGATACTCATCACAAACTCCATATCATGCTCAATCAATAGAACAGTATTGCCTTCTTTTTTCAATTTCAGCAGAATTTCCTTCAATTCATGCCTTACTTTAGGATTTACGCCGGCAGTCGGCTCGTCAAGCATCAGCAATTTATGAGGCTTCATCAAAGCACGTGCAATCTCAACCAAGCGCATTTGGCCATAACTCAAATCACTCGCGCGCGTATTCATGTCTAATGGAAAATGCACTTTTTTCAAAACTTCTTTCAATTCAGCATCAGTTGAAGGCTTGGCGAGCAACAAATTATCCTTCACAGACATATTCCTGAACAACCGCGCCTGCTGGAAAGTCCTGCTTATTCCAGAACGAGCAATCCTATGCGTTGGCAAACGAGTGATATTCCTGCCCTCCAGTAAAATCTCACCTGCATCGGGCTTGATAATGCCGCAAATCAAGTTGAACAAGGTAGTTTTGCCTGCACCGTTCGGTCCAATAATGCTTGTAATAGTGTTGTCCTTGACTGTAAACGTGCAGTTATGCACGGCATACACGCCACCAAAATGCTTGTCAAGCTTGTGCACAGTAATCACGCCAAGTCCACCCTCCCGAACAAGCCCTTTGGCTTGTAAATAAGGATTAACAATAAAATCAATGCAAAAATCATGGCGCGCATAGGACCAAGCACTGCACTTGGGAATCCAATGAAGCGCAACGGCTCTGGCAATAGGAACAAAATAATTGTGCCAACAGCAGCGCCTTTCACCGATGCCAAGCCTCCAACAACCATCATGCTAAACAACAAAATCAAGTCCTCGATGCCAAAAATAGACGGGTCGATAAAAGTTATATAATGCGCAAAAAAACCACCAGCAATGCCTGCAAAGAAAGCGCTAACAGACAATGCCAGCATTTTTGCCATAAACGTATCCTTGCCAAGCATTTTAGCAGCAAGCTCATCATCACGCACTGCCTCGCACGTCTTTCCAAACCTTGAATGCGACAATTTCCAAAAAATAAAGTACGTAATTGCCGTAATTATCAACACGATAATCAAAAATCTAATGTTTCCCTGCACAACCTTAGGAATTCCAGGAATTCCCAACGCGCCACGTGTTACCTCAGTCCAATTACGCGCAACACTGCCCAAAATAAATGAAAAACCAAGAGTTGCCAAGGCAAGATAATCGCCTTTCAACCTTGAGGTCGGCAGGGCAAGCAAAAATCCAGCAATCAAACCGGCAATGCCTCCGATGATTATGCTCATAAAGACTGGAATTCCATTAACAGCAAGCAATGCGCTCACATATGCACCAATGCCGAAAAATCCGATATGACCAAGATTCAGCAAGCCGGTAAATCCAACAGCCCAATTCAAACTGATTGTGAGGATGCTGTAAATCGCGATCAAAATTCCAAGATGAATAAGATAATTCTCGAAAGCCATCAGGCCTCCCTCTCCTTGACACCCAAAAGGCCCTGGGGTCTGAACAACAGGAATATGAACAGCAAAACAAACGCAATCGCATCCTTATAACCGCTTGGAAGCCACCAAATTCCTATATTCTCCACAAGACCAAGAATGAACGAGCCAAGAACAGCGCCAGGAATACTTGCCAAACTGCCAATCACAGCGCCAGTAAACCCCTTGATAACAAGCGAAGAGCCCATCGTGGGGAACAGGTTCTGCTCAATGCCAATCAAAATACCTGCAACACCGGCCAAAAAACTGCCAATCAGAAATGTGCAAGTGTAAATTCTCTCAGGATTGATGCCCACAGTCTGCGCAACATCCTTATTATCAGCAACTGCCCTCATTGCCTTGCCCAATTTTGTCCTTTTCATCAACAGCCATAAAGAAAACAGAAGAACAATCGAAATAACAATAATATCGGTTTGGATTAACGTTATTCTGGCGCCAACAAAGTCAAAAACCGGATTACGGGTATTAATCGTCTTGACATCAGCGCCCCATATCGCCAAAATAAGGGCGTTGACAAAAATCAATACGGCAATGCTGGCAATCAACAACACCGCGCTCGAAGCTTTGCGCCTTCTCAATGGCTTATACACAAGCAAATTCATAAGAACGCCGATTAAACAACTGCAAAACAAAGTCAGCACAATTGCAAGCCAAAAATTCAAGCCAGATTGAACTGCAAAAGTGTACATCAAATATGCCGACAACGCCAATACCGCGCCATGCGCAATGTGCATAAACTTAGTAACGCTGTATATGAGAGAAAAACCACTCGCAACCAAAGCATAAATTGCACCAGCAACAATACCGTTCAATATCAATTGGGTTGCGATTGCCATAACACTTCAGTCAAACCCACATTTTTAAGATTTTTGGAAGAGAAAACAAAAGAAAAAAAGAACTTACTTCAGCTCCAAAGGCACACCGTTTGAAATCTGCTTGATGGCAAAAGTCATAATCGGGTCACCGTTCTGGTCAATAGTCAGCTTGCCAACAGCCCCATCCCAGTCCTTGACAGCATACAAGAAGTCACGAATCTGAACAGTGTCAACAACACCGTTGTTTGCCCTGACAGCCTCGGCAACCAAGTAGACATCATCATAGGCAGATGCCATGAAAAATGGCTGCGGCGGATCCTCGTTTTTCCTTGCCTTGTACTTCCCAAACAGTGAGGCAGCTTTTGCATTCTTGTCATCAAACGCCGGCTCAAGACCAATAAAGCCCTCAAGCAAATCAGCATTCTCCTTTGCAGCAGCCGGCGTAATCAGGATTTCAGCACCAATCAACTGCTGTTTTGCACCCAACTCGCGCAGTTGCTTTATAATCAGGATTCCCTTAGCTGCCGTCTGCGGGTACACTGCAATTACATCTGGTTTAGCACGTACAATCTTCAAAATCTGCGTCTTAAAGTCCGTGTCATCCGGCCCGAAGGTCTCATCTGCAACAACACTTCCACCAAGCCTGTTATACGTTTCCTTGAACGTGTTTCTCAAGCCCTGCGCATAATCCTTCTGCTCAGAAATTATTGCAGATTTTTTCCAGCCCTGCTTGAATGCATGCTCTGCAGCAACCGAAGCCGAGAATGCATCGCTTGGATACGTTCTAAAAACAAAGTCACCAATCGTGGTGATGCTTGGATTACTAGCAGACGGGCTCAACAAAACCACCTGCTTCGGTTCGGTGATAGCCGCTGCAGCAATCGTTTCAGAGCTGCACGCACCACCAATAATGACTTTCACACCATCAACATCAACCAGTTTCTGCGTTGCGGTTGTAGCAGCCTTGGAATCGCATTTTGAATCCTCAAAAATAACTTCTAACAGCTTGCCATTCACTCCACCTGCAGAGTTAATTTCCTCAACTGCAATTTCAATACCTGCCTTCTCCGGCAAACCGTACTCGGCAGCATCGCCAGTCAACGGCAAAATCGCGCCGAGTTTAATCTTTTCAACCGGCACAACAGTAGGCTCTGCTTTCGGCTGCTCTGCAGGCGCGCACGCAACCAAAAGCACCAGCAATAATCCAAGAATTCCAAAGCTTTTCATTTTTCAACCCCCAAATACTGTCTTATAGAGAGTAAGTCTATCTTTATATATAAGCATTGCCAGAAACCTTTAAAAAGCACTCGCCATAGCTTTTTCCAATGGTCACCTATGAAGATATCGTCAATCTGGCACTAAGAAGAAGCCTTTTCTACCCGGCAAGCGAAATATACGCAAACGCACCAGCAGGCCTCTACGACTTCGGACCATATGGAGCAACAATCAGGCGCAAAATAGTAGAAATCTGGAGAAAACACCTGGTTCAAAAAGAAGAATTCCTTGAGCTTGACGGCTCAGTAATAATGCCCGAAGACGTTTTCAAGTCATCAGGACACCTGGCAAACTTCAACGACCCAATAACCCAATGCAAAAAATGCAACATAATACACAGAGCAGACAAACTTCTTGAAGAAAAAACCAAAAAAACATACAAAGAATCAGCACCACTCGAAGAACTCACTGCCGCATTACGCGAGCACAAAGTCAAATGCCCAAAATGCAAGGGCGAGCTAATGGACGTCAAAAGATTCAATATGATGGTCAAAGCAGATGTAGGAGTTTCAACAAAAGCAGCATGCTATTTGCGACCAGAAACCTGCCAGACAATCTTTGTCGACTGGAGCAGAATGGTCAGAACAATGCGAGTCACGCTGCCAAAAGGAGTGGCGCAGGTAGGCAAATCATTCAGAAACGAAATATCGCCAAGACAAACACTACTAAGACAAGTGGAATTTTCACAAATGGAAGCAGAAGTGTTCTTTGACCCGACACAGATAAACGAAATGGAGCGATGGGAAGAGGTAAAAGGATACGCACTCAAAATCCAGAAAGCAGGCAGTGACAAAATAGAATACATCTCAGCAGAAAAACTCGTCAAAGACAAATTAGTTTCAGGCAAGCTAATCGCTTACTATCTTGCTCGGACACAGCAACTGTTTGAGCGATACGGGATACCTGTTGAGAAAATGCGCTTTAGACAATTGGATGACAAAGAAAGAGCGTTCTACGCCAAAGAAGCATGGGATTTTGAAATAGAAACATCACTCGGCTGGCTAGAACTGGTAGCGAACAACTACAGAACGGACTATGACCTCAAAGGACATATGGAAGGCAGCAAGACAGACCTGCAGTTTGTCAGGCCAAACGGCAGCAAATTCATCCCGCACATATGGGAAATCTCAATCGGACTTGACAGAACATTCTATGCCACTCTTGAAATGGCGTACAGGCAAAAAGAAGACAGGGTATGGCTCTCACTGCCAACATCGCTTGCCCCATTGCAAGCAGGCATATTCCCGCTTCTATCAAACAAACCAGAGCTTGTCAAAAAAGCAACAGAAATATTCAAAGAACTGCGTGAATGCTACGAAGTAATGTATGACGACACAGGCAGCATAGGAAAAAGATATGCGCGCCTTGATGAAGTCGGAGTGCCTTACTGCATCACAGTTGACTTTGAATCGCTTACAAATAATGACGTCACCATCAGAGCGCGCGACACTGCAGCACAGAAAAGAGTAAAAACAAGCGAACTACGCGACACACTTTACCAACTAATTACCGGAAAAATGCACATTTAGGGTGAGAAAATGGAGATAAAAGATTTAGAAGCAGGACAAGGAAAAATCGACATTGTAGTAGAAGTCGTAAGCGTACAAGAACCACGCACATTTGACAAATTCGGCAAATCTGGCAAAGTGGCAAACGCCAAAGCAAAAGACGCATCAGGTGAAATAACATTGACACTATGGAACGAGCAATGTGATTTGGTCAAAGCAGGCATGAAAGTCCACATCATAAACGGTTACGTATCAGAGTTCAGAGGAGAAAAACAACTCGGAACAGGAAAGTTTGGAAGATTAGAAGTTGTGCAATAATTAGCTCACGGCAGCTTCAGCTTTTCTTCTTTTAATCGGATTTGAGAAACCAATCTCCTGCAGCCATTTTATGACATTTGCACGTCCATTCAAAGGCACTTTGTAGGAAGGCCTCGAATTCGGTGTTCTTGGCCTGTCACACCAAATATTGGCAACTCTAAAACCACGACTGAGTAAAATTCTTCTTAGTTGCTCTGCTAATCGAATGCTGCACGTCGTTATCTCAATTGAAGGATACTTAGGACTTCCGCGCTTGTCGGCAACAAAAATTGAACCGTCGGTGTCAACAAGTCCACGGATAGCATGTCTGACAAGATTCCAGTCGTTTGCAATACTTTCAGGAATAACAACCTTTTCACACTTGCCTTCACCAATAGGAAGGCCATATTGCTGAGTGACTTCTGTGAATGAGGTCTTAGAATTAACTACAATCCTTAATCCACGTCCGCCGAGAAATATTCGCACACTTTTTTTCCAAACTTTTTTGATAAGAACTTTAACATAATCAAAATATTCTTTATCATTGACAGGATCTCCAGTAAATCCTATTCTGTAATGCTTTTGTACATTGCTTAGATTGCCATCTCCAATTATAATTCCAATTAATTCCGGAAGATCTTTGTGCATAAAATTGGAATATTTTCGGAGATTAAATATCTCGTGTGCGTACTTGTCCTGTGAGCTTTAGAACCGGGTCAAGTCAAGTTTCTGGTGCTGGCTGCACTTTGGTCCTCTGGACTCATTTTTCTCTTCTCTTCGCAGGTGCGGAGGAGAAAAAATGACCTCAGCGAAGCTGAGGCAGAGAGGCCAGCACCATTAAGTTGACAGCACCTTAGAACCGAAAGGGTTTTAAATAATTCATAGAGAGAAACGCCTAATGGGAGTGTAACTCAGCCCGGGAGAGTACATGCGTGTCGAACGCAGCTCAGTCCGCTGAAGTGAAACAGCTCAGTTACGGAGTTGTCGCCGGTTCAAATCCGGCCACTCCCATTTTTATTCTTTCTAACCTGTAGCTATAATCGCTGTTCCAACAATTCTCATCGCAATCATATTGAACAAAACCATAACGACCAAAGCAATCAAAACGTACAAAACAGTGCTCTTAATCAAATTCTGACCGAGCAGATAGCGCTCTTCCAGCTTGTCAGCGCCATTTTCAATTCCATTTGACAAAACAGTCAAAATATAAACAATCTGGAAAACATAAATTCCGACAACAGCCTGGAAATAGTACGTTGGGATACCGTCGCCAAAGAAACTTGCCAACGTGCCAATCTGGGTGCCGGCCTGCTCGGCGCCAAGATTCCTAATGTTCTTGGACAAATTACCCAAAATAAACGTAATCATGGAAGTAATGCCAACAACAATCCCGGAAATAGCAGGCGTCAAGAACGCAATCTGCGATTTCATGTCAGAAATAATATCTGCCATCAAATCCTTCAAACGCTCATTAACCTTGTGAATTTCCTTGATGTAACGTGCAACATTAAGAAGAGCTTGAGCAGCAATAACAGGACCCTTCTTAACACTCTCAATCAAAACTTTCATTGAAGACTGGATAATCGCGCTCGGGAAAGCAGCAACAGCGCCAGTCTGAGGGTTGAAAATCGCTTCCTTCACGCTCATCCCCATCTTGCTGATATTAATTGCAACCAACTTGAAAAACCTGCCAGAAATTGTATCTTCCATCACGTCAGCAACCTTCTGAAAAGCAATCTCTGCAGGCAATCCATCGCCCAGGCGGTTTCCAAGCTGGAACAATGCAGAAGCAAACTCGTCCTCCAATTTTTTCGCTTCCTCACGAATCTTAATAACGTTCTGACTTCGCAAACGGAAATACAAACCAAAACTCAACGCAAAAGCCAACGGGAAAAACAAAGACATCAAGCTTGCGCCAAGGCCATAAGGACCAACAATAACACCTTCCAATAGAGTGCTCGGCTTATAACCCAAAAAGTCAAAGTCAAACAATTTGAAATCATAATCAGGGTTCAAAGAATGCATAATCAACGGCAACATTCCAAGAATGAAACACGCCACTCCCACAACAACCGCTATAAAAAGAGGATGAATAGTAAATTCAATCCCCGCGACCTTAAACACAATATTCCTGTATTTCTTCAATGAAGGATTAATCTCGGCAACATCGGTATCGCCATAACCAGTAGGCCTTTTGGACAAAATCTGCCTGCCCATCAAATACACAACAATGGGAAGCGCAACATTATACAACGCAGCAATATGGTACCATTTCACCCCTTCCATAAAGCTAACAACCAAAGGCAGGATTACAAGACCAAGAATCGGCAGGATAACGCCAAGCATATGAAGCATTGTGATAGGGCCCTTCAAGTTCTGCGCATAATGCAGCATCTTCTCATATGTTTCGTCCAGAATAACATCCAATGACTTGTCCAGCAAAGCAAGACGGCGGTCATTTGAGGTCTCATACAAAGAACTCTCAACAAGGTGGAACGACTCCACGAACTCCATATTGTACTGACGCCAGCCGGCAAGATAACTCTCCAAAGAATCCTTGATGCTCTCATACCTTCCACTCTCAACATCCCAAATAACCTTGCGCAAGTCCAAACTCAAAGGAGGGGCAAGATGCTCGGATGCAAACTCAATTGCATTCTCCAAATTTGAAGTATGGCGCATATAAGTCACGACATAAAAAATGCACAACACCATCTGGTTGCTCGCTTTCATCCTCCACTGGTTGGCAAGATAAAACGGCACGTTCTGAATAAGAAAAATTCCTGCAAGCCCGGCAGTCATGCTAAACACGGCAAAGAAAATGCTGTCAAACAGCAAAAGAGAGGCAAACACTCCAACAATCAAAAATGCAATTGGAAGGACAAAACTCGCAGCCATCACAGCAGAAGGAGTTGTCTGCAAATGAGCAGTGTTTAATGCATCCTGCATCTGCGCCGCCTTTTCCGGCTTCACCTTCATCTTCAAAATCTTTGCACAAAAATTGCACAGCTTCTCGAACAATCCGGCTTCAGGAGGCAGAATCTCCTTCCTGAAAACCTGATACTCACGGCTGTACAACCGAGAACTCGGCATGCTTGCCTGCAATTCAAGCTGTTCTGACAATTTCTGCTTGTACTTTGCAACCAAATCCCCGTTCATTTCCTAACCGCGCCCCGCAACCATTCACTCCATTCAAAAAGTATGCGCTTGCTGTCAAGCATTCCAACCTCATCCCGAACCTTCTCAGAAATCCTGTGAAACTCATCATTCGCGCGAACATAAAAATCCGCTTCCAGCAAACCAGGATTTTTCAGTTTGTTAGCGGTCTCAACCATCAGCTCCTTCATCCTGGAGCGCAGATTAATATTATCCCAAACAGCATCCCAGTTTCCAGCCCACTCTTTTACATTTCCGGCAACCGCCTTGATAACATCGCTGTCACCCCTCAGCAGGTCATTTGTAGGCACCAAAGCATCCGTCTGCGGGTCGTACTTGAACAAGTCAACAAAACCACCCTCAGCCAAAGGATCCTCCTCCCACAATTTCCGCACCTCGGTAATCTGAGTAACCCTCCTCCAACGATGAATGCCATCAGGGCTTCTCACAGGATTGGCAACAACAATAAGGTCAGTTGCCTTGAAACTCGTCCTCGGAACGCCCAAATCGTTCACAACACGGTCAAAAACCCCATAAGGAGAATCGCCATGAATAGTTCCGGCAACAACATTTGCCAAAGCACCTACACGCATTGCCTCGTACAACGCACGCGCCTCAACGCTCCTAACTTCACCAACAATCAAGCTGGAATCGCCAAGGCGCAAAGTCGTTCTAATGCCCTCATCAGCACTAACTTCAGTAGTCCCGCGAGTCAAAGCAGAAGCAACCTTCATGCTCTGAATATTGTAATTCAGCTTTCTCAACGCGTCAACAGGCAATTCCAAAGTATCCTCAATAGTGATGATTCTGGAACGGCGCATAATATCAACCATAACGCTTCCAAGCAAAGAGGTCTTTCCAGAACTCCTTGTACCGGCAATCAGCATAGTCCTACTACCGTCAATCAAAAAGCTCAAAACGCCAGCAGCCAAAGGTGTCAACATACGGTTGCTCATAAACAAAGGCAAAGTCCAGGGCTTGTCACGATGACGGCGCAATGAGTACGCCAAGCCAGTTGGATTCAACGGAGAGGTAATCGCGGCAACTCTTGCACGCGCGGAAGGCAAAACAAGCTCTGTATCAAGAATAGGATTTGCCTCATCAAGGGGCCTCCCTGAAATCATCCTCAGCTTGGACGCCCAACTCTCACCTTCAGGAGCAGTCGGAATAATGTTTGTAGTGCAATCGCCAAACTCATTATGCACGATAAACATCGGGATCCGTCCCATAGGAGAGTTAATAGTAATGTCCTGCACATTGTCATCCTGCAACAGCACTTCAACAAGCCCAAATCCGACAGTGTAGCGCACAAGAATATCAGCAAGCTCCTCACGGTCCTTCACACGCAAATGCATTCCACGACTATTCGCAAGCTCCTCAAGCAAATCAGTTCCAACAGAAGCAAAAACCTGCCGCATACGTTCAGGGTCAACAAACTCAGAACGCTTCGGCTTGTGTTCAGCCATAATCTTCCGAGCGGCATCAAGCAATTCATACTTTTCCTCATTCAGCTTGAACTCAGCAGGCACCATATGGTAAAGATACTGCACTGTCTCGGGCAACTGGAAAACAGTAATTTCCGTCTCGCCAACCTGATAACTCGCCAGCTCCTCGCCTTCAGAAGGAAAAGAAGCCATCAGCTTGGTAAACATGAAATCCGGCTTAATGGTTGGAGAAAACAAGCGGCGGTAAATAGCCCTGTCGCCCGGCTGGAAGCCGGGCAGATACGGCTGGGCAAGCTTAATCATCCTTGTCTGCTCAAGCATGTTAACCGCTTCCTGCAATAATTTGAAATAATTCTGCAAGCATTGCACACCCTCCTGCGTGGTCAATCCTGCATCAATCTGCCTCTTTTCCTCTCTTGCAAGCCGTATCAAATCAACATAGGCAGCAATCGGGTCCTGCTTGAACAAACGATACAAAATCTCCTGTATCTGCACGTATCTCGGATTAACCCAGCGTGCGCAAGCCGGCTTTGCAAGCAGTCCGTAAGAAAACTTCTGCGCAACCAAGCTCTTGTAAATGGCAGCAAGCTCGGACAGCATTGCAACCTGTGCTTCATCGTACTCAAAATCGCGCTTTTGAACATAAACAATCTTAGTAATAGTGCCCGCCTCAGCCAGAATGTCCATGGTAATGGACATCAAGCGCGGCTCATCCTCCAAACTCGGAAAGAAAGGGCAGCCCTCGCAGTCAACCCTGAGAATGATGTCCTCCCCTTCACGAATTATGTCATATTTCCCACACGCTGCCATATCCCCTCTTTTACCACTAACCTAGAGTCACGCAAATTTATGATGTTCACCGACACTTAAATTATGAGGGTATATAAACATTTAGCATGCCAGAAGAAACCTATGCAATAGAGCCGCCGATACCGGCAAAAAGCGCATTTGGAGCGCCAAAACAAGCAATAGAGCATGACATAAGCGGCACAACAGAACAGCTCAACCTGATGGCTGCAAGAGTGCGCATTAGCGAAGAACGCTACTCAGAACTCCGCAAAAAACTGCTTCTTGTGGAACAAAACATGCTATCAAACCACAAAAAAGCAATGGCAGAAATAAAATTACTCCAAAATGACGTTACGGAAATGCGTCGTACAATACAAGCAGTCGAGGACAAGATAATAACCATAATCAAAGAACTCCGGCTAGCTGCGCGCAAAGAAGACATTGACGTCATGAAGCGCTACCTTGAACTCTGGGACCCGGTCAAATTCGTAACTGCAGACAGAATCGAGAAAATAATTGACGAAAAACTCGGCAAGCACGAAGAAACAGAAAAGCCAAATTACGACAGCCCATCCTAATACGGTGCTGTCAACTTAATGGCGCTGGCCGCTCTGCCTCGGCTTCGCTGAGGTCAATTTTCCCTCCTCCGCACCTGAGAGAAAAATGAGTCCAGAGGACCAAGGCAAGTTAGCACCAGAAACTTGACTTGACCTCCTAATACAAACCTTTAAAAATCATTAATTCTTCAACGAATAAAAAAAGGTTGATACGATGGCATTAATGGACATCTTCAAAAAGAAAAAAGACATAGAAACACCCTATCCAATGCCTACAGGGCAAATGCCACCAGGAGCGCCCCCAATGCCCGGCACACAACCCCCTCCATTGCCTTCTGAAGTTCCAATAGCGCAAGTTGTCAGCATGCAGTCACAAGGACTGACAAACAACCAAATCATACAAACATTACAAAGACAGGGCTACCAGCCAACACAAATCTACGACGCATTAGCACAAGCAGAAGTCAAAAAGACAATAGAGCCAATGGAAGCGCCAGGAGAAATGCCACCCCGCAGCGAAATAAAAGCACCGGCACACCCTGAATCAGAAGCACTAGTTGAGCAAATCATAGAGGAAAAATGGCACGAGTTGCAAAAAGACGTTGCCAAAGTCAACGAATGGAAAGACCTTCTAACCTCACGCATAGACAAGCTTGAGCAAAGCATGACAGACATACGGGCAGACCTCGATGGACTGCACAAGGCAATCGTGGCACGTATAGGTGAATATGACAAAACCCTGATGGACGTAGGAACAGAAATAAAAGCGATGGAAAAGGTCTTCCAGAAAGTTCTTCCGGAACTAACAGGAAACATTCAAGAGCTCTCCCGAATAACCAAATCAGCAAAAAAATAAGTCATTCTGACTTTGTCATCTGCTTGACAGTGTACAAAGCTACAAGCAGTACCAACACCATTCCCAAAACCTTAGGGTGAAACAACGTTTGCCAGAAACCATATGACTCAGAAGGTTTCACAGCGCTTACATTCTCAGCAGTCAACTCGGCAAAGCCCCTTTCCTCATTCACTACATACACAAGTGAGCCGATTCCAATAATAAGCATAATCGCCATAATCCAAGTACCGACACCATACTCACCACTAATAATAAAGTCAGTAAACGCCTTCTGCTCGAAACCAAACAGCATAAAAGCAAGCACAAACAAAATTGCGAAAATAACAAACAAAACAAACCAAGGAGCCATCAAATTAATTGTCTTAATTGCAATCGGGCTCAACAGGGTAATAAACGCTGCGATGATTGCAATCAATGCAGCCAAGGTCTTCTTGTCCTTAAACCAGGCAGTCATTGACAGAATAGCGTAAACCAGCACTAACGTCAGCAAAAACGGAAAAATACCGCTGAACTGCTGCAAAGCTGTAACATCAAGCGGGGTAGCCATCATGTCCTCGGCGGATGGCGCTCAAGCATCCACTCTTTCAATGATTTCGGCAAGGGCTTTGCGCTTTCTGGCTTCATCACCCAATACACAATCAAGCCCATAATCAGGAAAACAAACAAAACCGCCTGTATAGTAGGGTCGGCCAGCCAGTAAAACGCCGGGAACGTGCGCGGAAACATGTTCAAGACGAACAAAAACACCAGCAAGCCAACGCCAATCGCGGCAATCAGCAGCTGCAAAGCGCTCTTTTCAGCAGCGCCGGCAAAGCCCAACAGCAACATGACAACAAAAACAGCAGCAAGCACGACAACCGTGCTGGGGAGGAAGCTTGACATCAATGCAATCGGGTCCATCTCAGGAGGATACATTCCAATCGCATGAGGAATAACCAGCATTGCAGCAATTGCCAAGGCGATAAGAGAGTTGATCTTGCGGTCACCAACCTCAACTTCCTGCTCCTGACCGCCAATCTTGACCTTCTTCTTTATCTTAAACACCTTGGTCATCTGCAAAATTGCAAAAATAAGAGTAAAAATCAGGATAAACGGCAAGACAAGGTCAAGAAAACCAAAATCCACCAAGTACTGAAAAACTCCACGCAACTGTCCGCCACTTGGTGCTTGCTGAAAAGGCATTTTACTTGATCTCGCCCAGCCAATCCTTAATCCATCCCTTGAAGTCGCCCTCGCCAGGCTCCCTGATAACAAACCACGCGACCAAAGCCATCACGAGCAGAATAATAAGCAATGCCTGAATGGCAGGATCCTGAAGCCAGTAGAAAGTAGGGAAAAAGCCAGGAATGACTGCCATCAAAATCATAACTATAAGAAAACCAAGAGCGAACAAAGCAATCAGCCACTGAAGAACACTAGGAATTTCAGCGCCGGCAAGGCCCAACAAAAGAATAACAGCCAAAATCGCCACCAAAATCACTGCAGTGCTTGGCAGAAACTGGTTTATAATGTTAATAGGGTCCTGGTCAGGAGGGTAAAGCTGCACAACGTGAGGCACGACAACCAAGGCAGCAATCACCAATGCGAGCAAGCCGTTAATCTTTCTGTCAGGCTTGCCCTTGTCGTCTTTGAACATGCCAATTTTCTGCAAGATGGCAAAAACAAGAACGAAAATCAGAATAAACGGCAGAATGGCGTCAACAAAACCCCAGTCGGCCAACGTTTGAAAAACACTTCTGCCTGTACCTGATGTATATGTCGGGTAATACTGGAACAGCATATTAACCTCCTTTTCAATCCTTGCCTTTTGTAACGAAGTATACAAATATAATAACTGCGATTATTAAAACTATCGCAGCAACAGCAGTATTCGTGTAAAACTGGGACAGCCAATCCCAAAATACCTCAAGCCAGGTCCTGCCATCCTCTGTTGTAATCGCGTCCAAAAAGATAAACAAAATGGCAATCGCAATAAAAATCATAAAGCCGAGCCGCCAGGGACCTTCCAAAGAAACACCTTTCTTCTCAATCTCCTCAGTCGTGTAGAACGTGCCAACAAGCATCAGGAAAAAGACAATCAGCAGAAGCAAGACAATAATCTCACTGCTGACCTTGGTAATAGCTTCAACAAGCTTCGATGAAGCAACCACAAGGAATGCAACAACAAACGCAACCATTGCGTTAAGGTTCTTCTTGGTGTACTTCTTCTCACCTTCAGTGCCAAAAATCTTCGTCCGCTCGAGAATGGCGAACATAATCGTAAAGACCAAAATAAAAGGCAGGACAACGTCATAAATGCCCAATTCCCTGAAGAAATCCAACACGCCGCCCAGTACTGTCTCAGCCATTAATTCACACTCTTTTCATTGACAAAGGGACTTTGTGCTTATATAAAGCTTTCTGTACAGACAAAGCACGGGTATCGTCAATAAACGCTTTGGATGACATCAAAAAACCACTTTTTTCGACATAGGAATATTTATAAATGTCGACGAGTCGGGAGAAGGCATGCTCAATAAGAAGGACTTTGCAGAGATGCGCTACTATATGGAAGCATTTGACAAGCAGCGAGAGCAACTTATAGCGGACAGCAGGGTAGTTCTCAAGTCAAGCAAGGCAGCCATATATGCCGCGCACAGAAACGACATGAAAGAAGCAGACAAGCTCCTTGCAGAAGCAAAAGCATCTATAAGGAAAATCGACAACCTTCTCAAAAAAGACCCGCATCTCGCAGCAAGCACAGGAGCATACTCGGATGCTATGGAAGAATATTCCGAAGCAGCATGCTATGTGCACTACCTGAAAAACGGCAATATCCCAACAGCAAAACAGCTTGGCATTGACGTGGAAATTTACCTATCAGCACTTTCTGATGTAGTTGGAGAATTGGTCAGAAAAGCAGTCAACAGCAGCATAAAAGGCGACTACAAGTCGGCACTTGGCATAAAGGATTTCGTCAATGAGCTCTATGAGGAACTAATGCTGTTCGACTGGAGAAACACGCCAGTCAGGAAAAAGTTCGACGCCATAAAATACGGACTTGAGAAATTGGAAGACCTGGCACTCAAGATTAAGTTCAAGAAATAACGCTAAAAGTTTATAAAGCACCATTCTCGCCTCATTCCCATGAAAAGAACGCATACCTGCGGGGAACTAACGAAAAAAGACCTTCAGAAAGAGGCGGTTCTCTGCGGCTGGGTACACACGCGCAGAGACCATGGAGGGCTCATTTTCATAGACCTGCGCGACAGATACGGCATAACACAAGTTGTTTTTGACCCGTCCCACAACAAGCAGGCACACGAAAAAGCACAGCACATTGGCAGGGAATGGGTATTGCAAGTCACGGGTCACGTGCGATTAAGGCCGCAAGGGATGGAGAATAAAAAAATTGTGACCGGTGAGATTGAAGTAATTTCTGACAGCTTAGAAGTGCTAAACCAGGCAGAAACACCGCCCTTTGAAGTTGATGACAGGACTGTTGCAAATGAAGAGATGCGGCTGGAATACAGATATCTCGATTTGCGCAGGCCAACAATGCAACAACGCCTGCTGATGAGGCATACAGCAGCGCAGGCAACACGCGAATATCTCACAAGCCAGAAATTTATGGAAATAGAGACACCGATGCTCGTAAAAACAACACCAGGAGGAGCACGCGTGTTCAAAGTGCCGAGCAGAGTGCACCCGGGAAAATTCTTCGCCTTGCCAGAATCACCGCAAATTTACAAACAACTGCTTATGGTCTCCGGCTGTGACAGATATTTCCAACTCGCACGCTGCCTGCGCGATGAAGATTTGCGTGCAGACAGGCAACCAGAATTCACACAAATAGACCTTGAAATGAGTTTTGTTGAAGAAAAAGACGTCCAAACAATTGTGGAAGGACTGCTCAAGCACATCTTCAAAAAAGTTTTGAACATAGATATACAAACACCATTTCCAAGAATGACGTTCCACGAGGCAATGAGCAGGTATGGCAGTGACAAACCAGATGTACGCTTCGGGCTTGAATTTGCGGATGTATCTGACATTGTAAAACACTCTGATTTCGGGGTATTCAAGTCGGTATTAGACAAAAAAGGAAAAGTGTTCTGTTTAAATGCCAAAGGTGCAGGAAAATTCACCCGCACAGAAATAGAAGAACTCATTGAAATTGCAAAATTGTATAAGCTTCCCGGGCTTGCATGGATGAAAGTGGCAGGCAAAAATCTGCTTGAAAGCAGCATAGTCAAATACTTCTCTCAACACGTTCAGGCACAACTAATAACAGCAACAGGAGCAGAGGAAGGAGACCTTTTACTATTTGCAGCAGACGAATTTGAAAAAGCAGCAAACGGGCTCGGCCAAGTTAGATTACACATCGGAAAAAAATTAGGGTTAATCAAAGAAGGCACGTACAATTTCCTCTGGATAATTGACTTCCCACTCTATGAGTGGAACGAAGAAACCAGCAGCTGGCAGGCACGCCATCACATTTTTACAAGCCCAAAAGATGAGGATATGGACAAGCTTGAAACAGCGCCCGGAAAAGTCAGGGCAAAAGCATACGACTGCGTATTAAACGGAGTGGAATTGGGCGGCGGGAGCATAAGAATCCACAGAAAAGACGTACAAGCACGAGTACTGCACGTCGTAGGACTTGAATACGAAGAAGCAGAAAAAAGATTTGACTTTTTAATGAGGGCATTCAAATACGGCGCGCCGCCACACGGCGGCATCGCACTCGGCTTTGACAGGTTAGTTGCACTAATGTGCGGACTAAATGACATACGCGAAGCAATTGCCTTCCCACGCAACAAAGCATCAGAAAACCCACTTGACGGCAGCCCGCAGGAATGGACGGATGACTTCCTCAAAGAGCTGCACCTCAAGCTTGACATAGCAAAAAAACAATAGTCATTGCATACCGAAGGGGACTACACCTCCCAATCCCGCTGTCATGGTTATGGATATCACTCCCGAACTGGTAAAAAGAGTAGCTGCAAACGCACGTCTCAACCTGAAAGAAGAGGAAATAAAAAAATTTGCAGCAGAAATGAAAGACATTCTCGCAGCATTTGAAAAACTCGCAGAAGTTGAGACGACAAATGTAGAGCCAAGCTTCCACCCAATCCCAGTCAAAAATGTAGCACGCGAAGACAAGCCAGAGCAATGCCTTGACAGGGAAAAAGCACTTTCTCTCACTCCTCACAAAAAAAACACGTACTTCAAAGGACCAAAAGTACTATGATAAAACAATTCGTCAAAGACGCAATAGCAGGAAAGATTGACATAGTAACACACACAGAAAAAGCGCTCGAAGAAGCAGAAAAAATCAACAAAGAATACCGCTACATCTCATCATTTGCAGACGCAGCAGAGCGCGCAAAAGAACTGCAAGAACAAGTAAAGAAAGGCACTGCACACGGCAGATTATTCGGCGTGCTTATCTCGGTGAAAGACAACATCTGCGTTAAAAATATAGAAAGCACGGCAAGCAGCGCAATACTGAAAACATACAAGCCAGTGTTTAACGCAACAGCAGTAGAAAAATGCCTGCGCGAAGGCGCCATAATTCTCGGCAAGACAGTACAGGACGAATTCGGATTTGGAGGATTTTCAACCAATGTAGGAAAGGGATATGAAAAACCATTAAACCCGATTGACAGAAAAAGAGCAACCGGAGGCAGCTCAGGAGGAGCAGCAGGACTAACAAAAAAAGCAACATTTCCACATCTTGCATTGGCAGAAAGCACAGGCGGCAGCATAGCAGACCCTGCAGCATTCTGCGGTGTCGTAGGAATCTGCCCAACCTACGGCCGCGTTTCGCGCTATGGCCTAATTGATTACGCAAACAGCTTGGACAAAATCGGCACGATGGCGCTCACGGTTGATGATGCAGCACTATTATTGGAAATAATCTCAGGAAAAGACGCACACGACAGCACATCAGCAGAACTGCCAGTTCCAGCGCTCGACACGCCCGGTGCCATTAATGGGCTTAAAATCGGCATTGTTAAGGAAGCGTTTGCGGAAGGCATAGACAACAAAGTCAGAAAAAACGTTCTCGAAGCAATCTACCAGCTGGAGCAAAAAGGAGCGCGAAGAATTGAAATAAGCTTGCCAATTTCAATGAAATACGGACTGGCAGCATACTATACCCTTGCAATGACCGAAGCAAGCACCAACCTTGCAAAATACTGCGGCATCAGATACGGCGCGTCAGAACAGCTGACAGGAACATATAATGAATATTTTTCACGAGTGCGCACAAACAATTTCGGCGAAGAGGCAAAAAGAAGATTATTGCTCGGCACTTTTGCAAGAATGGCTGGATACAGAGACGCATTCTACAAAAAAGCAGCACAAATCAGGACAAAAATACTTCAAGAATACGCGGCCGCATTCAAACAAGTTGACGTTTTAATCACGCCAACAATGCCCATTACAGCACCTACATTTGAAGAGATAAAAAAGTTAACGCCTTTGCAGAATTATGCCATGGACATTCTTACAGTATCACCAAACTTAGCAGGACTGCCTCACATTTCAATCCCATGCGGAGAAAGCAATGGATTGCCCGTGGGCATGATGATAACAGGCCCGCATTTTGCGGAACAAAAAATCATACAGGTGGCAAAAGCACATGGAAAATGACGTAGTCATCGGACTGGAAATCCATGTGCAGTTGAAAACAAAAACCAAACTATTCTGCAGCTGCCCGACAGAAACAACAGAGCCAAATACCGCCATCTGCCCGACATGCTTAGGACATCCTGGAAGCAAACCCGTATTAAACGCAGCAGCACTTGAATACGGAACAAAGCTCGCACTCGCACTCGGCTGCAGCATCTCCCCTACAGTAGTTTTTTCACGAAAAACATACTTCTATCCAGACCTTGCCAAAAATTTCCAAATAACACAGTATGAAGTCCCGCTCGGCAGCAACGGGCAAATCGTGCTTGACAACAAAAAAGTCATCAGAATACAACGCGTACACATAGAAGAAGACCCAGGCGCATTAATACACGAAGCAGGAAGCTCCCTTATTGACTACAACAGAAGCGGAATTCCACTATGCGAGATAGTTACCCTGCCTGACATGAGCTCGCCGGCAGAAGCACGCGAATTCATGAAAAAACTAATGAATGTTCTCGGCTATCTCGGCATTTTTGACGAAAATACTTGTATAATCAAGGCGGACGCAAATGTTTCCATCAAAGAAAGAAATTACGCGCGTGTTGAGATAAAAAACATAACTGGATTCAAAGAAATTGAAAGAGCCTTGAACTATGAAGTCCAAAGACAGAAACAGCAGGAAGTCAAAAGAGAGACGCGCGGATGGGATGCGGACAAAGGGATAACATTTCACATGCGCAGCAAAGAGCAGGAAGAGGACTACGGCTACATAGTGGAGCCAGATCTGCCGCTTTTCGAGATTTCAAAGGAATGGATACGCAAAGTGCAGGAAAGCATACCTGAGCTTGGAGAACAACGCGCACTGCGCTGGGTAAAAGAATGGAAAATAGATGAAAATGATGCTAGAATTATTGCAGCAGACCTTGAAGTTGCAGTGTTGTTCGAACAAATAGCAAAAAAAGTCGATCCGATATTGGCGTCACGATGGGTAAGAAGAGAAGTTCTAAGATTGCTGAATGACAAGAAAAAATCACTTAAAGAAACGGCATTTGATGCGGAAGGATTAATTGAATTACTCAAGCTGTTCGCTGACAAAAAAATAAACAATCGCGTGGCACAACGGCTTATAGAACAACTTGCAGAAAAGAAATTCTCACCTTCAGCTTATGTCAAGGAAAAGAGTTTGACAATGGTAACGGATGAAGAAGCACTTGAAAGCATCTGCAAGGATGTTATTTCCAAAAATCAAAAAGCAGTTGAAGATTACAAAAAAGGCGAGCAGAAATCGCTAATGTTCCTCGTAGGACAAGTCATGCGGGCATCAAAAGGAACCGCATCAGCACAAGTGGTACAGGAATTGCTGAAAGGGCTGCTTAAATAATCAGCCAAACAAAGTCCACAAAACCCATATTGCAATAATTGCAAAAAAAGCATAACCAAACAAATCAGTTGTCTCGAACGCTTCCTTCAGCATGACTTTCATTGTTTTCTTGTATTTGAGCAGAATAAAATCAAAAGCCAATGCGCCCACAATTCCCGCGGCAAAAAGAACCACAATTCCAACGCTCTGAACGACAAAGTAACCAAGAAGTAAAGCCAGAGCAAGATATGCCCACCTTAACAGGTTTGCAGAATCAATCATGCTATTTGCAAAAGAAAACATGGTATTTCTGGCTAAAAGCACAAGAAGTATTTTCACAAGAATGAAAACCGCTCCAAATGCAGCAATGACTTCAATCGGATGCATGCAAAAAACAGAACCCACGGAATATATTAGGATTTGGTACGAAAGTACTACCCAAACAGCTTATCCAACTCGGAATGCACCCTTGCCTCAAAATCAGCGTTTCTTTCCCCTTCAGCTTTCTCTGCCGACAAGCAATGCATCAGCTTTTTTGCGAGCTCGACATCATTAGTCGACAATTTGAACTGACTTGCGTGCTGTTTGAGAAGTGAATCCTCAACTTCCTCAACATTCGCCTCCTTGACCATGATAACTTCCATTTCCCTGCTGGTCAATGCGTTGGCATTATGCTTTACACAAAATGCTTTTTTTGAATAGCAATCGTGATAGATATCATTCCATCTTATATCGGCAGTTTTGCCTTGTCTCAAACATCCGAATACACGAATGGCTACAATTGCATCAGTTAAATCATTTTCCGACAATTGCTTTTTAATCATGGCTTCAACTTCAGATGGAGTTTTTTGTTCAGCATCGACAGTTATGCAAACAACCGGATTAACAGGCAAGCTTACAATTTTAATGTTGCCATCCTCAAAAATTGCGAAACTTCCATGTTTTAAGTCCTCTATTTCATCAAAACTGTTTGGAAAAATTGGACCCGGATATACCGCATTTTTGTATTTTCCAAATGAATCTCTTCTGACAAAATGCAAATGCCCGCCTGCATAATAATCAAATCCTTCCGGCATCAAAGAAAGCGCCATACCCTCAACTTTTTGGAATTTCCTTGTCTTCAATTCGTCTATAGTTCCGTGGAACATAAAAATCTTGAATCCCTGCTCTTTTTCCAAGAATTCTCTTGCTATGTGGTAGTAGTATGCCTTATCAAGACCCCCTTTTCTTCCAGGTATTCCAGTAATTTTGGCACCGGTTTTTTCATCAATCGTAAAAAGAAGCTTGATTTTATCATTAGGCAAAGGTTCGCATCGTGCTACATTCACCGCAAGATTCGCCTCTTCAAGAATATCCAGCATTGTTTTTCCACTCGGTGAAAAATCATGGCTTCCAGCTATCAAGTAAACAGGTATCTTGGCGTTTTTCAATCGTTTAAGCTGTTTCATGGCTATTTTAAGAATATCAATTACCGGCACCGCAGTATCAAACAAGTCACCTGCAATAAGAACAAAATCAACTTTTTCCTCCATGCATTTGTCAATTGCCATAATAAAAGACCTTGTATTAGCATCTCTTAATTTAAGATCCCGATGCGCTCCCAAATGGCAGTCAGACAAATGTGCAAACTTCATGACAACTTTAATCCTCCAAAACTCTGGCGAGGTTTTGCAGCAGCTTTATGCTCTTCATGCCGCACTTTTATCGGCATGGCAAAGCTCAAAAAATTGCTTGTAACAATCGCCTCTCCCTTGTCAAGAGAAGCAATCATTCTTTCATCGCTGCTCAAGTCCTGCGCAGCACTCTCAATAATTGCCTGGCGTTCAGGCTTTAATTCTATCCCAAGAATAATTTTAGTGTTTATGTTTGCAAGCACCTCGCGCGGAATCAAGGAAGGAAGCTGAGTAATTGCGAGCAAGCCAACATTAAACTTCCTGCCTTCCCTTGCAATCGTGGAAAAAACATTCGGACCACGCTCAAGAACATCCTTTCCAAGAACTCTCGGCGCTTCCTCGAGGACAATGCTCACAACAGGTTTTGATTTCATCTCCTGCAAAGAATACGTCTTGTGGCGCTCAAGCACCATGTGCGCAATCATACTGCCTACAAGAATCTCCACATTGCCGTGAAAGCCGCTGGTGTCAATAATAACCGTTTTTCCCTGCTGCAATGCACTGACGATATCCGGAATTGTTGTTTCGCCGGCAGTTGTGTCAAAAATTCCTCTGCACAAAATGTTTTGCTCATCATCGACATCAATCCGCAACAGGAGCATAAGAACCCTTTTGATGACGGCAAGAGTGCCCTCCATAAAGCCGTGAATCTCATGGTCGCGCAGAATCGCTTCGATCCATGCATCTCTGTATTTCTGATAATATGCATACAACGCCTGCTGCTGCGCATCACTCCAGTCGACCACTCCATCAAAATGTTTGGGCGCAAGCTGGCCAACATGAATTTTCAGCGTTCTTGTCCCAGGCGGCGGATTATGAGGGGTATAATACACAACTTTATCACGCGCATCAGGATGCTTCTGCAATTTTTCATAATATTCATCATGCGGGTCAAGCACCAACATTGAGCAATAACCCTTGCCAAGCGTGTCCCACAAAATATTCGTCATCAAAACACTCTTGCCACGACCAGTAGTACCGGCAATAAGCACGTGATGGCTCAATGCAAGACGGCCGTTAATTGAAACCGGCACTTCCAATTCCCTCGAACCGCTTCTCAGCTTTCCCAAAAGCAAAGGGTCGGGTGGAGTTGTAAGGAAAGAAACATCACTTGCAACAATCTCGCGCACTTTTGTAAAAAAAGTAGGCAACGTCTTTGCACTTCTTGCATAATTGTTCGCAACAAATGCCAGATTCTTCAAACGAGCAAGAACATAGGTGCGCAGTTTCGAATCCATCAACTCAAGCTTGTCATCCTCTTCCAACTTCATGCCGGAAATAAGTTCAATGTGCTGCTGTGTAAGCTGAGAGCCATACAACAAATCAAAAACTTGCAACAACATCTGCCCATTTTTTGTATCAGCAATCAGCAATTCGCCCAGCTCAAGCGCCTCATCCGTCTTCTGCCTAACAAGAATATTGCCAAACTCTCCCCCAATAATCAACCCTTTGGTCACGACGAGAAAACTCGAATCCTTGCGCTATATATTATTTGTGTAAGTGGAAAATAGAAATCAAAAATCTGAAAATAAAAAATATTTTATCTGCCGCCGCGTGCCATCTTTGCGCGTGACACATCGCCGGACTTGTCAACGAAGTACAAGTATCCTGCAACTTTCTTGACACCGACTTTTGCAACCTTTTCGGCTTTGCCGGCTTTGCCCTTGCGGCCGCGTGCCATCTTTGCACGGGAAACATCTCCCTGCTTGTCTACAAAGTAGAGATAGCCGTCTGCTTTCTTGACGCCAACTTTTGCAACTTTTTCTGCCATTTTTTTCCTCCGTCTTTTTTAGAAGGTGTGGTTCAACCTTTGAAACCGTCCCCCCGTCTATTTTTGACTTTTTTCTGAAATGCGTGGTTCTTTATAAAGTTTTCTTTTTCCTCGACGGTGGAAATGTGGTTTTCCGTCGATATGTTGGAAGAATTATTTTTTGCGCCTGCGCTTTTTCACGCCGGTGTCGTGCATAAACCATGCCGGCTTGAGCAATTTTCTGAGCTTTTCAGCTTCCTGCATTCCTTCCTTGTAAATTGTCGTTATTTCTTGTTTGCTGGGTAATGGAATTTTTTCCAGCTCTTTTGCTTTCTCCATTGCCTTTCGCACTTCTTTTTTCATCGACCTGGCATATGCACGAATCCATTATAAATCTTGCGCAGTAACGGTTAAGTCAAGTTTCTGGTGCTGACTGCTCTGGTCCTCTGGACTCATTTTTCTCCCCTCCTCGCAGGTGCGGAGGAGAGAAAAATGACCTCAGCGAAGCCGAGGCAGAGCGGCCAGCACCATTAAGTTGACAGCACCCGCAGCAACGAAAGCTATATATACTAACTGAGCGGACAAATTGTTGAAAAAGGTGGGTGTATGCTAAAAAAAATAAAAAATTTTTTCATGTATTTTCTCAACGGGCCGAAACAAAACTTCAAGCTCGGTCTTTACGGGCCGCCAAACTCCGGCAAGACGACACTTGCCAACAAAATCTGCCTCGACTGGCTCGGTGAAGAAATGGGAAAGGTCTCTCCGATTGCCCACGAAACGCGCGAAGTGAATGTAAAAGAAAAAATTACAATCAAAGGAAAAAAAGGGCAGGAACTTACTTTTAACCTTGTCGACACACCCGGCATTGCCACCAAAATAGATTATGAGGATTTTATGAAAACAGGCATGTCGGCAAGCCAGGCAAAAAAACGTGCAAGAGAGGCAACCAAAGGCGTAATTGAAAGCATAAAATGGCTGGACGAAGTCGACACGGTTCTTGTCGTTCTCGATGGCACTGAAGACCCGTATTCCCAGGTAAATGTAACAATTATAGGCAACCTTGCAGCGCGCAACATTCCAGTTTTGATAGTTGCAAACAAGGCAGACCTGCGCAAATGTAAAGTCAAAAAAGTCCAAGCAGCATTCCCACAATATGAGGTCATGGGCATAAGCGCCAAATACGGCAAGGGCGTTGATAAGCTCTACGAAAAACTGTTCGAACTTGCGAGGAAATAAATGGTAACAATACAATTTGTCCCCTACACTGAAATCGAAGGACTAAGCGGATTGGGCAGAATAAGAAAACTTCTAAACATTGCAAAAATGAACAAGATAGTCCTGCTTCAAGGAAGATTGCGAAAAGAAGAGGAAGCGGAGCTAATCAAGACAACAATGGAAGAAATTGACAAAAAATTCAAAGGTATTGAACTGGCAGTGATCAACCCTGCACAGACCGCACAGGACGGCTTCCAGAAATTCAAGTACAGCATGATGAACACACTCTTTGGAGACACACAGGGACTAACAATAATAGGGCCAAGCAGCATTGTCAAAAGCATCAAGAAAGACCCAAACAAGATTGAACTGCTCACCAAGGAGGCGCGCAAGCGTTAGCGCAATGCCACACCAGTGCGTCAGATGCAGCACTTTCTATGAAGACGGCGCACAGGAAATACTTAAAGGATGCCCCTGCGGCGCGCGTCTGTTCTTCTTCATCAAAAAAGAAAAACTGGAAGCGGCAAAGAAAACACTGCCAGCAGACCTGCTTCCAGAGCAAAAAAAACAAATAGAACAGGATGTGCTCAACCTTGTAGGCTACAAAGAAGATTTGCCTGTGGTACTCGACTTTGAATCAATCAGGGTGATTGAGCCGGGCAAATACGAACTGGACCTTGTGCAGTTGTTCAAAGGAGCACCGCTCATATTCAAACTGGAAGAAGGCAAATATGTCATAGACGTGGCTGAAAGCTTTGAACGGCTCAAAAAGGGAAGGAAATAGACCTACGATGCCAAAAAAGCGCCAGTATACGTTTTAGTAACATTTATATATTAGAAGCAGTTAAGAATGGCTATTATATTCAAATGAGGTGATTACGTCATGGAAGAACAACACCGAGGAATAGCACTCGTCATTCTTGGAATCATAGCAATTATTGCGGTCATCGGGCTTGTACTCATGTTCTCAGGCGCAAAAAAAAGCGCAGGAGCAGTACCAACCCTTATCGGAGACGCTCCATCAGGATTCTGCGACAGCCCGTGCACGTTTGCATTCGGAGCATCACAAGCAGAAGTTGCAATGCAGACACAGCGCTTCATGGCACGCGGCTTTGTACCAGTCGGACAGGTAGGACTTACCTACATCGCAGACAACTACCCTCTCTTCGGACAGTGCCTCTGCCCACCAATGGTCAGCCCATTCCAGGCAACACCTGAACATGCACAAATCGTATATGGCACGCCATTGTCTGGCAGGGAACCAGGAGTCCCATCACCGATGTATGTCGACTCCCCAGCGCCGTACATAGGAAAAATGCCAGTGGATGTTACAAGTCCACCAAACTATCCATACCCGGCAAGTTTGAACAAGTAATGCGGTTTTATTTTTTCATTCTCTTTTCTATTTTCCTCGTAAGCACACTTGCAGTCATAACAGCAGACACCATAACCGGCAACATACCAAAAACACCCAACTGCGGCGCAGAACGAACCTATGCATTCTACAGGACCCTTGAAGAAAAACAGCGCGCAGAAGCCATGTGGGAACAGGCAGGCTTCGTGCCGGTCGGCTACGAAGTGGCGCCCGACAGCTTCCATCCATCAGGCAGAATCGGCTTTATGTGCCTAAGGCGCAAAACCCTTCAAGAACTTGGCCAAGAGCACATGTGGCAGAGAGACCGAGTCGTGACAGAAGGATCCTCCATCTGACTACTGCTCGTCCATAACCAAACGGGCAACATTATTTGTCAACGTAACCATCGTCTTGAAGAGTTCTGCAGTTCCGGCAGGCAACTCACTCGCTTCTTTCAGCAAGTCCTCTCGCTGCAATGCAACACCATCAGCAAGCTTCTTATCCTTTGTAAAGTAAGCTTTCATAACTTCCAGATAATTCTTCTCAACATTCTGGAAGACGGCCTTAAGCTTATCCTTCTTCTTCTCCTTTGCCAAGTATTCCGACAACTGCTTTGCACAATCAGCAAAATTCTCCAAGTTAATCGTCAGATAATAATAGCTTAACACCTTTTCGTTTGACAACTGGAAAAAATCAGCAATCTGCTTATTGGCAAGAGAACTCTTCAACAAACGCATTAACAGGAAATAAGCGCGATTTACTTCGTAATCCCTCACCTGTACGCTCTGGGCGAGATCGGCATTGTCCAATGCTGCAATGGAATCCTGAATCATGCTTCTAACCAGCATGTCCATTCGGCGGAGGGTTTTGTCAATGCTGATTTCCTTTAAGTTCAAAAGATCCTTTGCTATGATGCTGTTTGCCGTCTGGTCAGCAACTTCCAATGCAACAAAGTCATGCAGCATTTTGCGAATTTCTTTTGTCTGCTTTGTAATGGTCTGACCGTTCAAAACAATAGTGTTGTAATTGTTAATATAAGCACTGGTAATTTCGCGTTGAATCGTGCTCAAATCTTTTCCATCAATAGAAATAGTGATTTCTTTCTGAGGAACTCCCTCTTCTGCCTTGCTCTCAGGCGTAATGATAAGCTCCTTATCACCTTTCTCATACAAATAAACCAAGTCGCCCTTCTTTAACTTATGACGATCAAGCCATTCTTTAGGAAGAGAAATAGTATGCGATGCCTGTCCTGCTTTCACCAACCTGCGAATAATCATAGCAACACCTCTTTACAATGCCGTACTATCGTACATTCAGTACCATAAGTATATATAAATCTTTTGCCAGGATACATTTGTAATACTGGCGTATTACAACACAGCCCAGAAAAGCTACGCTTTTCAGGGCATAGAAAACCGAAAGATACGCAACGAAAGTTGCCGCATCACTCACAGGGCAGGTCCTCGCGGACCTGCCACCTTTTGACTATATGCAACACCCCCAAAACCCAAATGGCGCGCCCCAATCTTTTTCTCGCGCCATTTTTAACCTGAGCTACTGTGAAGGGTGGAAATAATGACAAACGAAGCATTCCTCAAACGCGTTGACAGATTTCTTTTAGACATTACTCCGCAGGACAAAATATGCATAATCCACGACACAGACCCGGACGGAGTGTGTTCAGCAGTCATCATGGCAAAATGCATTGAACGACTGCGCGGCAGGAAAATAGATTTGAGAATACCTCTGGACAAAAAACAATACGGGCTGACGAAAGACATGCTCAAAAAAATCAAACAGCACAAAATAACAAAGCTCATCACAACAGATTTCAGCGCAGAACACAACTTGCCAGCACTGAAGGAGATAGAAAAACAAGCAGACATACTCGTCATAGACCATCACAAGCTATATGCCGACTATCAAAGCCAAAAAACAATACTATGCAAGCCCCAATACTTCACAACGATAGAGCCAAGCACGTACTGTACAGGCAAATTGGCGTATGACGCAGCCAATAGGGTAACAGATGTAAACGACCTCGACTGGATAGCAGCGGCTGCCTGCATTGCAGACATCGCAACAGCGCCCTGGAAGGACTGGCTGGCAAAAGTATTCAAAAAATACAAAATAAAGCAGAACAAAAACCCTTTCCAGACGGAAATAGGACAAGTGGCAGCCACAATCAGCAGCACAGAGGTATATAACTCAAAACTCGTGCCAAAATGCTTTGACATATTCTACAGGGCAAAAAAGCCAAAGGACATTCTAAACTCGCCATTCGGCAAATACAAAAAAATAATAGACAAAGAGCTCGACAAGCACTTAAAACTGTTCGAAAAAAAAGCAGAAAAACGCGAAGAGATGCTAATTTATGAACTAACTTCAAAATACCGCGTGCACTCTCCACTCAGCACCATACTGGGCCTAAAATACCCACACAAAACCATCATTATTATTAATAAGACAAGCCCCCAGATATCAGTCAGCGCACGCAGAGGCGACAAAAAAACAGCGGTGAACAACCTGCTTGAAAAAGCAGTGAAAGGAATACCAAACAGCAACGCAGGAGGGCACGCACCTGCAGCAGGCGCAGGATTCCCCAAGAAATATTTAAAAACATTCAAACAGAGATTAACCTAATGGAAAAATTACATGTCGGACTGGCAGTTGCAAGCATAATCGCAGTAATGCTGATATTCGCGGCATTCCTAATAATTAGCGGACGGACCGTATTTATCGCGTAATCATAAATTTAATAAAGAGATCTCAAAGAGGCGAAGCACATGAAAATACTCATCACAGGAGGAGCAGGATTCCTGGGAAGCCACTTATGCGAGAAATACGTCAATGACGGGCATACTGTCGTCTGCTTTGACAACCTTTCAACCGGCGATTTACAAAACGTACGCGCCTTAATCGCAAAGAAAAACTTCAAATTCATACACGGCGATGTACGCGACAAAAAACTCCTTGAAAAAGTTATTCCGGGATGCGATGCAATAATGCATCTGGCAGCGCAAATCCACGTTGACAAGTCGCTAGTTGACCCTGAATTCACCTATGAAGTCAACGTGCTTGGCACACTGAACGTTCTCGAACTCGCACGCCTTCATGACGTTGGAAAAGTCATACATGCATCAACATCAGAAGTATACGGCACTGCACAACTGTCACCAATGCCGGAAACGCATCCTTTAGACGCTCCGCATCCTTACGGCGCGAGCAAAATAGCAGCAGACAGAATGTGCTTTGCATACCACCAAACATACGGAATGCCTGTATACATCACACGCTGCTTTAACATGTACGGACCAAAGCAGAAAGACACAGGATATGGCGGAGTAATCTCAATATTCACACGGCGAGTAATGAATAACCTGCCTCCCATAATTTATGGAACTGGCGAACAGACACGCGACTACTTGTATGTCAAAGACGCCGTGCGAGCGTATGATTTGATACTGAACTCAAAAAACAAAATAGCTGGAATCCCAATAAACTTCGGAACAGGACGCGACCTAAAGATAAAGACCATTGCCGAACAAATAATCAAACTGTTCAAAAAAGATTTGAAGCCAGTGCACGTAGCGCCAAGACCAGGAGAAGTTGAACATTTAATCGCAGATATTTCACGCGCTAAAGAACTCCTTGGATTCAAGCCAGAATACAGTTTTGAGCAGGGCATCAAGGAATTCATCGAATGGTACACCAGCTACCGCTCAGAGGAGTGGACCAAAGTCAGATGAAAAAAAGGAGTGAGTTTCTTCCATTCTGCCCACCCTGCATCGGCAAAGAAGAAGTTAAAGCCGTGGTTGAAACAGTCAGAAGCGGCTGGCTGACAATGGGACCAAAAGTCCACAAGTTTGAAGAAGCATTTGCAAAATACTCTGGAGTAAAACATGCAATTTCTGTCAACTCCTGCACGGCAGGACTGCACTTGTCCTATATTGCAGCAGGTATAAATCCAGGAGACGAAGTCATTACAAGCCCGATTACGTTTGCGGCCACAGTAAACATGATAATACACGTAGGAGCAAAACCAGTACTTGTCGATATAGACAAGGAATTTCAATGCATTGACCCAGACAAAATACAAGCGGCAATAACCAAAAAAACAAAAGCAATAGTTCCAGTGCACTTTGCCGGCAACCCCTGCGACATGAAAGCAATAATGGACATAGCAGAAGACAACAACCTGCAAATCATTGAAGACGCCGCGCACTCAGTCGGCGGAAGCTATGACGGCAAGAAAAAAATGGGCTCACTGGGAAATTTGACATCATTCAGCTTTTATGCAACAAAGAACATGACAACAGGCGAGGGTGGAATGGTTACAACAAATGATGATGCGCTTGCAGCACGGCTAAAAATACTTAGATTGCATGGAATGAACAGAGACGCGTGGAAAAGATACACCTTGTCAGGCAGCTGGTATTATGAAATTGTCGAGCCGGGCTGGAAAGACAACATGACAGATGTGAATGCCGCTCTTGGGCTTGTGCAATTGAAAAAGCTGGACAAGTTTTGCAAGAAAAGACAAGAAGCAGCTGATACATATGCAAAACTACTCAAAGATTTGCCGCTCATCCTACCTAAAAACAAACCAGGCAAAGTATGGCACATATATCCGATACAAGTCAAAAATGCAGACAGGGCAAAAGTCATTGAACGACTCAAAGAATATAATGTAGGCACATCGGTATTTTTTATTCCAATACATTATCATCCAGCTTACAAATACTTAAAATACAAAAAAGGGGACTTCCCAGTCGCAGAAGAGTATTTCAATCAAACATTAGCATTGCCTTTATATCCGCAACTAAAGAAAATAGACATCAAATATGTCTCAGACGCTTTGCACGAGATACTATGATAAAAGAAATTATCAAGGCAATAATGTCGGTTATCTGTTTTGTACTTCTGATACCTTTATTCATACTCTATCGCATCCGCATATTTGCATTCCTGTCCAGCTCTCAGTTATTGAGCTTGATTCCAGGCTTTTTTGGCATAATGCTAAGAAGGGTCTGGTACAAATGCACGCTTGCAGAATGCGGAAAGAACTTTACAGTCGATTTCATGGGTGTTATGAGAACTCCAAAAAGCAAAGTCGGCAACGATGTCTATGTCGGCGTGAACACATTTGTGGGCTGGGCAGACATAGGAGACGACACAATGCTTTCAGGATATGTTTTAGTGCTAAGCGGAGGAGCACAGCATGGCACAACACGCCTTGACATCCCAATGCGCCTACAGGAAGGCAAAGTAGAACACATAATTATAGGAAAGGACTGCTGGATAGGCGCAGGAAGCATCATTCTAACAGACATTGCAGACAACTCGGTAGTTGGCTCAGGAAGCGTAGTCACCAAGAAATTCTCCCAATTTGACATCATCGCGGGAGTGCCGGCTAAGAAGATAAAAAGCCGAAAAAATCAAGAATGAAAAAACTCTTCTGGACGCAACTTCGCATCATTGCAGGCATAATATGTATTCTAATTGGCATTGCTGGCTTATTCCTGCCTTTTGTGCAAGGTATTATTCTAATCTTAATAGGGCTTGGTCTTCTGGGATACGGTCCTGTCAGAAAATGGATTAAGAAAAAAAATTAAGCATTCCTTAAAGTTCTCACCAACAACGGAACAACCTTCTTTAAATCATACTGCTTGACATGCCGCAAGCCATCTTTTGAAAGCTTGTCACGCAATTTATCGTCAGAAAGCAACTGAATGAGTTTATTTGCAAAAGCGTCAACGTCGCCTCTATCAACAACAAACTCCTGAGCTGATTTTGCGACAATGTCACGAACTCCGCCAACATCAGACGCGACAAAAGAAGTGCCGGTAGCCATAGCCTCCAACAACACTCTCGGAAAGCCCTCCTCGTCAGACGGCATCAAAAAAACATCAGATTGTGAATACAACTTCATAATTTCCTTATTTGGAACACTGCCAAGCGTTTTAATGTATCTGCCGAGCTTCTTTTTCTTAATCTGGGTTTGTAAAGTTGACAAATAAGGGCCGTCACCCGCAATTATAAAATTCGCTTTCGCCTTTTTCAAAACTCTTTCAGCAATCGGCACAATATAATGCGCCCCCTTGCGCTCAGATATTCTATGAACAAACAAAATCTGGGGAATCTTGTTGCTTTTCTTCGCCACCTTAAATCGTGAAAGGTCAATTTCGTTAGGAACAACAAGAATCTTCCTCAAAGGCACGCCGAACTGGTGATGATAATACTTTTTCATCCGCGGCGTGCCGGTAACAAGAAAATCAACCATTTTCAATGACAATCTTAGCGGCCAGTCATCATTTATCTTTGACTGCAGCCAGCCTTTTTCAAAAATAGATTTAAAAAACAAATGAGGCAAACCGCAATTCCAGTAAAACACTTTGCCGTTGCTGAATCTTCCTATCAAAGAAGCGGCAATAGCTCCAAAAAAGCTGTAATGAACATAAAAAGTGTCGTAGCCCTGCAAGCGCAAAGCAGCAAGACGCGTAAGAGTTTCAAAAAAACGCGGAACAAATAATTTTGCACTTATTACATCGATGTGCTGCACGTTTGACAATCTGGGAATGCCTCTTGCTTTTTCTATCACCACAGCAAGTTTTGTCCTTTTGCCAAGCTCGCCCAACAACTTGTAAATATGCACAAAATGCTCACCTGCTGTTTCGTCGTACTTCGGCAGAACATAAACAAGCTTCATTTCGCTACCTGCCTCCATAAGTCAAGGCAGTCCTTCAAGTTTTTCTCAGGGTCAAACTTCTCCATGACAAGCTTCTGCCCAATCTTACCCATTTCCTTAGCTTTTTTAGGGTCTTCAAGAACATCCAAAATCCTCAATGCAAGAATATCTGGATTGTCCTTTGGAACAATAAAGCCAGATTTCCCTTCAATAATTACATCTTTCGCATCACGAACGTCAGTGCAGATAACAGGCAAACCGGCAGCGGCAGCTTCAACGACAACCAGTGGGATTCCCTCGTAAAATGACGGCAAGACAAGAACATCGGCTGCCTTGTGGTATTTTGGAATGTCAGCGTGAGGAATCCTGCCCGTGAAAAGAATGTTTTTGCAGTCAGCAGCCATGGATTTCAGGTTAATTTCATCTTTTCCACCGCCAACAATCAAAAACAAGGTTTTCGGCCGCTTTTGCGCGACCACTTTCGCCGCCTTGATAAGCAGGCCAACGTTCTTTTCAACTGACAAGCGGCCTATAAACAAAACAATGCGGTCATAACCATCAATGTACTTCTCCCGTACGCTTCCCTTTTCATCGGAAAACTTCTTCAGGTCAACAAGAACAGGCGCCACCTTTACTTTTTCAGCAGAAACGCCCAGAGAAATAACTTTTTCACGCTCTGTATCGCACTCAACACGCACGCCATCAGCTTTCTTAATCAACCACTTGCCAAAAATATTGAAAAAAGGGTTTTTCCAATCTTCCCTCTTCCAAAATTGGTCATCAAAGAAGCTGGAAAAAATATTAACAACTAACGGAATTCCAAATCTTTTCTTCATAAGCCAACCGGCGTAGCCGCAGACAAACGGGTCCTGCGTTGTAACAAGATTAACAGGACGTTCTTTGTGAATTTCCGCCCCAATCTTAGCCGCCTGCCACGGAAAACGGAACTGATATTTAGAATTTGTCGGGTATGCCATAACGTTATCGGCAATATTCACCGGCTTGAAACCTTTATCCTGTGTGTAGATTACCAAAGAAATGAAATCAACATGCTCTGCATACTTTTTTAGGCGGTTAGCCAAATCCCCTCTTCCTTCCTGAGTGAAAACAGTGTTGTCCAAGCCAATCATCAATACGTGCATAATTCTTTTTTCCTCATTTGGCTATTTAAACCTTCTTCAAGAACGCAAGATACTTTTTGTCGATTTCCTCGCGCGGTGGAAGCTGCTTGTATTTTGCAACAAACTTTTTCGCCAACTCAGGGTCCTTGTAATACTTTAGGATGCACTCCTTCAATGCGTCCATATTATTATACTCAAACAGCAAGCCGCGGTTTTTAACCAACTCAGGATTGCCGCAGACGTCAGACGCAATAATTGGCAACTCAACAGACATCGCCTCAAGCAAAGTATGCGACATTCCCTCATATTCACTGTTAAGCACAAGGACATCAGCCGCTTTCATAAGTGCACGGGTCTCATTCTCATTTTTTATGCCTTCAAATCGCACAATATGTGAAACGTTCTCCTCGTGTGCCGCCTTCTGCGCATCAAAAAATGCAGGACCATCGCCAACTACAACAAGCAACAACTCAGGAATATCCTTGCGCAGTTTCGCACACATACGAATAATCTTGTCAACCCCTTTATACCGAGTAATCCGCCCAACATTCAGCACGACAAACTTATTATCAAATCCGAACTTCTTTCTAAGAATTTTTTTTGAAGGCAGATTGACAGGTGAAACGGCATTTGGAACAACAACACTTTTAATTCCCCACTTTTTAAGGATGGATTCAAGAAAATGGCTCACAGTAATCACGTCAGCCCTGTAAAGCACCTTTCTCTGCACCCTGCGCAACCATTCAATCTTCCAGTCGTATTTCTTCTTCTGAAAAACCTCAAATGGGTCATCGGTCCAGCCGTTTGAACGTGCAATCTCCCAGGCGGCATCACCAACAAAACGCACTACCAACCTTTTTCTCAATTTAATTGCCGCGCGCGAAGCAGGCCAGCCGGCGCTAAAGGTATCAGTTGCAAAAATAACATCAGAATCACGCGCGGATTTCAGCACAGCACGATAAAACGACCACCATTTAACCGGGTTATCGTGCGAAATGGCGACCGCGTCCTTTCTCGGCTCGCCATACGTGATAATTTCCACTTTCCAGCCGTTCTTCCTCAAAAAAGGCACAAACTCACGCAAAAACGTCGCCGGACCCCCAATATCAGGAGGGTAAATCCCTGTTGCAATAGTGATTTTCACTTCAGCACCTCATCAAACTGAGTTGCAATGATGTCCCATTCATAGCGCTCTTTAACCATCTTCCGCCCATTTTTTGCTATCGCTGAGGCAAGCTTTTTGTTCCTCAAAAGCAATTTAATCTTGTCAGCAAGGTCTTCAGGATTCCTTGCCTTGCAGAACAATCCTGTCTTTCTGTCAACAAGAAAATCAGGAATGCCTCCAACAGGAGTGCCAATTATAGGAACGCCGCAAGCCAGCGCCTCGACAAAACTGTTACCAAAACCCTCGCTCAGCGACGGGCGGACAAATACGTCTGCAGAACTCAAGTATTTTGGCAGCTCTTTATGCTGTATAAGCCCCATAAAACGGATATCGTCAATAACACCAAGCCCCCGCGCAAGCTCTTTCAATTTTTCCTCATCCTCGCCTGTTCCGCAAATAACCAATATGGAAGGCACGTCTTTTCGCAAAAGCGCAAACGCCCTGATAAGGTCATCAACAGCGTTCTTTAAAGTCAAACGAGAAACCGTAATGATGACTTTTTTCTTTCCAACGCCCAATTCACGGCGCACTTTCTTAACATCAACCCCCTTTCTCGTAAATAGTTTTGTGTCAACACCATTTGGAATAATCTTAATGTGGTCAGCGGGAACTCCGTGCTGGATTGCCCTGTCTTTAAGATACCTGCTCAGCACAACATACTGCGGCTTTTTGCCATACACCCAATTGTACAAAAAATAAAAAATACCCAATTTTTCCTTAATCCATTCCTCAGTATCGCCGCTTTGCAGATTGATAACACATTTGGCGCCCTGCATTCGTGCAACAACACGGGCTGCAAGCGCTGCCTGATTTTCCAACAAACCAAAAACAACATCTGCCTTATGAAATAATCCATACAAAATTAAGCAAGGCAGGAAAAGCAATTTGTCAAGCCACCCGATTCCAAAGCCCATGCGATGAACCGGGATACCATCGATAATCTCAGTTGAAGGCAGCATTTTCATGCGCGCAGTCACAACCTGAAAATCATATTTATTCTTAAGACGATTCATAACTTCGCGCAATGCAACTTCTGCACCTCCCACGAAGGGAAAATACGCCAATGTGAACACTAATATCTTTTTCATAACGACTTCAGCACCTTTTCAAACTTGTCAGCGATTTTATCCCAATCAAATTTACTCCGGACAGTTTTCTGCAAGGATTTTCCAAACTTCTCTCTCAGTTTCGCGTCCTTCAGCAGGACACCAATCCTTTCACGCAACTCTCGTACATTACCAGGATGCACAAGAAAACCGTTTTTCCCATCGATAACAATCTCGTCAGTACCGCCAACATCGGTCGCCACAACAGCCAAACCCATAGCGCCCCCCTCCAAAACAGCTGTAGGCATTCCCTCACCATAAGAAGGGTTCACAAGAATATCAGAATTGGCAAGGATTTTTTTAACCCCGGCAAAATCCTTTTCACCAACAAACCTGCCTCCAAGCTTTTTCAGCTCGCTTTCATAAGGGCCCTTGCCAATAATAACTACATTAACAGGCATTCCCCTGACCGCCTTCAGCAAATCCTGCACACCCTTCTCCCTGATCAGCCGGCCAACATACACAATCTGAATGTCCTTATGCTTCTTTTTCTTTCCGTCAAAAAACCGGGTGTCAACACCGTTGTACAACACCATGCAATTTTTCGCGCCAAGCCGTTTTGCAAAAGCACACGACGCGCCAGAAACACCGGCAACAACAGCATTTCTTAAAATCCACCTGCCAGCAGTAGCGTCAAATGCCTTCGCCCCAATGTCAACCAGAGGATTGGCATAACTCACCTGGGCAGTGCCATGCTCAACGTGTAGCCAGGGAATTCCTTTTGACTTTGCAATCATTCCACCAGCAACAGACAAAGGATAAAAACGCGTGTGCGTCACAATAACATCAGGCCGGCCAATCTTCTCAAGAGCGTTCACGGCAAAAGGCACAGCCATCCTGCCGGGAAGCGGCTCAATCGCTGGGAAACGCAGCACTTTCATTCCGTCAATTGTCTCCTCAGCTTTCATGCCTTTAAGGCGGGAAGTGACAACCCAAACCTTATGCCCACGCTTTACCAAACGCTTTCCAGTATTGTGAACATAATTTTCAACACCACCCTTATGCGGCAAAAAATAGGATGAAAAAACCACTATCTTCATTTTTTCAGGGCAATCTCCCTCACCAGCCGGGTAATCTCCTTTTCAAGCTTGTCAATCTTCATATGCAGCTGGAACACGAAATAAAACAATGCAAGAACTGAAAGATACACGACCATGTCGATGCCCCTGCCCACTCCAATCGGGCGTGATAAAGCATCGATTACTGGAGTGAAAAAAACAACAAACAGAACAGCAGCCCAGATGAAAAACCATAACAAGGCGGTTTTGCCTGGAATCTTCTTGTTTTTCCATAATGCCAGCAGCCGTGCTATGTGAATCACTGCAACGAGCAAAGCAACAATCTGTATCGGCTGCATCATTTTGTAAACTTATGCACAACCATTTTATAAAATATCTTGAACGCATTCAAACTGCTCTGACCGTGCGCCTTGCTGTACTCTGTATACCTGATAACAACCGGCACTTCCACATATTTCAATTTCTGCCGCTTAATCTCAGACAAAATCTCGCTCGCATGCTCCATTCGGTCCATGGTTATCTCTATTTTTTCAGCTGCCTCGCGCGAAAAAGCGCGGAAGCCGTTATGCACATCAGTAAGCTTAATCCCATAAAAAAGCCAGACCATAAGAATGCCGCCTTTAAGCATTATTTTGCGAATGAACGGCACGTTTGAACCGTCTTTCAAAAAACGGCTTCCCAATGCCACATCGAACTCGCCGCTTTTAACAGGGGCAATTAATGCCGGAATATCCTCAACACGGTGCTGCCCATCGGCATCGAAAGTCACTACAATATCGGCACCATGCTGCAAAGCATAATCAATTCCTGTTTTCAACGAAGCGCCCTGGCCTCTATTAATGACGTGCTGCACAACATGCTTTGTATACTGCCTGGCAATCCTATAAGTATCATCTGAAGAACCGTCATCCACAACAACCACCTTCTTATAGCCGGCTTTTGAAAGCTCCCTCAGAACAGACCCTATGCTATGCTCCTCGTTATACGCGGCGATGACTATCCAAACATTCATATGTAACGAACAAACTTTTACCTTTATAAAGGTTTAGAACGGCAAATACTATTGGACATCTTCAATTTTAATCTTAAAGTGAAGCGTCTTGTTGCCCAAAACGTGCTTTCCGGGATCAACGCCATACGCCTCTTCAGGCGGAATTACAATCGTCTTAACATCACCCTTCTTCATTCCCTGAATACGCTTCTCAAAGCCGGGAATAATCTTGCCCTGACCGATAACAACCGGCAACGGCCTAACTTCATAATCCTCAAACCGCGAATCAGGAGTGACTCCAAGCTCCCTCCATTGCGGAATGCTGGAATCAAACACCTTATAGTCATCAGTCCAACCGATATAGCTAAGCAATACCTGCGCGCCCGGCTCAACAGTGCTCTTCGGCTCAAGACCAGCAGGAATATACTTTTCAGCGCCCTCCCAGTCAACCTTGTACACGTAAATATTGCCCCCAATCAATTGATAATCTTCAGCAAAAGGCCTGAAATGTCTCAAGCCAAGACCTTTCATGAAATACATCCTTGTAAACATGCTGTCAGCAAGTTCAACAGAAGCGGCAATCGCACTTACACCACCACCAGTCGGCCACATAACTACCATCAAGCCAGGATTTCCTCCAGCCTGCTCAACAACCTGCTTGTCCCCCTGCCGGTTGTAAATAACAAGCTTGCCAGCGGGAGCAACACCCTGCGGCAAGCGAACCTCCGAGCGTTTGCTTGTCAAATTCACAGCAATGTTGCCGCATTTTGCTGTATCACCTGAAACAGAACAAGGACTGGTATCAGTTGCAACATATCCAGGCCATGGGCTGATCCATGCATTCGCTGCCTCTTCTGACGCGAGCGCGTTCGCCTCGTTATAAATGCGCTTTGCCTCATCTTCAGTCCAGTTAAAGCGTCTTGCCATCTGCGGTACGGCTTCGCTTTCCGGAAGATTCTTCCATTTCTGCCACACTTCTGCCTTATCAAAAGTCCAAAGCCCGAAATGCGACCAGACACCCGCCTTGCCAATCATGTCGGCACTAACAATAAAGAAGTTCTCAGGCGGTTCACAATGTGTATATTTCAAAATCTCCTCAGACACACCAGCTGTCTTTGCGGTCTGAGCGGCAGCATCTCGATCCTCCATTATAATCTGCTTAACCAGCTTAAAAGACACAACAGGGTCCTGAGTAGAATTCAGCGCAAAATCATACGCACTGTTCGCGCCGCAGTCAAGCATGCGCAAAATGGCAACCGCTTCCTTCTCGTCAGACGTCTGAAGAACGCGACCAACCCAGTGCGCCTGCGGAGAATTCTGCACTGCGCCATCAGAAGTTACTGCACGGTCAGCAACATATTTGAAATGATGGCCAAAGTCCCACCAGGAGTTTACAATAGCATTTGGCTGACTGTTATCACGAATTTTCGTCAAAACATTCCACCAAGCATCGTTCATAATAGGAACATCGTTAACAACAGCGCCATAAGAATTCTGCACCATATGAGCGCCCACAGAAGCAGGATTAACAATAATCACGCCCATAACAACAATCACGATAATATTAGTAACTGTTTTGCTCATATGCAAACTTCTCTCTCCAAAAGAACCAACGCGCTGCGCAAGCAAGCCGGCAGCAGCACCAAACGCAACAGCAAAAGCAGGACCGAGAAGCAAAGTGAAACGCAATCCTTTCAAAGAGGCATAAATCGTGCCGACAAACCACAGCGCGAGCAATGCACTATATGTGATATCAATCTTTCCATGCTCGTCACGTCTGAACAAAAGCAGGATAATTCCTATAATTGCGACGACAAAAGGCAGTGTTCCACCAACAGAAGCAACAACCTGCTTGAAATCAGCAGGATTCAGCTCAGCAACGGTCGTGTAAACATTCGGCCACAAGTTTGGCAAGGCAGCGCTCTTAATCAATGTAAATCCCAAGGCGCTAAAAAACGCGCTTTCCGCAAAAATACCAAACCCTATTGTCAGTGAGCAGAAAACCGCTGAAGAAAAGAAAAAGGCAGTGCCGACAACAACAAACTTCTTCATCCGCGAATTCCGCCAGAGCGTTTTTACACCCGCTCGCAAATGTAGCGCAATTTCAAAAACAACAGCGACAGCAAACGCGCCAAGCACAAAATCAAACAAGAACCACCAGCCAGACCACAAGTTTGCATAGATTGCGATAGCGAGACCAGTGAACGCTCCGAACAATGCCTGCCGTTTCATCGTTGATGCACTTAGGGCAACAATCAGCAAATAAACAACAACAGCCGGGAAAAAAACGTTATACGCATCAGTATCAAAATGACCCCAAGGAGTCCTTCCCATCACTGCGGGAAGAACAGCCAGCACAGTTGCCGCAAAAAACCCGCCAATGTTGCCCGAAACCTTCTGCGCGATTAGGAATACAAAAATAAGCGAGAAAAAAATAAACACAATCGGAAAATAATTAGACGACTGCATCAAAGTGATGCCACTGTCAAAAATCCTGGCAATCCTGAACATTATAACAGCAACATACGGGTGCCAGTTCTTATCAGCAACAGTCCCCAAAGGAGCAATCATGTGGTTATCCCACGGAACACCATCTTTGATGATATCGTATGTATGGCCTTTCTCAACCAAATTACGCGCATACCTCAAATAGAAATATGGATCAATATCAGGCATATACGGGAATTTCCTGCCATCAGATTCGTACTGGTAATGGTCGCGTATCTGCTGAGCAAGCTTTCTCTCCTCGACAGCAAGCTGGTCCCTGCCCTCTTCCTTCAACTTCTTCATCAAATCGTTGACAACTTTCTTCTTGTTCTCGTCAGGCAGATTTGGATACTGCTGGTTTGCAATGATGGATGCCTGCTGGCGAACAAAATTTTCAACACTCGATGCAGCAGCAGAATCAGCAATCGGCAAATCCTTTGGCTGCAAACGAAGCCATATACCGCCCCACGGATAATTGCCATGCGGGCTCGGAACAAACTGCAAAGCCAGAACTAACAATAGGGTCAATACAAATGCATGCTTTTTGGCAAATTCAACCGCTTTCTTTGCGGTAGATATATGTTGCGCTATGTGATGAGAACCCTGCCCAGACCCACTCTGCTCTTCCATGACGTGCTCAACCTGAGCACTGCTTAAAAAGTTTGTGCAATGCAACGCGCTCTTTAAGTTGCTACTGCAGAATAGCAACAGACAGAAAGTTTTAAATATCACCAATGCTAAGACGATGAAATACATTATATAATGGGGGTTATGATGAACATTTTCAAGAAAACAATTCTTACAGGCGCAACACTTCTTGGTTCTTTTTTTGCATCACAGGCATACGCACAAGACCGCTTCAATGAGGACGACAAACCGGCTTCCGCTGAAAAGACAGAGAAAAAAAGCGTTTCCCTTGCTGACGACGGCGCAGCAGTTTCACGAAAGCTTGACGACATACTGCGCGGCTCGCTTCAGATAAAAGCAGAGCACGAGCCATTGGCTGACAGATTTTCAGGCAGCGCACAATTTGAGTATATTACCGGAAACCTGAGGCCTTATTTTGGCATTCAGGATGTCTTCGAAAAATGGGACAACATTGACGGAAGCGAACTTGAAGTCAATTCAATCAGGGGCATAGCAGCACTTGGATGGTATGCGCTGAGCAACAGAGAATTTGAGCTTTTCCTGAGGCCGGTACTCGGCTACGAGCACAGCACATTCAAGGAAGAAATCGATATGGATGCACACCGTTTTATCTATGGAGCTGAATTAGGAGTTGCGTCACGCGAGCACGGCTACAAACTGCTCGGAAAATTCTACAAAGGAAGCGGAAAATTCGACGGAGAACTGCTTTCCGGCTTCGAAATTGACGGCAACTATGACACGACTTTTGCAGGAATTGAAGGAAGAGTTGCACTGCACCGCGAAAAAGCAAAGCAGTCAGGGCTGCTTGAATTCGACAGGCGGCAGGACGAAAGAGATGCAGAATTCATCGTCGACCTGCTTGCAGAAGCTTACTGGAACAGAAACAAATTTGGCAAGCTTGAAACAGATGACACTCTCCAATTCAGAATTGGGCCGTCTTTCACCCTGAACAACCGCGATGAAAACGGGAGGGGAAACATCTGGAGTTTAACTCCATATGTCGCATACAAAGTACTGAATACTGAAAGTGGCATATCGCTGAGAGAAACAAGAACTCAAACATTGGGCGCAGGCGCAATTTTAACATACTCTCCATGCAGGAATTTCAGCATTTCAGGCACTGTAGGTTATCAGGGCAATGAGCAAAGAATCGATGATCCCGGTCAAAACATTGACAAAGACAAAACAAAAGGCGGCATTGCTGGCGGCATAGTCATCAAGTTTGACTTTTAGCAAACCAATGTGTCAAGCAAAGCTTGGCGGGCCTTGCGAAGCACGCTTCGCAAGGTTTAAATATTAGTGCCACTCTACAGTAGATATAAAGCGTTTGACGCTCATATCGGGGGGATTACAATGAAAGGAATTTATGGTGCAATTGCAGCAGGACTTATTTACGCAGCAGGTATCACTGGTTGTGTGCCAATTGCAAAAAAAGATTCTAAACTTGAAGACAAAGTTTGCACGGCAAAAGACGACTATGCATGCAAGGGAAACCAAGAAAAAACGGTCTACCTTCGTGAACAATTAAACAACGTCAAGAAAGACGGTATTCTGAACCCTGATGAAATTTCCACAATTGAAACAACTGTTGCACGCGCAGAAGAACTTGCAAAAGCAGTTACAGGAGAAGATATAATCAGCAAAGCAGTGAATGCAGAAGCAACAGCAATTGCAAAAGAAGGCAAAAAATACATTGCAGACCTGAAAAACAGCAATCAGCTGGAAGCATATGCAATTGTTGTCTGGCAGGAACAGCCAGGCAACCCGGCATCAAGCATAAGAGTGTTTGGCGTCTACGAAAACGACCACATGAAGCTTGAAGGAAAGCTTACAGAACATGCAAAAGAACTCGGCTTTGACGCGAACAAGGCATTTGCAAAACGCGTAACCAAGGACAGCTGGGGCTACAAGCGTGAAACAAAACTCGACACTCCTGAAAAACAGCGCGAGCTGTACGACAGTGTGACATGGATTGACAATCCGGAAAAGCTGGCAAAGTATTTTCCGGCACGCGAAGACGGCACAAAAGAGCTTTCAAACTCTGTTGACAGCATATCAGAAAGACGCTACACAGAAGGACTTTCAAAGGGCAAAGTAATCAGGGCAGCAGTTCTCTACAAGATGAACACCCTTGAGCCAACAATAAAGGAAGACAAGAAAGAAAGTGCTGCACCATCAAAAGCCGATGATTCTGCAAAGGCAGAAGCGGAAGCAAAGGCAGCTGCTGAGAAGAAGGCAGCTGAAGAAAAAGCCGCTGCAGAAAAGAGGGCTGCCGCTGAGAAGAAGGCAGCTGAAGAAAAAGCCGCTGCAGAAAAGAAAAAGAAGAAAGACCTAAATGACATCGACACATTTGTCGAGGATTAATTTTTTTATTTAAAGTTAACAAAAAGGGAACACCATGAAACCAAGCAAAACACTACCGTTTGTTTCTCTCATCGTTATAGCCGCGCTGATAGCAGCGCCGCTTATTGTTGCATTTGAAGGCGGCTCATTCGGCGGATTTGACGGCAGCGGATTCAGCGGCGGCTCATTCGGTGGCACCGACCCAGGCAGCTTCTCAGGCGGCTCGTTTGGCGGAGTTGACCCAAGTGGATTTTCAGGCGGCTCGTTTGGCGGAGTTGACCCAAGTGCATTCTCAGGCGGCACGTCAGCCGGCACAGACCCAAGCGCATTCAGCGGCGGAACGCCCGCCGGAACCGGCATACCCGGTTCATTCGGCGACAGCACAGGGAGCAGCTTCGATGGTGGATTCCCAGGATTCCCGGGCGGAGGCATACCAGGCGGGCCAACACCAGGACCAGGACCTGGATTCCCATCAGAACATGACGCGGTATGGGAAGACCTTTCAGACGTAACAATACTCAGAGGGAGCCCATCAGGAACACTTGTACAAGAAAACGTGTTTGACAAATGCTCAGACCCTGACAGCGATGAACTGGTTTTTGCAATAGCCAGTTCCTCACCACATTACAATTTGTTTTTCATAGCTGACGATATCAGAATATTTGACCTCAACCCAGGTTTTACCGGAACAGAGGAAGTTATTGTAACCTGCAATGGCGTGCCAGAAAGCTTTTTGCTGCACGTCGTTGAAAGAGGAGCGCCGGCACCCAGTCAAAGTGATGAAGATGACGGTGACGGCCTCAGCATACACATCGGCGCAATTATAATACCGAATGCATATGATGCTCTTGCAGGTGATGTTGTTCCAGTGACCATCTCATTCAAAAACAATGGTGACGAGAAGCTAGAAAACCTGGAAGCAGCTGTCGCGATACCCGACTTAGGCGTACGCGCAAGCGTAGGGCCGATAGAAGACGTTTCAGTCGGCAAACGCATCAGCAAAACAATTTATGTAGACCTTCCAGAAGACACGCAGCCGGGGGAATACCCTGTTCGCATAACAATCGATTCCGGAAGCTTGCACCGTGTCAAGCACAGGTATGTGGAAGTCATCTTCCAATAGAAAGATTTATATAATAGTATTTACTATTTGGTAGTAACATAGTAAAACTACTCCAGAATAGAAAAACTTTAATAGCAGGATATTGTCCTGCAAACAGATGTGGGGGTTATAAGAATGAAGGCAAGACACGCACTTATTGCAATGGCATTATTCCTGACAGTTATTGCATCAGCGACAGCATTACCAGTAGTGCTTGACGAAGTTGAAATTGACGATACAACGCTTGATGAAAATGCCATCAACCGGCTATCACTCGAACGCGGGAAAGAATATGAAATACGTGTCAAGTTCACACCAACATTTGATATTGACAATGCAGAAGTTCGCGTGTTCATTTCTGGCTATGAATTCAATGACATAGACGACATTGAAGACAAAACACCTGTTTTTGACGCAGACGCAAACGTCACCTATGTAAAGAAACTCCACATCACTATTCCAGATAACGTCGATGAAGACAATTACAAACTTCGTGTTATCATATCAGACCGCTTTGGGGACGAGCGCATTGCGAACTACAACCTCAAAATTGATGTTCCACGCAACGCGCTCCGAATTGATGACGTTGTCTTCAGCCCGAACAATGCTGTCAGAGCAGGCAGTGCGCTTCTGACAACAGTCCGCGTTGAAAACAAGGGTGAAAAGCGGCAGAATGACGTAAAAGTCACCGTGGGAATTCCTGCACTGGGAGTAAGCGGCAGTGACTTCATCGATGAAATAGACAACGGTGATGAAGAAGAGGAGACGGAAGAGATTTTCATAAGAATACCGAAATGCGCAAAACCTGGCAATTATGAAGCAGTTATAGATGTTGAGTTTTCACAACGGCAGAGAAAAGTCAGTGAACGGCGCACAATCACCGTTCTTGAGGATGAAACCTGCAATGAAGACAGCAGGCAGCAGTCAAGCATCACCCTGGGCAACCAGATGCAGAGCGTTGCCAGTGGCCAGACAGCCATTTTCCCCATTACCGTAACGAACGCAGGAAAAACCAGCAAGACATTCACAGTCATTGTGCCAAGTACCGACTGGGCAGCGGTGTCAATCACACCAACCAGTATGCTTGTTGTGCCAGCCGGCCAGACACAAACCGTTTTTGTAAATGTCCAGGTCAGCAAGGATGCACCAAGCGGCGCACACTCATTGATTGCAACAGTTGCGTCAGGAGACCATCGCCAGGAACTCACCCTGACCGCGAATGTCGTAGCACAGCAGTCAAAAGCAAAAGGCGTGTTTGAGGTGATCCTAATAGTGCTTGTTGTCCTGCTCGTTATCCTTGGCATTATCATCGGCATTGGACACCTGCGCGGCAAGGAACAAGCCGATACGTATTACTAAGGGATTCACTCAATTAGTTCGGGGGGACTATGCAGCGCACAATCATTTTTTTGCTAATTGCTTCCTTATTTCTGCTGAGCGTCAGCGCTCAGGACTTCAATGCGTTCGGCGACATGACGGTCAATGTTGTGCCATGCGGTTCTGCAGTTCGCAACGTCACAATCCAAAACACAAGGGATGTTGCGTCAACATTCACATTAAGCGTTGACGGAGACGCAAGCAACTACGTCACATTCTCAGCCATAAGTTTTACGCTGCAGCCGATGCAAAGCGCTATAGTAAACACCTATTACAACATACCCTGCGACGTAAGGACAGGCACATATGCAACAGAACTGTTCTTCAGCGACGGGGAAGTTGAAAAACAACTCATCCAGGAAGTCATCGTTGCAGTGCCGGACAACCTCAACCTCACAATTTCACAAACGAGCGCAGTAATCGCGCCGTGCGAAACAGCAGGTTACACATTATCCCTTCAAAACCCGCTCAATTTTACCGAAATATACAACATACGGGCAAAAGGCCATCCTAACATTCACGTCAGCGAGAAAACAGCTGTCCTCCAAGGTAATGAGCGCAAAGACATTATAGTATCTGTTACCCCAGACGACTGCACAGAGTCAGGTACTTTCCCGCTTACTGTTTCAGTAGAAGCAGACAAGTCAAACCAGAAAAAAGAAGTCGCACTTGAACTTATCATAAAGGCAACAGACATTCCAATTCTCGCAGAAGGAGTAAACAGGATAAGAACCGACTATGTCGACAGCACAGCAGAGATAACACTTGAGAACACAGGAGACAGGATAACACGATACACAGTATCAGTTGAAGGAGTCCCATGGGCAAGCATTTCACCAGAAAAAGTATCATTAAACCCAGGCCAGAAAAAAACACTTTCACTGCGCCTAATGCCAACAGAAAAAATACGAAAAGGAACATACACGGCAACACTTGTTGCAACTGTTGAACAGACAGGCATCCAATACAGCAAAGACATCATAATTATCCTCAAGCCGGCAACACTCTTTGAGCGCAACCCTGCACTCTTCATCGGAAGCATTGTAGTAATTGCAGCAGCAATCGTCGGGGCATACTATTTTGTAAAATACATCAGAAGCCCGGCATTCAAGGAAAAAATGCGCAAAATGAGAGAAAAACGCGAAGCGCGCAAAAAAGCACGCGAACAAAAGCGCGCGGAACTTCTCAGAAAAAAACTTGAGCTGCAGCGCAAAGCAGCAGAGCGGAAGCGTGCAGAGATAGAACGCATCAAAAAACAAATGCAACGCAAGGCAGAAAAAGAAATCAAAAAGGACTACCATATGGTCGCCAGGAAAGACCTGGTAATTGGCAAGAAGAAGGCCCCACGCGCAAAAATCGGCATGCTCATACTTGGCATCATTGTGATTATACTTCTTGCATCATTATGGGCGATAATCGCTCCAAACGGCGCATACGTCCTGCTTGGCATAGGAATATTAGCCGTTATTTTCCTTGCCAAAAAGGCCGCACGCTCGCGAGTTATAAGGATTCATTGGAAGAATGCAATAGAAAAACACGCGCTAACCGTTCACGGCTGGAAAAAGGGATTGACACTGCTCACAATCACGCCAGAAAAATCAATCAAAAATCTCAAGCTGCAGATAAGGAAAGCACGCGCACGTGTCGCCCCATCAGCGGCAGTATACCAAACAATGCACATCAAGACAAACGTCACTGAGGATGTCACATCAATAAGGGCAACGTTCAGCATACCAAAGAAATGGCTTTCAAGAAAACAGGTTGCGCTTGATGATTTCCGACTGGCACGCTACGCAAACCAGACCTGGAGCACAGTTCCATTCAAAAAATCAGGCGAAGACAAGAACTCAATATACATTACAGCAGACATAGACCGGCACGGCACGTACAGCATTTATGCACGCGTGCAACAACTGCCAACAGACAAACCTTTCTGGGGATTTATCGGCGTCGGCCTGCTCATGGCCGTTGCCATAGCCCTCATTCCATCGCACGGCACCATCGCGCACGGCATTCCACCGCAAGTATGGCAGCAAGACCACGTGCACACACTTGACCTCGGCAATTATTTCAAAGACCCGGACGGCGACAAACTGACATTCACAGTGTCAAAAACAGAACACGTTTCAATAGACATTATCGGCAGCACTGTTTTCATGACGCCTAAAACAGGCTGGACAGGCGAAGAGCGCGTCAAATTTGGCGCAGACGACGGCAAAGGCGGATTCGTAGCAAGCAACACAGTACTGCTCAGGGTTCAGAAACATTTGATACCGCCACGCATACAGCCGACCATTGCGCTTGCAGTTGCAATTGCAGCCCTCATTTTGATTGTCTGGAGCATCCGCTCACAGAAAAAGAAATAATTCGTATACTATGCCGATTGCAAAAACGGCAATAACAGCACCATATCCGAGCCAATTAATTCTAACAATAAATTCCGGATTTCTCTCAGAACGCTTCCTCGCCTTTATATGCATAAAAACAACAGTAATGGCTGCAATCCCACCTGCGAAAACCCCAGCAACCTCTAAAGTTTTCACAAACGACTGCACACCAGCAACAAGCAATGACAAAGGCACAGCTAAAGTCAACGCCCATGCCTCAAAATGCTTAAGCTGGAAATCAACAACATACATTTCTTTCAATGCGTATCCCAACGCGAGAAAAGAAGTTCCCATTGCAAGGATTGCAAATGCATACAGAAGCACAGACCCAAACCCACCAATAACCATTCCCAGCCCAATGGTTGCAACCTCAGTTGTGCCAATTCCAGTGACACCAACAGCGGCTGCTGTGAACAAAGCATAAACAAAAATCGGAATCAAAGAACCGATAATAATTGCGCGTTTTGTAAACAATTTACACGTTTTCATCTCCTCCCGAATTTCCGGAATAGCAGCAGTGCCTATGTAGGCAAACAAAACAACTCCAAACGGAAACAATAACCTTTCCCAGGCAAACCCGACAAACCTCTCAGCAAAAAAATGAGGGGAAGAAAACAGCATAACCAGAATAGCAGTAAAAATCAAAAACTTAACTGTTTCCATCAACAATTCCGACTGTGCAAGCATCCCAATTCCTCCATACAACAACCAACCCATCATAGCATAAAACAATAAAGCCCAAAGCCAGTAATTACCTCCGAGAATTGCCTGAACGCTCTGCCCAATCCCAATGGTGTAGGCAATCAAAGCGCCATAAATACCTATGACCATAGAAGTGGTCATCAAATACTTGCCCTTCCAGCCAAGATATTTCTCAGCATACCCGGCAAGCTGCATGCACTTATTCGTTCTCAATGTTATCTCGCCAATCAGCAAATGCACCAACAAAGTAACAAGACCCAAGCCAACAATAACAAGCATTCCTGTCCAGAAGCCGGCACGTGCAACAACATACGGAATTCCAAGAATACCAGCGCCAATAATACAGCCAGTCAGCGTGGCTATTGCTTCGTAATATGCCAAAGGTTTTTTCATGCAGCCTCTTTTTGGTAACCTGAATAGTTTCTGTTTTTAAAACATATGGACGAAATGTTTAAATAACGTTATAATCGACGAAAGAACCAAAGGGGACGTAGTTCAACCTGGTAGAACGGCCGGCTCCAACCCGGCTAATTCGGGTTCAAATCCCGCCGTCCCCACTTATTTCTCAAATAAGACAAACTTGCCGTCCCTGACCTGCTTCAGCACAAATGGATAGTGCGCGTCGCCTTTCGCATCAAATTTAACATGGCCCAATGCGCCATAATATTCGTTATTCACAAACGACTGATGCATGCATTTGGTATCAGCATTGCATTTCTCGGCAGCACGTGCAATTTCAATAACAGCATCGTATGCCTCTACAGCAAACACTGTGGGCTCCTTTCCATACTTTGCAATATATCTGGAAATGAAAGAGTGGTTTTGATTATGTTTCGGATAGGAATACACCAATCCCTCCACGGCTTCGGTTTCTTCAAACAGCTGCGGATTTTGTATAGGTCTCATGCTAACCAATTGCGCGTCAATTCCAAGTTCTTTTGACTTACGCGCAAACAAGCCACCTTCCTTGGCAGTGCTTGCCAAAACAAGAACATCAGGATTTACCGCTTTAATCTTTGAAAGCTGAACACTCACGTCAATATCTGTTGGAGCGTATTTCTCAACAGCAACAACTTTATCGGACAACTTCTGTTTTAATTCTTCAGCCCACCCTTTCCCGTAATCATTATCCAAGTGCAATATGGCAATCCTGTTGAACTGTTCCAAATAATCAATAATATACTGTGCTTCATCGGCTACATCTACTGTAAACCTCACTGCCTTGTCTTCACGAGTGCGCTTGAACGCAGCGCTGGCAATAATACCCTGAAAAATATTTGCATCAGCCGCTTGAGAGTACACTGCATTGCTAATCCAGCTCGTTGATGTAATTACGACTTTTGCACCATCAACATTAACAATCTTGTTGAATGCAGCAACAGCTTTTGTATTTTCTCCACCGCTATCCTCATAAATAATCTCGATTTTATCACCAACATCCTCCAAAGCTAGCTCCATTGCGATGCGCCCGTCCTCACCATAAAATGCAAACGGACCTGTCAAAGGCAGAATAACACCAACCTTTGTCTTCTCTTCAGCAACTTGAACACACGCAACCAGAAACAGCATCAAAAACACAGAAACCTTTCTCATACACTCCAGAAGCACTTCGTTATTTAAGTGTTTTTTGCTAGTTTAGTATATGCACCACATCGCCAGCCTGTGTGCCAGTTCTAAAAATAGTTCCGGCAGGCAGTTCGAGCAAGAAAAGGCACGGACGCTTTGATTCATAACTGCTTCCCGGCTCCCATTCAGGAAACGTCTCAACAACCTCCCAGTTCTCATCAAGAAAAACCAAATCAATATTTCCAGGGCAAAACCAAGAATGCAATTTTACCTTCTGCTCCTTTGGAAATTTGAAGACCAGAGGCACCACTTTTTTCCTGAACATCATGCCGCGCGTCTGCTGCCAAAAGGTTACGCACTCTTCAAAAGAATCAGCAAGTACACTATTTTTTGTCTTGTTAATGATGGGCATTACACGTATTTCACAATCTTTTCCTTTGCAAGCTTCAGGAAATCAAGCGTTTTTGCATATTCACGGACTTTTCTCGTGTTCGTTCCTTCGCGCGAGCCCTCCTGATTCTTGGTAACAAAATCCTGATAAAACTTGATCTGCTCATTCAAAACAGCAATCAACTGGTCGCGCGTCTCAATCTCGTTCTGACTCAGCCATTTCAAAAAAACAGTCCATTCAGGAGTTGCCTTGACAAAATCAGGAACTTTTTTCAACAAATCATCTTTAACTGCCATACAAAACACATCAGTTTATCTTCTTAAAAACTTTTGCAATTTGCCAAGCGGCCACGTATTAATAACATCCTTTTCCTCAGCCCAGCCCCGCCTTGCCTGCGCAACACCATACTCCATAAAGCGCAACTGGTCAATAGCGTGGCTGTCGGTATCGATAGTAATCTTACAGCCAATTTCTATTGCAGTCCTGATGTGCGTATCTTTGAGGTCCAATCTTGTAGGATAAGCATCGCATTCCAATGCAATGCCCCTGTCTTTTGCCGCCTGCGCAATCCTCTCAAAATCAAAGTCATATGGCTCACGTTTGCCAATCAATCTTCCGGTCGGATGCGCAAGCACATTGACGTAAGGATTATCGAACGCCTTCAAAATACGCTTTGTCATATCCTGCCTGGAAGATTTGAAACGCGAATGCACGGCAGCAAGCACAAAATCAAGCTGCTTCAGATATTTGTTATCAAAGTCAAGCGAGCCGTCCGGCAGAATGTCGACCTCCGAACCCTTCAGAATGGTTATCTTGAATTTGCGCTGCAGCTTGTCAAGCTCTTCAATATATTTGACCAATCTTTTTTCATCCATACCATTTGCAATTCGCTCGCTCTTGGAATGGTCGGTCATGGCGATGTATTTGTAGCCGCGGTCCTGCGCCGCCTTAATCATCTGCTCAGCAGAATGCAAGCCATCACTCCAATTGCTGTGCATGTGCAAATCGCCTTTGATTGAATTATATGGAATTATTTTTGGCAGTTTATGTTTTTTTGCAGCTTCAATCTCGCCCTGATTCTCACGCAATTCGGGCTCAATAAATGGCAAGCCAAGCTTTGCGTAAATTTCCTTCTCAGTCCTGCCGCAAACATATCTTTCATTTTTGTACAAACCATACTCTGACAATTTATAGCCCTTCTTGATAGCCATCTGGCGGAGCGCGACATTGTGGTCCTTATTGCCAGTAAAGTATTGCAATGCAGCACCAAACGACTGCTCCTCAAGCACGCGAACGTCTGCCTGAATACCATCTTTCAGAATAACGGTGCTCTTTGTCAATCCCTGCGCAAGAACAGTTTGAACTTCAGGCATTGAAGTAAACATGTTCATTACTTTTGACGGTTTAGAACTTATGACAAGAATATCGATGTCTCCAACAGTTTCCTTCATCCTGCGCAAACTGCCTGCCGGCTCTGCCTTTTTCACGCCATCAACCTTTGACAAGCGTACAGCAAACTCGCGCGCCAACGGCAGTGCAATGCCGAGAAGTGCACGCTCAGCACCCTGCTTCAGAATCCCAAGACCGCGCAAAATATCCTGCTCGCTTTTCACTCCAAAGCCCTCAATCTTCCTCAATTTTCCGGCTTTTGCAGCAGCTTCCAACTGCGCCAAACTTGCAATTTTCAGCTTTTTGTACAGCTTCATAACTTTTTTCGGACCAAGACCTGGAACATGCATCATTTCCTCAACGCCGCGCGGAATCTTGCTAACAAGCTGTCTGAATTCCTTCATTTTTCCTGTCTTCAAGAATTCCTCAATCTTAGCTGCAAGGCTCTGCCCGACTCCGGGAATTTCCATCAATGCCTTTAAGCCGCCGCGCGCATAGACCTTCTCAACCGGCTCGCTCAAGGTTTCAAGCGCTCTTGCCGCCTTCCGGTAAGCGTTTGGCTTCCAGTCAACGCCCTGCATTTCAAGGACGTCAGCCATTTCATAGAACATATCAGCAATTTCACGATTTTTTGACATTCAACCAGCACTCCGCTTTCCGCAACACATTTTTCGTATTATCAAACGTAGCTTGCTTCACAGCCTCCTTAAACTGCAGCCATGCAAAGTCAGTATGTTCAAACGACAATTTCACTTTTTTCTGCCTTGTCTTTGCAAGATAAAAAACAACGAACTTCAAAAATTTTTTCCCTTTCCATGTATACATATAGCTCACAGTTTGCTTAAAGCCGGGAATAATTGTTGCTTTGGAAATTCCCGTCTCCTCTTTCAGCTCGCGCAATGCAGCATCCAACAAATTCTCCCCTTTCTCCAGAATGCCTTTAGGCAAGTCCCAATGGCCCAATCCATACTTTAACAGCAAATATTCCCTCTTTTTTCCTTCGCGAAACAGCACAACACCCGCGCTTCTTACCTTCATACTCCAGTATGCAATTTTGCACTATATAAACACTGCCACAACAAAGCTTAAATAACCAAGCGGGTAGCGTTTCGCTATGAAATACATAGCGTTTACACTTTTCTCGTTACTAATTCTGGCAGCATGCGCTCCAACCCCTTCAGGACCAAGCGAAGCAAAACAAATCGCCGAAGAACTGAAAAAACAGGCGGAACAGCAAGCTGCAGAGCCGAAGATAGAGCAGACAATTGAACAGCCAATTGAAAAGACCTTGCAAACAACAGATGAACCAACTCCAGAACCAACTCCAGAACCAACAGAAGCTCTCAAACATACACTGGCAAAAGACGTTCTTGAGGAAACAATTACTCCTGCGCAAACACGCACAAAAATGTATCAATTCCTCGACACCTTTGCAAAAAACGTCAAAAGCTACTCTTTCAAGCACAAGGGCAACATATACAATGTAAAAGGGACAAGATATAAAGTAATTCTTGATTCTCCAGTAACCCTAAAGCACGTCTATTTCGGTGAAATGCCCGTACCACTTTTCTATTATGATACTGTGTATGTTGATCGAGCAACAAAAACAGCAACAGCATTCTGCGAGGGGCACAAAAGCCACGTAAACGCCCAATGCTATGGCCTAAAGCTTTATGACCTTGCATATCCAGTCGAGTTCAAAAATTATGACATAATCCTTCCGGAGGACTGGCTGCTTTCAAACCTTGACAAAGAACCAAACCAGGTTGAAGCAAACAAATATTACGTCAAAGGGCGTGCAAGCGTATTTGTACGCTTTGAAACAAACCCAGCGCTCGAGCTTAGCATAGACCCAGGCACAGGACTTATAATGCAGGCAGACACCAAAAAAGGAAACCAGTTACTGTCGCGCAATGAATACCTAGAACTTGTGGCAAACAAAGTTCGTGATGTCGACGTCAAACACCGCAGCAAAGAAGAAATTCCAACTGAGGAAGTATTCTACAGGTAAATTTTAAAGCTGTTCTGCATTCCTGTCACGTATGAACGATTCACTCAAAATTATAGCAGAGGAAGTTTCAAAATGCACAAAATGTCCTCTATACAAGCATTCGTTGCACGGCGTGCCTGGAGAAGGTCCGTCCAATGCGCGAATATTCTTTATCGGGCAAGCGCCAGGCGCCAACGAAGACAGAACAGGAAGACCGTTTGTCGGCAGAGCAGGAAAATACCTTACAAAAATGATAGAATCCATTGGACTCAAAAGAGAAGATGTGTTTATAACCAGCGCAGTCAAACATTTCCCTCCAAAAAACAGGGCGCCGACAGAAAAAGAAATACACGCGTGCAGGCCATACCTGCTAAGGCAACTTAATATAGTAAAGCCAGAGATTGTAGTACTTCTCGGGAAAACAGCAGAATGCATAAAACCGCATATTTCTGCCAAACACATAATGGTTACAGTACACCCTTCTGCAGCAATGCGATTCACCAAAATGGCAGAAAGGATGAAAAAGGATTTTAATATGCTCAAGAAACTGCTATAGGGTTAAGTCAACTCTCTGGTGCTGGCCGTGCTGCCTCGACGTTGTCGAGGTGAATTTTCTCCCCTTGCAAGTGCAAGGAGAGAAGAAAAGTCAGGCCAGCGCGGCACCATTAAGTTGGCAGCACCCTTCTATAGATAACTTTTTAAACGACCTTCCGCTCAACCAGATTATGTCACGCGAATTCGACAAAGATATGGAAGAATATTTACGCGCGCGCAAACGTGCCGGCATAAATCTCAAAAAGCTAAATGAACTAGTACAGAAAATCATACCAAAAAAGAAAGTACCTGAGCACATTGAGCTGCATGAAGAAGTGGAAGTATACCACGAAAAAGCGCCTGAGAACAAGCGAAAAGACAGCATGCTCACCAAATTCTTCAAAAGGGAAGAGCCACCTCATGAAGAGCTTATGCGCATGAAAATGGCAGTAGAAGACACCAAAACAGACATAAAAGAAATATCAAAAATAACCCTCAACATTATACGCCAGTTACCAGATGAACAATTACGCCAGTTCAGGCAATCAGAAAATTTTGAAAAAATGAAAACCATTCTGAAGAAGCATGAACTAATCAAATAAACCGTGCAAACTCATTCTCATACTGCCGTGCAATAGCGGGGTCGCGGATAATAATGATGTTTTCATCATTCCGCTCATCCGCATTTCTTGAAGGGTTATAACTTCCTGTGATGACGGTGGAGCCATCCACTATAAACACCTTATGGTGCACCTTGGCAACAACCGACACATCCTTCAGCTTTTCATATTCGCTGTATTTATCCTTTCGCGGGTCAAAAACTCCCTGAACATCAACACCAGTTCTTTTTTTCTCCAGAAGAACGTCTCCGATTTCATCATCAGTAAAAGCAAATGTCATAAAGTGTATTGATTTTTCAGCAGAACGCAGTGCATCAAGAACCTTTTTCTGGCACTGGTCCTCAGGGCAGAAATACGCCTCCACCAGCTGCCCGTTCAGCTTTACAATGCCAGGATTTGGACGCCCCCCGTGGAACCGACCACGGTACATTTCCTCAAACTCTGCAAGGTATGCAGCGGCAAGCGTCCTGCTTTGCACAAACACAACATTATTTGGGATTGACATCCCCTGAGCAGGATTCCAGGAGCCAGTCAAGACGAACTCGCCATCAAAAACGCAAAACTTGTTATGCATCAGGCCATTGCCGGATTCAACCACTGCACCAGGCCAAGGGTGACCTTCATCAACAATCATTCTGCTTTGTTTGCCCTCAAGAATCCCCAAAAACAGCCTGTCGGCGTGGTACATTGCGCACGCGATCTCGCTGGCATGCTCCGCCCTTTCCGCGAAAACCTGAGCACAATCAACCTTGTCGCAGAAAAACACATCAATCGTGCCGGTTTCCTCAGGAACAGCTGTAAACAACCCTGTCGTACAGCCGGCTAAAACAAGGAACAGCACTGCCTGTTTCATTTATAAACTTCATCTCCTGCTATTTATAAACTCTTTCCAGCTTATCTTGTTGTTACTTTTAAGTAGTCGAAAAACGAAAGATTTATATATTTCTATACTATAAATGAGTAGTAACAGGGGGTGTAAGGGGCGATAAAACATCTTATGCTCACTTAACACTGTAATTTCAATATCACCTCTTTTTCCCTCGCAGGCGTCGCTTACGCGGCGCTTGCAGGGTTTGAAACTTGCCAGCAGATGAAACGCTCCTTCTGGCAATCTGGCGCGCAATAATCCAGATTATAACCGCGCCGGTGACCATTCCAGCAAGAAATGCAAAAAACTGGGCAGGAATCTTTGGCACAACAGGCCTTGCAACAGGCGCCTTTTCTTCAAAATACAAGTCAAGATTTGACAGCTCAAGAGAATACTCCGCAAACAACAAGGAAGACACCCTGTCAAAATCACGGAGGGAGTTTGCATATTCATAATAGCTATATGCAATAATCGGAAACACATTCTTATGCTGGGCTTTCATCAACGCATTACGCGCGACCTGCAATTTCAGGTCAATAACCTCATTAAAGCGCTGCTCCTCAACACCCATCAAGCTGAGCAGCACGTCTGCTTCTGACTTTGCTTTTGCTGCAGTGTAAATGCACATAATGTACTTCCCATTAGAAAGCAGATTATACGCCTTGTCAATGTCTTCACGAGTCGCGTCAAGCGCCTCTGGAATAACGCTCTTAACATAATTGTAACGCTCTTCCGCCTCTGAAATCTTCTCAACACAGCCCGACTGCAAAGAAGGAGCATCAATAATTACCGTTTTATCCTGCCCGTTAAAGAATCTTGACCAGGTAATACCTGAAAACAAACGCTCCTCAGCAAAGCCAACAGTCCCTGCGCTGTCAGTCCTGTTGCTCTTCAAGTCGTCAGACACATCCTGCAGCAAATCCTTGGCTTCATCAATACGCTCCATCACGGCCATAAATGTCTGCAAATCAGTCAAAGTGGTAATGTTGCGTGACTCAACTCCGCTCTTTACATTATCAGCTTCCTCATTCAGCTTTGCCACCCTTTTCTCAAGCTCCTCCCTGGTAAAATTCTGCTCGCGATACCACTCGCTACGGTATTCAACATTCGCCCTGAAACAATAAGAAGCGGCTGCATAATATGCGCCTTTTTCCTGGTCTGCAACAGCCCGTTTAGTGAAATTCAATGCCTGGGTCAAATTATCCCTCAGCGGCACTGAGAAATACTCAGAACTGCGCCGGCACAAATCGTCAGAAACCTCTTTCATAATCCGCTGATACCTACCCTCAATACGCAATTCTTCAGTAGAAATCTCCTGCGGAACTCCAAGCACCTGCTCCATTATTTCGCCTAGAGTCGCAACTTCACGCACAGTCAAATTGAACTTTTTGCCGTATTCAACCAGGTTAATTGTCTTATTACCCTCCTTCACTTCAACAGTGCCTTTAGGAAGCAATACGGTATTAATTCCATTCTTTCCAGCAGCATCAATCTTGAACTGCAAGCCACCAACAGGGCCAATAATACCACCGCTGTTAATAGTGCCTGTCATTGCAACATCAGGAGGCAGGGTCTTATTCAGAAGCAATGCAGACGCAAGCAATGCAGCCGCGCCTCCAGCACTTGGACCGCCAACAATACCAGGCAATGCGTGCAGAGTAAACAGGAAATCATAATTAGAGCAGTCGATATCAAGTTGCTTGCACGCAATCTGCTGGGCAAAACGCAAAGACGCCTGCGTGGTAACCTTTGTCATCGGGAATGTTTCAAGAAACACGCGCTCGCTTCCCGGGCGCAATTCCAACTGCAAAGATGCAACGCTGCCTGATTTGCTTGTACCGTTCTCAACCAGCGCAAGCAAAGTGATGTTACCTTTATTCAAAACCTCCTGCGCGCTTACTGAAGCGCAAACCAACAGGAATATTATCACCCATTTCATCATCGCGAATAACAAAAGAATGGTTTAAGAACTTTGTGATTGTTCCCTGCTTTTCTTTGCCGCATCCTGGCCGGGGATTCTCTCAATCATCCGGCATTTTGGGAATCTGTTGCAGGCAAGGAATGCGCCATAGACGCTCTTGCGTAAAATCATCTTGCCCTCCCCGCACTTCTTGCAGGTCTTTTCGGCAATCTCAGGAACTGTCTTACTCGGGCAGTCAACGTTAATGCAGACCTCCTGAGGACGCTTGCCCTTCCTGATCATTTTAACAATGGGAAAATGGCAGTGCTGGCAGGTGTTCTGAGTAACCTCAACCAGACCCGAAGCAGGCAACTTGAACGTTGTCTTGCAGTCAGGATACTTGTCGCACGCAATAAACCTGCCAAACTTACCAGTGCGCAAAATCAACATCCCCTGCTTGCAATTTAAGCACTTGCCAACAGTGGTCATGGCAGCACGTGTTTCAGTAAATGTCTTTTTCAGCTCCTCGCCAATCATTTTTTCTTTTGACTTGAATTCGGCACACAAGTCGGTAAGCACGTGTTTTGCCTCCTGCAAAATCTCATCACGCCGCTTCTTGTTCTCACGGATAAGCTCCATATCAAGCTCAAAATGCCGAGTCAGTTCTTCATCAAGTATTTTAGGGGAATATTTCTCAAGAATGGAAATAATTTCCATCCCCAATTCAGTAACGGCAATCGCTTCACCCTGAACATAATTGCGCTTTCGCAATGTCTCAACAATCTCAGCACGCGTCGCCTTTGTACCAAGATTGCGTTTTTCAAGCTCACGAATTAGAGAGGCAGGGGTATACCTTTTGGGAGGTTTTGTCTCTTCAGCATGCTGAATTATCTCCTTTACTAAAACATCCTCACCCTGCTTCATCTCCGGAAGCTCCTCCTCCTCAAGCTTCACATAAGGTGCGTAAAACACGTGCCAGTTAGGCACGACAGTGCGCGTCCCCTTTGAAACAAAAATTTCCTTATTAACATCTATTTTTGCAATCACCGTCTCACGCACTGCCGGCTCTCCAAATGTAGCGAAAAAGCGCTTAACGATAAGATCATACACCTTCGCCTGCCTTGCCTCCAAAGATTTCGGCGCTATTCCTGTTGGATACAATGCGGGATGCGCCGGATCCGTCTTTTTTCCATTGTTGGGCTCCAGCTTTGCTTTTTGCAGAAGCATTCCTGACAATTCTTTATAGGCGGACTGCTTTGATAAATCCTTCAAAATCTTGTGAAAGTTGATGCTTGGAGGCAACTGCTGCGAACTTGTACGAGGATAGGAAATCCACCCATTTGTGTACAAATCCTGCGCAATGGCAAGCGTAACACTGGGATTAATTCCAAAACACCTATATGCCTCTGTCTGCAAACTGGTAAGGTCAAAAGGCACAGGAGGATTCTGCTTGAACTGTCCCTTGGAAACTTCCTTAACTATTCCCTTTTTCCTACCCTTCAGAGCATCCATAACAGCATCTGCCTTGTCTTTCTCCCAGAACTTGTCAGCCTCGTGCCAGGCAACAAAGTTTCCATCCTTCACTTTCGCCCGAAGCTCAATCTGCCAATAAGGAGCTGGCTTGAATGCCTTGATTTCACGCTCCCTGTCGGCAACAATCTTCAAAGCAGGACCTTGCACGCGACCTGTGCTCAAAATCTTGAACATACCCGCGCTTTTGATTGCATGTGTCAATGCGCGAGACAGATTAATTCCATAGAAATAATCAAGAAAATGGCGCGTTTCACCCGCCTCTGCCTGTGGCCAGTCGAGATGAGACGATGCTTTTTCGTATGATTCAACAAGCTCATCTTTGGTCAAAGTCGAGAACTTCATACGTTTGGCATCATTACGATTGCAAATGTAACGCACGACGTTCAAGCCAATAACCTCACCCTCAACATCGTAGTCGGTTGCAACAGTCACCGAATTTGCCTCCTTGGACAATTTTTTCAGCGCTTCAAAATACGCTTTGGTAAAAGAAGCACCCTTGGAAATCTCAAAAGTAGGAACCCACTCAATGTCAAAAACAGGATAAGCAAATCCCTTTGACTTCTTTTTCTCAGCAAGCCCGAACAAATGACCAACCGCACAGCCGATAACAATTTCCCTGCGGCCGTGCGAAACAACATAATAAGGCACGCCTTTGATGTCCTTTTTCACCGGCTTTCCCAATGCCTCAGCCACCTTTTTGCTTGCGTTTGGCTTCTCCGTAATGATAAGTTCGTACATTTAGCTTTGAAGATAGCCAACCCTTTTTAAATGTTCGGATACTATATATATGCGTTGGCACAAGGTATTTAAATAAATCAGCCGTCAAGGCATACATGCAAAAAGAGGATGTTGTACGCATCAAGCAAGTCATCACTGTTCTCGCCAAACATGGCCTTGGTGGAATTCTCAGCACATACGGATTTGCATGGTATGTGCCAATCTTCAAGCGAAGCGCAAAACTTCCCGAAGACATGCCGAAACGTCTGCGCATGTCAATGGAAGAGCTTGGCGGCGCTTACATAAAACTCGGTCAGCTGCTCAGCGTCAGACCGGATCTTGTCCCTCAGGAATACTGCGATGAATTTGCCAAACTGCAGGACGAAGTACCTCCAGAGCCAATTTCGGCAGTTGAAAAAACAATTGAAGTGGAATTTGGAAAGCCCTGGCGAGCTATCTTCACACACATCGATCCGCGGCCATTAGGAAGCGCCAGCGTAGCCCAAGTACACAAGGCACGCCTGAGAAATGGGAAAGCTGTCGCCATAAAAGTACAGCGCCAAGACGTGCACCAAAAATTCTCAACAGACATTGCAATTATCCGTTATATCGGACAAAAACTCCAGAAACACCTTCACAACAACATCAACATAGCACAAATTGTCGACGAGTTCGAACGTTACACCAAAAAAGAACTTGATTTCACAATTGAAGCAAGTCATATTTCAGAAATATGCTCCTGTGTAAAGACAAGAAACGTTGTCATTCCAAAGGTTTTTTGGCCCTACACGACTGAAAGAGTTCTTGCAATGGAATACCTCGAGGGCACCAAGCTTTCTGAAATGAAAATAACAGACAAACCGCATGCAGCAAAAGCAATAGTTGACGCCTTTGTTGACCAATTATTCACGTGCGGCACGTTCCACGCCGACCTGCACCCTGGCAATGTCCTTTTGATGGGAAACAACAAAGTAGGTCTGCTCGATTTTGGCATTGTAGGGCACCTTGATACACGAACAAGAAAACTCGGGCTTGAACTCTATCTCGCCGTACTTGAACGTGACCCACGGCATATCGCTCAAATACTCTTGAAGTACGGCACGCCAAGCAGCAAAACAGACATCAACACATTTGTTGAGAATGTAGGAGAACTGGTCTATTCCTGGTGGGAATCAAACCCAGAAAAAAGAAAAATATCACAATTATTGCACAAACTATTCATACTTTGCGCAAAGCACCACATAAGAATGCCAGCAGATACCATTCTGCTCGGCAAAGGAATGATGACTGTAGAAGCAACAGCGCACCTGCTTGACCCGCATTTCAACCTTGTTACATATTCACAACCGCGGATTACGCAATTGCTAAAAAAACAACATGCTCCCCAAAAAGAAATCAAGCATTTTGCCGAGCGGGCGCGCCTTTTCGCGGAAGCAATCTCAGAGCTTCCTGCCAGAACGCTTGACACCATTGACCGACTCAGAGAATACGGCGTAACAGTCAGCTTGAAAGACACCCAGTTCAGGCACATTGGCAAAGACCTGAACTTGTCAAGCAACCGGCTCAGCTATGCATTAATAGCGGCAGCCTGCATACTTGCAGGAAGCCTGATGATAAACATCGGGCCGAAAATAGCTGATTACAGCATCATCTCGCTTGCAAGCCTGACGGTAGCAAGTGTATTTGTAATAATACTCTTCATTTCAATCACACGCGAGCATACAACACCGTATGACCCGCACGATTAGTGAATAAAATTTAAATAATAAGAATCCACGGAGGGGACCATGGCAAAAAAAATTAAAAAAGCGGTGAAATTCGGCGCACGCATGGCGGCTGCGGCAAAAAGAAGATTGGAAAAAGACATAGGACGACTGGTCAAATCGGGCATCATCAGCAAGGCAGAATCACGCAAGCTGATGAGCGGAATAATGTCTGAAATAAAGGCAGAAAAAGAGCGTATCAAACAGTTCGCAAAACAGGAACTAAAGCGCGGAATCAAAAAAGCCAAGCCACTTCTCAAAAAGGCAGCACAGCGCATCAAAAAACGCCGCAGGCGGTAAGTATTTAAAGCAAGCGTGCGTCTTTCTAAAGCCCATGAGAGAACACTTCCAAAAGGTCTTTTTACAGTCAGATCCGTTCACAGACATACTCGGCCAGGAAAAAACAAAACAACAGCTGAAAAGCGCTTTACTGATGGACAGGCATTTGATAATTCTCGGTCCGCCAGGCATAGGCAAGACAACACTTGCAAAAAACATTGCACGCCTGTTGCCAGCACTCACAGTCAACGACTGCCAGTACAACTGCGACCCAAAGAATCCGCTTTGCCCAGAATGCAAGGTTAAAAAGCCAAAAACAAAAAAGGTGGCTGGTGAGGAAAGATTTGTGCGAGTTCAAGGAAGCCCCGACCTGACAGTAGAGGATTTGCTTGGAGATATAGATCCTGTCAAGGCACTGCAATTTGGACCAACAAGCATACAAGCATTCACGCCAGGCAAAATATTCAAGGCAAACCAAGGCATACTATTCTTTGATGAATTGAACAGGTGCCCTGAAAAGTTACAGAATGCACTTTTGCAGGTACTTGAAGAAGGAAAATCAACACTGGGAGCATACACTGTTGACCTGCCGGCAAACTTTATTTTTATCGGCACAATGAACCCTGAAGAGACAGCTGCAACAGAAAAATTATCAGATGTATTTCTCGACAGGTTTGACATTGTTCATATGGGATACCCTGAAAGCCTGGATATTGAAAAAAGAATAGTTCTGGGCAAAGGGCAAAAACTCCCAATAGAATTTGAAGACGACCTTCTGTCAGTAGGAATATTGTTTGTCAGGACATTGCGCGAGCACAAAAACATACTCAAAAAACCATCAGTCAGGGCATCGCTCGGCGTCTACGAAAGAGCACAGGCAAACGCATACCTGGCAAAAAGAAAAACAGTGACTGCAGAAGATCTTGCAGAAGCACTAATCTCAGTCCTCGCTCACCGCATAGAGCTGAAGCCAAGCGTCAGATACCTGCAGACGAACGAAGAGTTCATCAAAGAGCAGTTTGACGCGTTCTCAGGGCAACACCCTGAGCTTGCCGGTGGTGGTGGCCTTTGACCTCGAGCAGGAAGTAAAAGACATCTCCCAAGGAGAAGCCGCTGAAGGCAAACTCCATAAGCAATACACTGAAGACAAATTGATGAATTCTGCGCTGGCAGGAGACAAAAAAACAGTCGAGCATGCCGAGATGATACAAGAAGCAACCAACAGAGGAATTGGGGCTTTTACACCAGATTTGCTATTTGCAAGCATGACAAAAAATTTCTCCATTGCAAAACAATTGTATGGGCAAAAATTATTGCGGCTGCTTACAGGGTATGACCCAAATTACATTGAGAAAAATTTGAAAATACCAGAGTTCAGAAAAGAATTGCAAAAAGCACTATATGAAAACATAGGCAAGCTAAAAGACGAAAATTTGCTTGATACTGAAGGAATTATAACAGGAAAAGGAAATGAACTTGCAGCGCTTGTTCTTGTAAAAGAACTGGACAAATTCATCACAAAAGACAGAATGGGGGAGAAAATAAACAAACAAGCAAAACACTATGGCGAAAAGGCAGGAAGCCGAAATTACCGTAAAGGAGACCGGTATAAAGACATAAATGTCAAAAAATCAGTGCATATGGCAATAAGAAGGCAGCACAGGAGTTTGCACACGCATGATTTGATAACATCAGAACGAGAAGGACGAGGAAGGGTGTCACTCATATTTGCACTTGACGCTTCAGCAAGCATGAAAGGAAAAAAACTGGAAACAAGCAAGAAAGCAGGAATTGCACTTGCCTATAATGCAATACAAGACAAAGATGATGTCGGTCTTGTCGTATTTGGCAGTGAGATAAAACAGTCACTTCCACCAACAAGGGACTTTTCAGCATTACTGCAGGCAATCTCACGCATCAAAGCAAGCAGGCAGACCGACTTTGCAGCAATGATTTCAAAAAGCATTGAACTGTTCCCTCCATCCGGCGAAACCAAGCATTTGATAATCCTAACGGATGCGCTTCCAACCGTGGGCAAAGAACCGGAACTTGAGACATTAAAAGCAGTCAGTGCTGCACGCAGCGCCGGCATTACTATTTCGCTGGTAGGCATACAACTCGACAACGCAGGAATCGACCTTGCAAAACAAATAACCAAAATCGGAGAAGGAAGATTCTCCCAGGCAAAAGACCTTGACGCTGTTGGGAACATAGTGCTGGAAGATTATTATGCTGTACGGTAATCACTCAGCAATTACCACTCATATTTAAAAAACTCCAAGTTTTCAATAGAAACATGGTCTTCGAGCGCCTGTATTCGGCAGAATTTTTGCACGACCACCCATGGTATGGATTCCTTCTTGGTATTGGGTACACCGTGCTTGGCATATTCATTGCCCTGATGATATTCCCAAGCGACCCAGCACTCATTGCCATCGGCATAACAGCGCTTTTCCTGATTCCATCGCTATCCGATTTGACCGACAGCGCTGAAATCACCAGCAGAAAAGTGCCATCGTTCAAAGCATACCTAAAAGAAACACTGCCTCATGTCAAGGTCTACATCGCTATCTTTTTCGGCATATTCTTCACGTTTGCATTCTTCTCAATCATTTTGCCAAAACTTGCGGCAGGACACCTTTTCAACGTTCAGCTTGATGTTGTAAGCGGCAGGGCAACCGGACAGGCGGCAAAATTCAGCTGGCCCCTATGGTGGGACTTGTTCACCTGGAACATGCAGGTGCTCGGACTCTGCTTCCTTCTGTCATTAATAGCAGGAAACGGCGCCATACTTTTCATCGCTTGGAATGCCAGCGTCTGGGGAACAGTCTTCGGCAACCTTGCAAAAACAGCAGGGCTTGTTACAACCGCAAACCCGTTCATCCTTTTCCTACTCGTAATACTAAGCGTGTTCCCTCATACCTTTCTCGAAGGGCTCAGCTATATGCTCTCAACAATATCAGGCACAACGCTCTCGGACGGCATTGTCAAGGAAAAACTTCTGTCAAAGAATATGGGAGTGATTTTCAAATACAACCTAATACTGCTACTCATAGCCATAGGCGTACTTGCCATAGGCATGCTGGTGGAAACGTACGTCCTTGGCAACTTTGACGTGTACAGAACAATCATCAATATAGCATTCCCCAGATAATACATCAAAATATTCTTCACATCTCTATTGCAAGAAAACACTTCTCACTTGCCCTCTGAAGTCCTTTCAGTCTGGCGAGTTTGCCGAATATCATAATGCTTAAAAAGACAAGCAATAGACAAAAGGCCATGAAAATACTCGCCTTCACAGACCTGCATGCCGGCGTGACCGCTTACAAGAGAATACAGGAGAAAATCAGAAAAGAAAAACCGGACTACATATTCTGCCTCGGCGACTTTACCATATTCGAACAAAACATAGAAGCAGTAATCAGAAAAATTGCAGAGCTAAAGAAGCCGGTTTACATAATACACGGCAACCACGAAACAGATGTAATAGTCAAAAAACTCTGCAAAAGATATCCAAATATGCACTATGTGCACCGCATGGTCGTTCCCTTAGAAAACTATACTCTTGTTGCACACGGAGGAGGAGGATTTTACGGACAGGGAAAACTCTCCGGAGACAAGGACTTTGAAAGATTCGTGAAAGAAAACAAGAAAAAGCTAAAAAACAAGATAATACTGATTACGCACGCACCTCCAGGGTATACCAAACTTGATTATCTCAATTGGATGGACGACCACGCAGGATGCGCAAGCTATGCCGAATTTATCAAGCAATACAAGCCGGTGCTTGCACTATCAGGCCACTTGCATGAAAACTTTGGAGTCAAATACAAAGAAGGGAAGACAATTATCTGCAACCCTGGGCCAGAGGGAATGGTGTTCAAACTATGAGCAGCAAGCGCATACTGCTCGTGCAAAGCGCACTCTGGGCAGCGTATGACGGATTTACCGCGGCATACCTTGCAGCATTCGCACTCGCGCTTGGAGCATCAAACGAAGTAATAGGCATTCTCGGCGCTCTACCTTGGCTTGCCAGCATTATAACACAAATTCCCGGCTCGGAATTATCACAGCACTTCCACCGCAAACACATCTACATATTTTTCGCACTTTTTGGAAGAGTGTTCTGGATTCCAATACTATTGACGCCTTTCCTGTTCTCCTCGCCCATTGTCTTCATTGTATTATTCTACCTTGCTGTAAAGCTTGGAGAAACGATAACAGACCCTGCATATACTTCCCTGCTGGCAGATGTTGTTCCGAGAAAAACATTTGGTGACTTTAACAGCCAAAGATACCGTCTTATAGCCGCATTCGGAATGATTGCAATTGTAGCGGGAGGATTCTGGCTAAAAATATTCCCAAAGGAAAGCCCGGTTGGATTTGCAATAATGTTTGCACTTGGGGCAATTCTCGCAGTTTTTTCAACACTTGTGATAGGGCGCATCAAAGAGCCTGAATACAAAGACCACGACCACCATGCAATAAAAGAATTCTTCACAATAGACGGCCCACTAAGGCATCTTGTCAAATTTGGAGTAGCGTTCAACTTCGCGTTCATGCTGGCTTCGCCATTCTTTACAGTTTACATGCTTAAAACACTTGAAATCAGCTATGAGTACTTCGGCATAGCAGTTGCGATATCAACACTCGCCCAAGTGCTATCGTCACATTACATAGGAGGACTAACCGACAAATACGGTGACAAGCCGATTGCGGTATGGGGGCACATCGGAACTGCAATAGTACCACTTGTATGGCTTGCAGTCACGAAACAATCGCTCTGGCTAATAATACCAGTTCAAATATTCAGCGGAATCGCCTGGGCAGCAGCAGACATCTCGCGATTCAATCTTTTGGTCGGGCTTGCAGATCCGCGCAAACGAGCCATGCAGATAGCAGAATACAATTTGTACTGCGCAATACCACTCATCATAGCTCCAATCCTTGGCGGATGGATAACGGAAAACGTCACAATCATCCTGACAGGAATACCACTTATATTTGTAATAAGCAGCATTTTCAGATTCCTCAGCACGCTGCTTTTGTTCAAAATCACAGAGCCGCGGGCGAAAAAAGAATACCCGCTTGTTTATGTCTTCAGAGAAGCAATGCATTTCCACAGCAACAAGGGAATCATACACGGGATACAGGTTGTCAAACGCTTGGCAAATGGACTGGTGAAATGATGGACCTGCATGAAACTTTTGCCAAACTGACCAGAAATTCTGTTTTCAAGGAATGGCGCAAGGAAAATACTGCCTATTTTCTTGCGCATGCGTTTGTAATGCTGGACGAAGCCAACAAAGGAACTTGGCAGATTGGCTTTTACAATCCAGATAAAGAGCGCATGGTAACTTTTGTTGTTTCAGACAAAGAAATAAAGCACACAGAAGAACAGGAAGTGCTCAAGTCGGAAGCAGACATTCATCCATTGAAGCCGGAAGACGTAACGCTTTCAATTGAAAGTGCGCTATCAACGGCAAGACAGTGCCTTGAACAAAATTATCGAGGAGAAAAACCACTGAAAGAGTTTTTCATCATCCAGCACGCTGAAGGACACGCTATTTTCAACATAACTTATTTTACGCAGAGCTTGAAGACGATAAACATCAAAATCAACGCAAAAACTGGAAACATCTTCAAGCACAATATGCAAAGCTTGGCAGAATTTGCGTGATTTCTTTTCAGTACACTGTTGTCACTCTGTATAGTGCGGAATATATTTTCATTTACAACACTCTTTAAATATGAATCTGCCTAAATTTTTTTTGGACGACGACAAGTTTTTTACCAAAAGAGGTGGTATGATTGGCAGTAGCAGTAAATTACAAAGAGAAATTAAAAAACAAAGACCTTGGCTCTTTCTTCCGCGATGCAGATGACCAGAACGCAGAAGAAGCAATCAGCTGATTAATTCCCCCGAAGGGGAATCACCTCTTTTCTCCACGGATGCAGATGCAATAGGCAGCTGATTTAAATTCATTTATGGCACGCCATCTACTGTTTGCAATGTGATAACTGCAATCATGCTACTGGAGTTCATGAAATTTTAAATAGGTCTTGAGGAATATCCGTGCCATGATACTGGGAGTTACAGGGCACCTTGCCGCCGGAAAAGACACAGTCGCAGAAATTCTCAAGGAAGAACGATTCCACCAAATTTCACTTTCTGATTTTATTCGCGAAGAGGCAAAAAAGCGCAAAATAAAGGACACAAGGGAAAATCTCATCAACCTTGGCAATGAACTAAGGAAAAAACACGGCAGTGGAATTCTGGCAAGATGGGCTTTACAGAGAATGGAATGGGACAAAAGCTACGTTGTAACAAGCGTCAGAAACCCTGTTGAGGTAGAAATACTCAGGACAAAACCAAATTTTGCGCTTATAAACGTAACTGCATCCCAAAAAACCAGATGGAACAGGATGCAGCAAAGACAAGCAACAGAAAAACGAAATGATGACCTTCAAACCTTTGAAGAATTCAAAAAATGGGAAGAACAGGAATCAACCAGCACTGATCCGACAAAGCAGCAAGTATCAGCCGTAATGTCAATGGCAGACATTATTGTAACAAATGATGGTACACGTGACGAACTGAAGAAGAAAATACTAAAAATACTGAAAGAATGGAAACGCAAACTAGGAGATGTGCGCCCGAGCTGGGACAAATATTTCCTAAATTTAGCATTAGAAGTAGGCAAGCGAGCGACCTGCGACAGGGGAAAAAGTGGATGCGTTATAGTCAAAGACAAGCGCATTATATCAACCGGCTATGTTGGTGCGCCTGTCGGGCTGGCACACTGCGATGAAGCAGGACATCTCATGCATACAGTTCAAAACCCTGACGGAACGACATCCCAGCACTGCATCAGAACAACGCACGCAGAAACAAATGCTATTGCACAAGCTGCACGCCACGGCATATCAGTCAATGGCTCAACACTATACTGCAAGATGGAGCCATGCTACAAATGCGCGCAAATGATTGTAAACTCAGGCATAACCAGAGTAGTTTGCATGAAAAAATACCACGGAGCAGCATACACCCGCGAAATATTCAAAGACGCAAAAGTCAAACTGGAAGTTGTACAGGACGAGATTGAAAAATACGCCAAAATGTAATTATATACCTGCTTTGCGTTTTCCTTTTTATGAATCCGGATGACTACTGCACATTGCTCAACGATGCGCTATCGCGGAATGAAACAATTGTGTTCTCATGCAGCTGTACAATACGCTATTCGGGAAGAGCAGAAAGCTATCTTGGCAGGGGAGACAGGGTAATAATTATAAAATCAGACGGGGCACTGCTCGTTCACCAGCCAACTGGAAACGCGCCGATCAACTACATGAAGCCCGGCACAACGCATACAATAAAAGTTGAAAACGATACACTTCTTCTGAAAAGCCAAAACCTCGTACAGAAAGAACGCATAGACATCACAATAGACAAAATACACTTCTTCAACAGCCATAAACTGGAAGACGGGCAGGTTATCAGCATTGCGGGAACAGAAGATGACATGAGCGACATGATTTACAAAAACCCGGAACTAATAGAAGACGGCTTCAAGCCGGTATCGCAGGAAGAGCAAACCAAATATGGCTTCATAGACGTTCTCGGTGTTGACAAAAATGGAGTTTTGACGGTTGTTGAGTGCAAAAGGTACTGCGCCGAGCTGTCGGCAGTCACTCAATTACGCAGGTATGTAGAAAAAATAATGGTGAGCAAAGGAATAACGCGAGTGAGAGGAATTCTTGCGGCGCCAAAAATAACAGAGAATGCAGCACGCATGCTCAATGACTGGGGGTTTGAGTTTGTTTCGATAAAGCCACCAAAATATCTTGAAGAATACGAAAAAAAACAGTCACGACTTGATTATTATGACACGCCTTGACTTTCTATGCCACCTTGCGCAACCCCTTGTGAAAGCATACCTCGAAAAGAAATACTCTGTTCATTACAAAGGCAAATTCCCCGAAGGTCCATGCTTGATTTATTCAAAGCACATAGGCAATATGGACCAATTTTTCATAGGAGTCATGCTTTACAGCCAGAAAAAACTTGCAACTTACATAATGCGCGATTTTGGAATCCTAAATTATGCCCTCAGGCCAATTGGAGGCATAATGGTGGTGAGGTCAAAAGACTTTGCAAAAACCGGCTATTCACGAATGGAAGCAAACCAGCAAAACAAACGAGCGGCTGATTATGCCTTGTCGCGCCTAAAACTAAAAGAACCGGTTGTCAGCTTTCCGGAAGGTACCCGCTCTCCAGGAAAAATAAGAACCCCATTCAAACTTTGGGTGGCTGAACAAATACTGTGTGCGCAGGAAAATGGTGCATTTGAAAAGCCGATTCCAAATGTTTCCGTAGGACTTGAAATCAAAGAGTTACACGGAAAAACGCATGTGTGGGTTAGGGCAGGAGAACCCTTCCATGCACGCTGCAAGAGCGAACTTGAAAACAAACTTTTAGAAGAAATGCCAAAACTCAGCAACATTCAGCCGTAATACGGGAAATTCTGGGAAATTCCGTAAACCTGGTATGGATATGTCGTGGAATCCATTGGCAGCTTTGCACATATGCCAACACCAGTCGTGCCTGTCTTTGTATAATCACACGTCAACCCATACCGACAACTGTACTGCCTGCTGTTAATCACGCCGCACAGCTGGCCTTCTGCACTCATCGGCGCCATCATTGTAGGATATTCTGCAGGCGTGTACACAAAACGCCTCTCCTGCGATGAAGGGCCAAGCGGGTAATTCATCTGAGGAGTATAAGAAGCGGGGAAATACCCATCATACATATAAGGATAATAAACACCAAAGCCATACGGAAAATACATACTCTCAATAGGGTAATCATGATAAACAGGATAATAATTGTAAGAAGGCACACCTGCGTAATAAATTGCGCCATAACGAGTATAGCCCCATTTGCTTGCCGCCCCGGCAAAAACAGCGACAAGAAGGACAACGAGCACAATTGCAATAATTGTTTTCTTCACCATCTTTTTTCACACATGACTCTTTTTTCTATAAAAACTTATGCCCAGCGCGCACACACGCCAACATTTGGCTGTGAAGTACGTGAATAATCACACACCAGTCCAGGGGCGCATCCGTCCGAGCACAACTGGCCTTCCTTTGGAGGCGGGACAACGCCGGTAAACGTCCACGGCGTCTGCACCGGATACCGCTCAGGATATGCGCCAACAGGAACATAATACGGATAAACATACGAAGGCGGCTGATAAGTTGGATACGGAAAGCCCGGATACGAAACGTATCTGGGATATGCCATTTTAGGCCCGTAATACGACTGATATGGAAGATAGCCGCCGTATCTGTAAGAAGCAGCGGCAAATACCGCGACAAGAAGGACAACAAGCACAATTGCAATAACTGTTTTCTTCACCATCTTTTGCCAGAAAAAGCATTTACGCCTTTAAAAATCTATTGGCTGGTGCAGACGCCGATGCCTGGCTTTCCAGTGGCAGTATAGTCACAAACCATCCCATAATAGCAGCCGTACGCCTTGCTGTCAACAAGGCCGCACAACTGGCCAACAGAGCCACGGGGAGCAGTTTCCTGAACTGCTGCAGGATAAGACACCTGAACTTCAGGAGTTCCATACCGGAACATATACTCAGCCGACAAAGGCGAATAATAATACGGGTACATATACAAAGGATATGATACAGGATAAGGATAATACTGTACAGGATAATAAGTGTAATAATAACGATATCTCGGCGGCCAATAAGTATAGCGGTAGGCCGCGCTTACAATTACAGCGACAAGCAATACAATGACGACAAGCGCAATAACAGTCTTCTGCACCATATTTTTTGCTTTGTGAACGTAGAGAAGCTTAAAAACTTATGTCTCGACCACGTATACGTCTTTTTTTCCAAGCACTTTGCTTAGATGAAATGCGGACTGCCCATTCACAACAATCTGGCGGTTAATATCCAACACCAGGTAACCAGCATCCAAAAAACGCGATTTCAACAACGGTAATATATTGTTAACGCCTTTTTCCAAAAGTTTCATCGCAGTCCTGTAATGAACGCTGGCAAGATAAACACAGTCATCCTTTACGATAAACAAATGCACGTAAGACATACACAACACAAGATTTTGGCGCTTAATATTTGCATCGGTTTAAAAATTGGAAGAATTACAAGATGTACAAGATTTTCTGTTTTGATGACAATCCGGCAACAAAACCAAGAAGCTCGTTTTTCTTTGTGATGGTTTAACAACAATATTTATCCTGCCTACAGGTATTTCTGAAACCATTCAACAATCTCCCGCACTGTTTCATCAGCCGCTTTTAAATCACCAAAATCGTGGTCAAGATTGGGAACAACAACAAGCTTGCGCGGTTCTTTTGCGTGATTGTAAAGAATTTTCGAATCATCAACAGGAATAATGGTATCATTATCACCATGAACTATCAGCAAGGGAGCATTTATTTTTTCGGCAGCAGCCAATACATTCGTGCTTGCAATATTTTCCAAAAACTCAGGCGGCAATTTCTTACCAACCCATTCACGCGCATATCTTGCAAGCCGCTCAGGAATAGGCAAAGAAGACGGGGCTGTTACAGCAACGGCATTCACTTTCTCTTTGGAAGCGGCAAGAATTGCAACAGCACCACCCATACTGTGCCCATGTAATCCGATGGAAGTACATCCACGCTTTTTCATAAATGCAATGGCACTCAACGCATCATCAGTCTCCTTGCCATAATGCGCCTCCTCAAAACGACCCTCACTCTCCCCATTCCCGCTGAAATCAAAACGCAAAACACAAAAGTCCTTTCCAGACAGGATTTCAGATATTCTCTCAAACCTGCCCCATTCGTCCTTGTTGCCAGTAAAACCGTGCAACATTATAACGCATTTCGGGCCATCGCCCTCAAGAATTCCAACAAGCTTTTCCTTCTGCCTGTTTTTGAAAAAAACTTTAGCCATTACTTATACTCACGCCAAGTACGTCCGCACTTTTTACACTTATGGAACCTTGTAGGTGGCTCATCAGCAGAGCGCGTCTGCACCTCCCAATATTCCGCCTTAACAGGACCGCACTTCGGACAACTGGCTTCAATAATCACATTTGCTGTAGCTTCATTTTCCAGCACAACAAAATCATTCGGCTTTTCCTTGGTGGATTCAGTAATTGTCACGTTTTCAGCCGACTGCTTGTAGCCGCACGTGCACACAAACTGCTTTTTGTCGTTGACTGTCTTAGGCAGCATAATGCTCTTGCATTTCGGACAAAACATCATCTTAATCCTCCTGTAATCAAGTTCCAAATGTCAACTGCAATAATCTTCACCCAACCCAGCAACGGAACGCGCCAGACCGCCTTGCCAATAACCCGCTCCTGGGGAATATGCTGCTCAAATGAGCCTGTATCGCAATTATGGTCACCCTTGGTCCAGTAAAGTTTTTTCCCGTTTTCCTCAGACGTCTTAATCACACGGTGAATAATCGGGTCAGGACGGTTTGGCACAAGATAGACAATAACGTCTCCCAACTTAACATTATCTGCGCTGTATAAAATCATAATGTCGCCTTTATTGAAACCATTCACAAAAGGAAACTCACTGAATTCAGACCGGGAAATATTCATATGCTCGTAAAACTGACCCTGCACTGCCTGGCGAGAGCAAAAATCATTGCAGCAAATTGGCTGAACCCAAAATTCCTCAAAAGAGCCATCGTGCTCCATACTGCCTGAGACAACAGCAACAATCGGCGCAGGAGTTCCAAGCACCCAACCAAGGCCTGGATACAACAGAAATTTAATGATGACAAATGCCAAGACAACATTGACAATCCAACTTAGCAAACTGTCCTCTTCCCAGATAAAATACCAGAATTTCTTCAGTGCGTTTTTGAAACCCATTGCCCCTACTTTTCTAGAACGCCTTAAAAAGATTGTGTTTATTTTCCAGCCCACTCTTTTGCAGCACGGATAAACTTATTGATATCATACTGGCTGACAAACTTCTCATATGCAGACAAGCCATTCTGCAGCAACTTCCAGTGCTCTTCCGGCTTCGGACTATCATTATTCTCGATGTACTTGTGACTTTCCGAACCCGTGCTTACCGCATACATTCCACCTGCATTAAAATGTGCAAACACTTTATCTTCAAGCTGCAGTGTTCCACTAAAACCTTCAATCAGCTCTTGTGCATTGCGCTCGTACAGCGGAATTTTTGTCACAGGCTCCTCGCCAATCTTGGTATAAAATGTAATAATCGTATAATTCAAAATGGCATTATCAAGCTTCATTTTCATGCATTTAACCCCAGCAATCTCTCCTGCATTATGTAGCGGCGCCGGCTTAACATGCTCGACAATTACCTTGATTTGGCTTCCATACTCCTTTGACAAACTCTCCTGCCACGGCAGCGCCTCCTTGGCAAGAGCACGCTCCTGGCGGATTTCTGCAGCGATGGAACGGTCCTTTCTATTCCAGATGCGCTCCTTTATTTTCTGATAAATATCGCCCAGACCAAGCTCTGCTATTTTGCGCTCAGACTCATCATCCGCCTTTATGTCTCCGGTGTGCTCGGCTATCAGTATATTCAGTTGAACCTCTTTTGCATTGATGTAAAAATTGTACTTGCCTTCCCTCTCGTCATGCACGGGGTACAGGTATCTAAAGCCCGCTTCCGCATCAGTTATTTTTGGATTCTTCGCAATTGTTGCTTTGACCAGCATGTCCAAATCCGCGGCCATTCCAAACTGCTCAGCATATTTTATCTCGGTAGGGCTTAATGCAGGAATGTAGTCCCTGCTTGGAACACGCTCAATCAGCACATCAAGCTTCCTGTTCACAGCATCGTGTCTGCCCATCTGATAAGAAACAAGCACTCCAGCGCCGGCCAAAATTGTTGCTGCCGCGGTTGCAACAGCATATTTCCAAACAGGCGATTTTCTTTCAGCAGGCGGCGCTCCAACGGAATCATCTTTCAAAGCTTTCTTTGCCTTGTCCCTGAAACGTGCGGCATACTCGAACTGCTCATTTTTCGCTGCCAAATCACGCGCGTACTCATAGCACTGCTGCGAACCCAGTCGCAGAATGCGCAAAGAAGCAAACTCTTCAACGGCTGCTGAAGGTGAGCCCAGAGGCATCATTTCAGGATGCATGCGCCTTATCACTGGGGAAATAGCATACGTCCCTTTCTTCTTAAACATCAATGTATTGCGCGAAACAATGTTGTCTAAATTCATTATTATGTCGTACTTGCCTGGAGAAGGAATAACAATGATTGCTGGATTGCTAACTTCAAAGAGTCTGTTTTGCTTGTCCAGTTGCGTTTTTTTGAAGCCGGCGCTGCTTAAGAACGCCTCAAGTTCCCTGTCATTTTTGCCTGTCCAAAATCTTCTTATAAGTCCTTCCATGTCCATAAGAGAAATTAAGTATTCCACCTATATAAACCTTTCTTAAATTTGTCACCCTTAAGTAGTTATAAAATAAAATGCTATTTTTAAAATATCGATTAATTCCTCCAGCGCATGAAACAGCACAACAAGGATTATTTTGAGGGCATACTGCAAATACGAAATGAAACGCCTGGATTGCTTTCCTGGATACATGCCAGAATCAAAAATGAAGGCAGGGCGCGTGTTGCCAAGGAAAAAAAAGTCAAAAATGGCGTGGACTTATACATAAGCGACCAGCATTACTTACAGAATTTGGGAAGACAACTAAAGCAAAAATTCACCGGAATCCTCAAGACAAGCAAACGGCTGCACACGGTGGACAAAATGACAAGCAAGCACATATACCGCGTTACAGTCCTTTTTAAAGCAATTCCATTCAAAAAAGGAGACATAGTAACATTGCATGGTGAAAAAGTGGAAATCCTGCGCATAGGCAACAAAGCGCAGGTAAAAAACATAAAAAGCGGCACAAAAAAAGACATAGATTTAGAACTCTTACGAGGATAGACGCTCTTTTTTGTATTCTTCAACAACCTTTGCCAGCACAGAGCGTTCGGAACGTATATTGTCCAGCCAGTCCTTTTTCACCATCACGATATTGCCCAGCAATTCACAATCCTCAGCAGGAATGCAAGCAAACGGCAATTGCGCGCGAGCCCGATGGCCAGGCGGTTTGCCGCAAATTATAATACGAACGCCTTTTTCATACAGCATGGCAACCGCCCTTTCACTTATCTGGTTGGCATCATCAACAAACAAAATCGAGCCATCGCCAATAAATTCCATTGATTTCAGCACATCATCCCAGCCAAGCCGTGGAAGACGAATAACAGGCACTTTATCATTTTGCAGCATCAATTTTTCCAGTTTTTCAACAAGCAAAGCCAATCTCGACTGGGCATGCAGCGAGTTTTTCAAGCGCTGCTCCAACGACCGAATCTGTGCATCCTTAATACGAGCAATTTCTGAATGAGCCCTGGGCCTGACCAAACCCGCTGTTTTATTTTTCAATATCTCTACCTGCTGCTTTAATTTGAATATTTCAGATTCCAATTCCTTGTTTCTCGATGACAAAATTGCCGCATCCTTTCTGGAGCGTGAAAAAAGACCATATAACCGAGAAAGCTCCTCATCACGCTTCTGCTTTTCAGGAGGCAATTTTTCTTTTTCTTCCTTCGGAGTTAGAATGGCAAGTGCAGCACGAATGCCAATTTCGTCCTTAATTACCAATTCCGAAACTTCCTCAAACATGCCAAGCCTTTTTTCATTCTGCAAAAAAGAATGAATTTTATTCAATAGTGGCTGCAGTTTCCTCATGGCAACAATCGCACTTGCAACAGCATCCATTTCATGTGAGTTATGAAACTCTATATGACTTGTCATCTCCCGTTTTTCATCAACACGAATATCCTGCAAAGGATTGATAACACGCGCCCCCAGCTTAGTGGCTGTTTCAGCAACCAATGAAGGAGTTCTTGCCTTGTCGGTCCCCACAGCAATAACTTTGCCCAATTGTGCCAATTTTGCAACCAACAAATCACGGTCAAGCCCCTTTCTGGCGCCAGAATCAACCAATCTTCCATGCAAATCAAATGCAGCCCAGCCAATTGTAGTTCCCGGATCAATACCTGCTATCAATCTCATACTTTCAGAATAAGATTTCCCCTCCCTTTTTTCACTTTCTTAATAAGCCCCTTTGCTTCAAGTTCATCAATCATCAAAGAAATTTTCGCCTCAGAATACGGGAAGTTTTTCCTGATATCCTTCTGTGTAGTCCTGCCTCCTTCTTTTTCAATAAAGTCCATAATCTTCTGAAGCTCTTCAGGAATGGCAATTTCTCTAACTTCCCTGACAACCTCAGTTATCTTCTCAACAATCTTCTGCGGTTTTTTGGAAACTTTGTACACTATGTATCCAAGCACTCCAAAAACAACAACCCATATAAGCCAGTTGAGGCGAGGCCTGGCCTGAATCAGCTCATCTATCGGCGCTTCCGCCTCTGCCAAAAGCTCATTGTCAGAATCAATTGTCGGAAGAAGAATCAAATCAAGCACGTAATCACCTTCATTTTGTGCAACAACATATTCAACAATTTCAGAATCCGACCTGTTGTGCCGCGCCCGCAGTTCATACATCCCTGCAGGAACACTGAAGGAATAGGTACCATCTTTTGCAACAAAAACCTGGTAGGGAGTGCTGTTAATCTCGATTACACTATTCGGCAGTTTGTTCAGAGCGAAATCATATACTGTTCCGCGAATTGTGATCCCAAAAACTGCAGGCAAAATCAGGAGCCATACCACCCAAACCCATCTCATATTGTAACATATATCTTTTCTTATATATAAGCATTATGGGATTTTAATAGGATAATGATTGCTTTTCAAGCAAAAAAGCTCAAACCTGCCTTCTTTAAGGAAAAAGAGACGTTGTAAACTCTTGTAAAGTTTAAAATAAGTTTTTTGACCACTAATTACCTCAAAAATGAAAGTATCTTTTTAAGCACTATTGCATTAAGAAATAAGCATGAAAACGATGTATTTGACAGGCAGCGCAGAAACAAGTGTTGCATGGAACGAAAATATAATCCACATGGAGGTGGAAACATGAAATGGATAGCAACACTCGCTATCTTATTGGTGGCGCTAGCTCCGGTTGTCCTTGCAGAAGAGGCAACTGGTGGCAGTAACGCTGATAACAGCGAGCAAACTCCGCGGGAAAAAGCCAAGGAGAGAATCGATGCAGCAAAAGACAAAATAAGAGTGCGCATTGCTGAAAAGGCAGAAATCCGCGCAGAACGAAAAGAATTACGCCTTGAAAGACGCGAGGATATCAAAGCGCTTCGTGACCAAGTAAAGGCAGCATGCGAAGCAGACAAGACAAGCGAAGAGTGCAAAAATGCACGCATGGATGCACGCGACGCAAAGCACATACTGCTTGGGCGCATCGCAGACAAGATGGGACCAACATTCAAGCGCGCAGAGCAGCTTGAAAAGCGCCTTACAAAAATCGTTGAGCACCTTGCCAAGAAAGGAAAGGATGTAAGCGCACTCGACACAAGCGCCATCAATGCCAAAATTGCAGATGCACGGGCACTCTTTGATGAAGGAAAAAAGCTCTTCGAAGATGCACGCGCGGCAGCTCCAGAAGCAAAAGATGGGCTAATGAAACAGGCAGCCCAGAAGTTCAGGGAAGCGAACAATGCGTTGAAGCAAGCACGCCGGCTGATTGTCGAATGGCTTACCTCAGTCAAACGCATTGACCAGCAAGCGATAGAAGCAACCGCTTCAACCACTGCTGAAGACAGCACTGCGGCACAGGAAAAAGCCCCTGCTGAAAGCAGCGAGACAGCAAGCGTTAAAGAAAGCACTGAAACTGCAGATGCACCGTCTGATGGCGGTACGGCATAAGCATTAAATACGAAGGGAAAGGTGTGATACACATGAAAACTGCAATTATTGCATTGAGCTTAGTATTGCTGTTACTTGCCAGCTGTGCACCGCAGAAAGCTATGCCGATTGCGCCCGCACCAACAGCGCCGCAACCGGCCGCACCTGTTACACAACCGGTAACCCAACCAGCAGCGCCAGCCATCGGCGGCGTGGCTGAAGTGGACAGCTTTGAACATGACCTAAGCGAGCTTGACCAGCTTGAAGCGGACCTGAAGGAGCTTGAAAACATATAATTTTTTATTTTTTTAACTTAAATTTTTATAGTTGCATCTTCTGTGCAATTTCATGATAATTCTGGACGGCAGCACAGGGGAAGGAGGGGGACAGATTACAAGAACCGCGCTCGCCTTAAGCTCATTAACCGGGCAGCCCTTCCGAATAACTAACATACGCTCAAAAAGAAAAGATGCCGGCTTGAAAGCACAGCACATCCATTGCGTCAAGGCACTGCAGCAGCTGTGCAATGCAAAAGCAGAGGGAGCAGAATTAGGCAGCAGTGAGCTATTGTACATCCCTGGCAAAATTACAGCAAAAAATTCAACTATCGACATAGGAACAGCAGGAAGCATAACTCTGCTGCTGCAGGCAATACTTCTTCCCTGCATGTTCGCGCAAAAAACACACACTTTAACGCTTATCGGCGGAACAGACACTAAATGGAGCATGCCAATTGATTATTTCACACATATCCTTGTGCCACAATTAAGGCGCTTCTGCGGAATTGAGGCAAAAGTGCTCAAACGCGGCTATTATCCCAAAGGAGGGGGAATTGTCAAGCTGACAGTCAAGCCAGAAATAAAACGCAATGAATTCGACACTTTTGAAGCATTTCAGGCAGCGCTCCGGCACAAGGCATTCTCACTGCTTGAACAAGGAGAACTTATAAGCATAAAAGGAGTATCGCACGCAAGCAAAGACCTGGCAAAAGCACAAGTGGCAGAAAGGCAGGCAAACGCAGCAAAACAATCACTTACAATATTAAACGCTCCAATTGATATAAGCATAGAATATGCAGACACCCTCTCAACCGGTTCAGGCATCACGCTCTGGGCGATATTTTCAAACAAAAAAGGAGATGTCGATGCATTAAATCCTGTGCGCCTTGGAACGGACTCTCTTGGCGCGCCAGGGAAGCAGTCAGAAAAAGTAGGACAGGAAGCAGCAGAACGCCTCATCAATGAAATAAACAGCAAAGCGCCTGTTGACAGCCACCTTGCAGACAATTTAATACCCATTATTGCGTTATGCAGGCCTAGCAGCATAAAAGCATCGAGCATAACAACCCACACGCGGACAAACATCTGGGTGGCTGAGCAATTCCTTGGAAAAATATTCATAGAAAAAGAGAACATTATTTCTACGTTAAAGTAGCCAGCTTAATGCTCGCCTTCAAATCACGGATATCATACAAAAGCATTCTTTTCTCATTCAAATTCTGCATCCTGTCAACAAGATATTCCGCCTGGGCGACAAGCCGAACGGCGTCATCCAAACTGCCCTGCATAACCTTCTCGCGCGCATCATCAAGCATAGCATGAATCTCGGGATTTACAAGCTCCCTTCCAGGACGTCCCTGCTTCACACGCTCAACCTCCTCGCGCAAATACTCTGAAAACGCGCGTTCCTTCCGCTGCTCAAGCGCCTCAACCTCCTGCTCCTGCTCAATCAAACGATTCATTTCCTGGTGAATGCCGGCTTCTCGCTCCTCAATGTTCTTCTCGCGCTCGCGCAAAAGCCGCATGGCAGACGGACGCGTACCCATGTCCATTGCGCGCGCTTCAAGCTTCTTAATCACGCGCTGCAACTCCTCATACCGGCGTTCAAGTTTTGGCAGCATCTTTTTCAATTCACGAGCACGATAAATGATATCCTTCTCCTGCTCAATCTTGCGGCGTTCGCTTTCAAGATACTTCATGCCTTTTGCAACAATACGCTCGCCCGCCTCAACACGCTTTTCCTTCCCCTCTGCGCGTTCACGCTCACGCTCAAACTGCTTCTTAGCATGTTCAAGCTCGCGCACGCGCAGAATCAATGCTTTTTCCTCATCCTCGAGCTTCTGCTTGTCCTTTTCAAGAGTTGCAATCGTGTGAATTAATTCCTCCTCTTTTTCCTTCAATGCAAGAATATCACTTTCAACCAGTTTGCGCACATCCGATTTCTCACTCCGCAATTCCTGCTTCTCACGGCTGAGGGCATCAAATTTCCTGTCCCATTCCTGCCGGATAAGCAAAAATTCCGCCTTTCGAGCATTGACTTCATCCTGAAATTCCTTTTTCTGCTGCTCAAGCACCCGTGCGGCTTCCTTAAGCGCCTTTTCGTGCTCAACAAATGCTGCCTCGCGGGCAATAAGGTCTTTTTCCTTTGCCTCAAGCTGGCGCAGTTTCCTGTCAGCACTCCTGTGCTGAACCGCCATATCATGCTCTGCCTTGCGCGCCGCCTTTTCCCTTTCGTGCAGTTCAGACAATATCCTGCTGTTTTGCGCAATGGACGAGCGCAATTCAGAAAGAATCTTTCTCTTTTCCTCGACAAGCGCAATCAGCTCCTGTCGCGACTTCTCAATATTCTCAACATCACCTTTTCTGCGCTCCAGCTCGCGCATTTTCTGGTCAACACGCAATTCCATCTCTGCAAGCTGGCGCTCCCGCTGCGCGACAAAAGCGGCCTTCTTCTGCAACTGCTCCTTTGTCTGCATAACACTCTTAACTGCCTCTTCCATATCTGCAAGCTCGCGCTCTGCAGCAAGAATCTGCTTCTGGCGGTCAGCAATCTCAGAATCAATCTTTTTTTTCAAAGGCGTCATCTGCTCAATCAGCGCCTGCATCGCCTGCAGCTTCTGCTCTGCACGCTCGCTGTCTGTGCGCTGCTTGGCAAGCACCCGCTCGCCTTCTGCAACACGGCGTTCCATCAGAGAAACTTTTTCGCGCATATCGCGCTCCTTTGCAGACATCTGCTCAATAGCAGATTCAATCTTATGCAATTCAGCGCGCTTCTTCGCCAAATCAGAAATCTCCTTGGTCAAACCTGCTATTGCCTTTTTGCGCTCTGCAAGCACACCTTCTTTTTCCTCAAGCGCACGCTCAACTGCAGTGAGGTGCTTGAGCATTCTATCTTCGTCCGTCTTGATTCCTGCAAGCCGCGCCTCCTCCTTGGCAAGCAGACGCTCACGCTCTGCAAGCGCTTTTTCACGCTCTTTCAGCTGTGCATTCTTTTTTTCAGCCAACCCAATCTGTTTGCTAACCTCGCCGCGCAGGGATTTCAGCGCCTGCTCTTCCTTTTTGGCGGCAGCAACTCTGCGTTCAGCCTCTGCAACAATCTGTTCTGACTCGCGCTTAAGCCGGTCACGCTCATGGCGCTTAAGGGCAATAGTTGCCTCCAACTCGCGCAATTTACCCTCTGAAGAATCTGATTTTCCAAACAACCCCATACGCCATAAACCCGAAACATGCTTTATATACTTTTGTTATCTCTATTGAATGGTACTTTTGCACATTATATAGACCGGGCAGTCAGGTTAAGTCAAGTTTCTGGTGCTGGCTGGCCGCTCTGGTCCTCCGGACTCATTTTTTTCTCCTCCTCTCTGATGCGGAGGAAAGAAAAATGACCTTGGCAAAGCCGAGACAGAGAGGCCAGCACCATTAAGTTGACAGCACAGGCAATCATAACATTTTTAAACCCCTTCCTTTCTGCTCGAAGTAATGGAAAAGCAATGTATATCTTGCAAGAAGCCCATGCTCGGGCTCACGGGAGTTGCGAAATTCAAATGCCCAAAGTGCATGAAATATGAAATCATCAGGTGTGCACACTGCCGCCAAATAGCGGCAAAATACATTTGTCCGGGATGCAAGTTTGAGGGTCCAAACTAAATGGCAAACGTAATTGTAACACTTAAAATTATGCCGAAAGGCCCTGATGTTGACCTGGACAAAGTATATGCAAATGCATGCAAGTACATCCGCGATTTTGTAGACAAAAAGCACAAAGACGGAGAGATGCGCAAGGAAATAGAGCCAATCGGGTTCGGGCTAAAAGCACTAAAAATTCTTTTCGTAATGGACGAGGCGATGGGCACAACAGACAAGCTTGAAGACAACATACGCCGGCTGCCAGATGTGGAATCAGTGGAAGCAATTGACGTGAGGCGCGCCGTAGGATGAAATACCAGGTTGCTTTTGTTCTAATTCTGCTGGCAGCGTGCGCGCCAAAGATGCCTATCGAAAAAAATGAAACACAGGAAAAAATTACAGGTGCAACATTTGGTGACCTTGTTTCAATCAATTTTGTTCTGTCGCTGGAGAACGGCACAATCGTTGATACAAACAATCCAGAACTCGCGCAAAAATATGGAATAACCAACTATGTAAAAGGACCATTCTCTTTCATACTCGGGCAAAGCGGAAAAGTCAAGGGTTTTGACGATGCCTTGCTTGGGATGAAAGAAGGAGAACACAGGGAAACCATAATTGAGCCAAGCGAAAAAGAGATAATCCTTGCAATCAACAAAACCAAAACCTTAAACAGGATTCTTACAATCAACAAGAAGCAGGGCTTCCCACTGAAAGCATTCGAACGGCATTTTGGAAAACCGCCAAAAGTCAATGATATCGTAAAAAGCGACGATTTTGTATTTAAATATAAAGTGCTAAACATAACCGAGGAAGGTGTCATAACTGAAATGGTCCTCAAGGAAGGTGAATCATATGTGCTACCGAATACCTACTGGAACAGCAGCGTGGTAAGAATAACAGAAAATGATGCCATGTTCCTCCAGCAACCGGAAGAAAACCAGATAATTGAAGCGCCCTTCGGGAAAGCGGTAATAAACATGACAAAAAGCAGAATATTCCTGAATTTCCAGCCAGAACTGCACAAGGTATTCAACCGCTCAATAGAGCTCGGCGGAGGATTTGCAATCCCGCAGCAATTCCAAGTTGTAGAAATAAAGGATGACGAGTTCATCATAAAGCGCTACGGCGCACTTGAAGACAAACGGCTGAAAATCAAGATTGACCTGTTAAAACTCACACCAGGGGTAAAGGAAGTCAAGCAAAAGATTCCATACATAACAGAAGTGCAAAGCAAAACAGAGAATTAATTATTTTTTCCTGACAGCGCCGCCAGCTGCACACTTTTCAGAACAGAAAAACAGGGTGACATCTTTCTGCTTGCGCTCAATAACACCTTCTTCGCGATCGCCCAACGGCTTATGGCAGTGCGCACAATGGCCGCCTTCAGCCCCCTCAGCACCCTCAGCAAAACCTTCTTCCCAAGGCGCAATTTCACCCTCATCCTCCAATTCCTCACGACCCTCTTCCGTGTAAATGTCAGCTTCCTTCTCCCCAACCTGCATTTTAACAGTGAAATCATCAGGAGTTTCAGGATGCTCATCACCTTCCAAGAATTCGTTCGGCTCGTCCTCAAACTCAGACTCTTTGTCCTTTTCAAAAATGCTACCTTTCTTTTTTGGCATATGTTTCCAGCGCGGAGAGACATATATAAATTTTATGCCAGCCTTCCAAAAAACCTTGCAATATCATCCTCGTAATCAACCGTAATCTTCAAATTCCATTCCGGGGGGAAACAGGACTTGTAGCGGGGCCAGGCATAGCGCTCATCGAGAAAAACAAGAACGCCCCTGTCAGTTTCAGAACGAATGCACCTGCCTGCATTTTGGATGCACTTTGTCATAGCCGGCAGGATATAGCCGTACTCCCAGCCCTTGCCGAACTTTTTGTCGTAATAAGAGATAAGCTCAGTCGTCTCCAGGTCCGGCTTATCCAAAGGAAGGCCAACAACAATAACGCATTTTATAATTCCAGGCAAATCTATGCCTTCTCCAAAAGAGCCAGCCGCAACAGAAAGCAATGCGCCCTTTGACAAAGAAAATTTATCAAGCAACTTCTGTCTTTCCTCCTTATCCATCCCCGGCAATTCGTATAGAATCGGCTTTTGATACCCGTCAGCAAAAAAGGGTGCAACTTCATCGCGGATCTTGTAGCTGGGGAAGAAAATCATCACGCAGCCGGGAACTTTGTTTGCAATATCTGCGCAGACAGCGGCGATCTCCCTATACTGGCGCTCATTGCGCAATGTAAATTTGGTTGTCGTGCGCGGAACAATAAGCGACAGCCTGTTATTCTCAGGAAACGGACTGGGAAACGACCTGCTAACAGCTGCCTGTATGCCAAGCACATCAGCATACATTGCAGTCGGGCTTAATGTTCCAGACATTACAATAGCGCTATAACAATTGTCAAAGACATCCTTTGTCAGCAAAGCAGGGTCCAGACAGCGAATGCTCAGCATAACAAACATATCTTTCCTCGAAATAATCCTTGCAGAACCAGAACTTTCAACCTTCCATTCCTCCAAAAACTTAACAACGCTTCCGATATGAGAAATTTTTTGCGCCCTGCGTACCATTTCAGCAGCCAATTCAAGCTCGGTAATAATCTCGTCATAAGGCCTGAATTTCTGCAATAGCTCGATAAACTGCTCTTTTTTGACCAACTTTTCCTCTTTCACATTTTCGCTTAACTTATTCAGCACTTCCTGAATTTCAGCCAAGTCAGCAACCGCCTCCTCGATGTTATGCTTTTTAGCCTCCTGAATTGCCTGCTTAATCAATTTGTTAGACAAACGGAAAGTGAGCAAATCGCGGACTCTTGCAGGCAGATTATGGCCTTCATCAACAATAATGATTGAATTCTCGGGCTTTTTCTTTATCTTATTGAACAACGCTTCCCTGATGTGCGGGTTAAAGAGGTAAAAATAATCGCAGACAATAACTTTTGAGTCCTCAGCAAGCATCAAACTCATTTCATACGGGCAGACTTTTTCCTGAACACAGCGCAGCATTACTGCTTCAGTCGGCAATGGAGCATCCGCTTTCAGATCCGCCAAAACTTTCTGTGCGACAAAATTCACTTTACTTCGCGCATTTGTGTAAAATTCACACTTATTGCTTTCAATCAATGATTTGCAGTATTCAGAAAAATCTCCGGAAGGCATATTCTGCACGTTTTCCTGCGCGCACATCCATTTCTTCCCAATCATACTGGTAACCTGAAAACGAATGCGGTTTTTTTCCATAATTTTTCTTGCCGTCTCAAGAACAATTTTATGCTGCGTATGGCGGGAAGTAAGAAAAAATACATTCAAATCCCTCTCCAAGGCAAGTTCAAGCGCAGGACAAAGCACCGCTGCTGTCTTTCCCAAACCAGTAGGTGCGTGAGCCAGGACATGCTTTCTGTCTTTCAAAGCTTTTGCAACTGTCTCAACCAAATCCTTCTGGCTCGGACGGATGATGTCGTGAGAAAATAACATTGTGCCCATTTCAAACAATGAAAGCGGTTTATATGCTTATCGCAAAAATTTTTAAATAAAACCAGAAATATGCACGACAAAATAACAAATCATCGTCGATAAAACAACTGCTGCGAAACATTTAAATATATATTCAATTACAATTGTTGTATAATCATTCGGGGTGGGTCGTGTGAATAAAAACAAGGAAATATTCAAAACATTCTTCCGCGAGAAACCGGCAATGATGCTGGTTGAGTTACGAAATGCCAAGAGCGAAGTTTATGCAAGCTCGCTGGCAAAAACCATCGACTGCACATATTCACATGTTGTGAAAATTCTGCAAGAAATGGAATCAGAAGGTCTTGTAAATTTTGACAAGCAGGGCAGATTAAAACTGCTCACCCTAACGAAGAAGGGCGCTGATGTCGCTTCTCGCATAGATGACATCAGGGGACTCCTGTAAATTCAATCTGTCATTAAAGATGGCATCATCTATGTAAATTCCTTCCACGAGATGAATCTTACATTCTTGCTGCATAGATTGCCCCGCGGGAAAAATTTGCCCCGATGAAAACTTGATATGCCAATAATATCTTTTCAGGAGAGATGACTTTGCAAAAGTTTGCAACAACAATTGCTAACAATTCCTGCGCACAGCAGACATCACCATTTGCAAACGCAATAATCTTAAAATCAATTCTGGTTTGCGAATCACCAGCGGAACCAAGCATTTTATGCATTTCCTGCAATAATTTCAGAACTTTAGTTCGGCAAATTTGACAGAATTGAATGGATAATAGAAAAGATTGCAGGTTAAGTCAAGTTTTTGGTGCTGGCCGCTCTGGCTCTCTGGACTCATTTTTCTCTCGCAGATGCGGAGGATAGAAAAATGGCCTTGGCGAAGCTGAGGCGGAGCAGCCGGCACCATTCGGTTAACAACACAAAGATTGCGAAAGCTTTATAAATCACCGTCGAGAAATCCTTCCTGTTCAAGAGACAGGGTGGTGCAAGCTCCCCTGTACTGGAGACACAATAGTTCTTGAACGGAGCATAACCCATGGCAAAAATGCATTCACGCGCACGCGGAAACGCAGGCAGCAAGAAACCATTAAAGGCGTCAGTCCCAACCTGGGCGCGATACAAGCCAAAAGAAATTGACTTGCTTATTGGCAAGTTAGCGAAAGAAGGAAAGACAGCAAGCGAAATCGGCACAATTCTGCGTGACAGCTACGGAGTGCCAAGCGTAAAGCTGCTCACCGGCAAACGCCTGTATACAATTCTTGCAGAGAAAAAACAGGCGCCAAAACTGCCTGAGGACCTAATGGCACTGATGAAAAACTCCGTTCTTATAAGGAAACACATTGAAAACAATCCGCAAGACATGACTGCAGTGCGGGGACTCCAGCTGGCAGAAAGCAAAATCAAGCGCCTGTCAAAGTATTACAAGGAAACAGGCAAACTTGAACCCGACTGGAAATACGACCCAAGCGCGGTCAAGATATACACAGAATAAGCGCAAGGTTTTTAAGTAACGACTTCACGGTAGTATCATATGGGGGGAAACTATGTTTTAATTTTGCTTCTATCTTTTCTGGTAGCATGCCAGCCATACATACAGGCAGTGCCAACTTCACAACATCAAGGAAAGTTAATAAATGAAATTTCAGAAAAAGCAGATACGTGCGCAAGCATACTCTGCAAAGAAGGACAGCATTGCAAAAACGGCAATTGCGTGTGCCCCTCAGGAGAGCGGATGTGCGGAGGCGAATGCATTAGCGAAGATGCCTGTTGCACAGATGATGACTGCAGTTCAGGCAACTGTGAAGACGGGGAATGCGCAGAAGCGCCGGAATGCGCTTATGGAGAAGTCCTTGACGATGGTGAATGCAAATGTGCGCCCGGCAAGATTTTCTGTCGCGAACAGGGAAAATGCATTGATCGCGGCGACTGCTGCGTGCACAGCCAATGCCCCCGCTTTGAGCGCTGCGTTGAAACAAACTTCCGCACTTCACTCTGCGCAAAAGTGGGAGAAAAAAAAGTGTGCAAGATACTTGCGGACAGAGGACGAACAGAATTGTATGAAATAAAAGGAAACACATTCAGAGTAGGCGCACTCAAATGGCTCTCTGACGGCAGTGTTGAGTTCAACGTAAGCAATGAAATTATCCGGCTTCCGGAAAACACAACTACCAGCATAACAGGCAATATCACTCTCTTCCAAGAAGGCATTAAAGTTACCGGCGGCTTCTGCAAAGAAGATGAAGATGACTAATTTCTAAATTTCACAAAAAACAAGTCCTGGCGGATTCGGAGCCAAACCATTGCGAAAAATTTGATAAAAAGCAGTCAGGGGGTCTGCCGGCCACGAAATAACCAATAGCCCTGGGCGGATTCGAACCGCCGTCAACGGAGTCAGAGTCCGCTATACTTGACCGCTATACGACAGGGCTGTTGCCCAAAAAACGCCAAACACTGCTATTTAAACTTTGCCTGCATGCGCGTATACTTCAGAACATCCTCCGAGCGCAACAATAAAGACACAGCAAGATAAGGCTCAACTTTTGCCAATAACTCCTGAAAGCGCCTCTCCCCACGTTCTGTAAGCCTGAGCGATTTGTTCTCATAAGAAATCAGTTTTTTTGACTCGAGATCTTCCAGATTCTTGTACATAGCACGCTCACCCTTTCTCACCATGCCTGCAGCACGGGCAAGTTCGATAAATGCCTTCTTGGACATGTGCACAGAAAGCGGTTTGTCTGCAAAACGGCGCTCGCATTCCTCATAACACCGCCCCAGAGCGAACAGGACAAACGCCTGCGGCTTAGACAACCCCATATAAGAAACAGTGATTAATTAACTTATAAATGTTGCGAGCCAGCCAATAATAACGCCAAGAATCAAGCCAACAATAACATCTGAAATATAATGGCGCTTTGTCATAACACGGGATGTTGCGACACAGATTGCGCAGAAAGCAAATAATGCGGTTAGCAGATTATTGTGAAATGTGATGCTCAAAATTGTCGCCAGAACCGCAGCACGCATCGCATGCAAGCTCGGAAAACTTGACGCATCAATCTTTTCAATAATATTTTTGTAAGCCTGCCTGTCAGGACGCCGCTTGAAGTAGACAAAACGGATTACTATTGTAACAACATATGCGAGAATAAAACCGGCAAGCAACTGAAAAGCCAATTGCTTATTTCCGAGCAGAAATGAGGATATTATTATGACTACAAAAATCGGAACGCCACTTAATCCCTTAATGTCCTGCCAAACTTCATCTTTGAACATAGTGGCCTCGATAGGTTTAGTGCCGAACCTTTGCAAAATTTAGGATCCAAAGCACTCATGCAGTGTTCTCGCTTGGCGAAATCCTGCGATATAGCCCCGACCGGATTCGAACCGGTGTCAACGGGTCCAAAGCCCGCTATACTTGACCGCTGTACGACGGGGCTATACGGAATGCAACCCCGAAAGAAACTTATAAAGATTTCTGCTGTTTTAACGCATCTTCTTCCATAAAATGCAACTTTCCAGGAACAATCAATGCGTGCGGGGCAGGTCCAAAATCAGCATCTGAAACCTGCGTTACAGTGCCGGCAACAATCTTCTGGTCATCAGCACCAAGCCTTGCGACTCCGACACACCAGTCATTTGGCATAAACACCCCTTCCTTGCGATTACGTTCTATTTTTCTTAAAATTTCAACCGCTTCATTAACCGACATGAAACGGCCATTTTCAGGGTCGAGGTCAAGCAATACCAAAGTATGTGCACCAATTGACTTGTTCTCCTTTATTACATTATAGAACGTTTCGGGTTCATAGTTCTCACTTGGAAATGGAATACTGGTTGTCTTTCCGAACTTGTAGACCTGCAAGCCCGTGGCGCCGATGGCATTTATAACAGACGCGTTATGAATAACTTCAACCTTGATTTTCTGTTCTTTCGCCCTTTGCAATATATCCCAATGAGTCGTAGCGCACAACGGGTCACCGATAATCAACAATGCAACATTACCAGACTTCGCTTCTTTCAATAGCTGTTCAGAACTTTCAACAAATTTGCGGTCTGCAAGCTGAACTTTTTTGCAGTACAACTTTTCCAAATCAAGCACAGAACACGCCAGTTTTGAAGTATAGTTTTCCAAGTAAAGCTTATCACACTTTTTAACAGCTTCCAAGCCCTTTAAGGTAATGTCTTTTTCATCTGCAAGCCCCAGACCAATTAAGTATAGCATACATTGTCTGCAGATGAACTGTTTTTAAAGGTTTCCTTGAAGAAAAGGTGTGGTCTGACACGCGTAAAACAGCCTCATTAAAAAAAAAGAACCCCTCCAACGGGAGGGGCCAAGGGTTTTGTTGCCTTCAAGCTGCGCGTTAGCGCATGGGGGTGGTATGAATGAAGGCAGAGAAACACCCGAAATATTAATGAATGATTTCAATACCCAATTCATCGCTTACCTGACGGGCTGCAGCCGAATGTCGATCAGGAGTCGACTTGCCAACAATACTCGGACTCTTCACACCAGTAATAATAGTCATAACCATCAGCTTCCCTTTCATATCATCAGAGACGCGTGCGCCCCAGATAACGTTTGCATCCTCGTCAAGAGTTTCTGTTACAAGCTCGCCAACACGGTTAATCTCTTCCAATGTCATGTCAGGACCGCCCCAGACGTGAATCAATGCGCCGGTTGCACCGGTGTAATTGATATCAAGCAACGGGTTTTCCAACGCGCCTTTAACCGCCTCTTCAACCCTATTTGTCGTGTCAGAACTGCCAACACCAATTGCTGCAACACCACCGTTCGTCATAATTGCCTTGACGTCTGCAAAGTCAAGGTTGACCAACGAAGGAATTGCAATTGTTTCAACAATGCCCTTAATCATTGTGGCAACCAACTCATTCGCAACTGCGAATGCCTGCTGCACAGGAAGGTTGCCTGCAATCTGGACCAACCGGTTGTTGTCGATGACAATAACAGTATCAGATGCTTTTCTCAACTGCTCGAGGCCGTGCTCCGCCTTTTCGATACGCGCCCGCTCGATGTTGAAAGGCATGGTCACAGTTCCAATGACTATTGCGCCCATATCCTTGCACAATTGTGCAGTCACGGGAGCAGAACCAGTTCCAGTTCCTCCTCCCATGCCAGCGCATACAAACACCATATCAGCACCCTTCAGGGCAGATTTCAAATCATTAATAGACTCCTGAGCGGCTTCAGCTCCTTTTTGCGGGAAGCCACCACAGCCGAGGCCTCTTGTCAGTTCCTTTCCAATGATAAACTTCTTGTCAGCTTCACTGATTTTCAAATGCTGCTGGTCTGTGTTAACCGCAATGATTTCAGCGCCCTTTATTCCCCTCTTATAGAGCCAAGTGACCATATTGTTGCCAGCCCCACCGCAACCAATCACCTTAATATTCGCCTGGCCAACAGCCAAGCCCTCAAAAGTAGTTTCGTTTTTTTGCGCGTTTTCAATCAAAAATTCCATGTTTTGTATCCCCCCGTTTTGTGGTGTGTGTTTTACTCCCCCTTGGTAACAGGTAAAAATTAAATATTGGGAGTGCTATCTAACTTTCCAGAAGGTGTTGTAATCGCGCCAACGATTTAACATCTAACTCAGAACAAATACATTAAACGAACAATGCGTCCAAGTCGTCGCCAAACGATTTGAACACGCCAAAACCACTTGCTAACTTTCCGCCAAGAAAGTTATTAATTTTTCTTTCAACTTTATGGCATTTATAAGCATTATTATAGAGGAAAATATCTATTTCAAAAGCTAATTATTGAAAAGAATTCTTTATCGACGGCAAAACAATTGCAAAAAAGTGTTACTACTCTTGTGTGAAACTCTTATTTTTCGTCACTCAAACCAGAAGAAATAGGCGATAGAATTATTGCTGCAACCTGCGCGCAAACCCTTTGACAAGCTCTTTGCCCTTCTGAACTGCCTTCTGCACGTGCTCTCCATACCATTCGTAATATGCTGCGAGGTCCTTAATCCTGTTGCCCCACGCGCCGATGTAAGTCACATTTTCAAGCGTGAAGCGCAAAGGCACAGGCACTTTTTCGTCGGCATAGCCCAGAGGCACAATCGCGTGGACAATGACGTCGTCAGGAATATTCAGCAAACGCTTGACTGCCTCGTCTTCAAAAGCACCCACCCAGCAACTGCCCAGACCCTCAGCGTGCGCCGCAAGAAGCATATTCTGAACAACAGCAGCACCATTCTGCAAACTGTATTTCTCACCCATTTTTCCGTAAAACCTTCTTGTTCTTTCCGGCTCTGTGCATACAATAATATGAATAGGTGCAGTGGCAATCCAATACTGCTCGACACATGCCTTGGCAATCTCCTGGCGCATCTTTTCATCCGTGATAAGAATAAACTTCCAGTCCTGCAAATTGCCAGCGCTTGGTGCCATCCTGCCAGCGTCCAAAACATTGCCCACCTTTTCAAATTCAACTGGAATATCCAAGAATTTGCGAATGCTTCTTCTGGTTGCAATGCACTCAAGCGCGTCCATTATTCTGTTAAACACTCCTCTTTTTTTGTCAATCAACGATACTATCATATTTAAAACTTTAGAATAAAAATTATTTCTGCAGTCCCTTCACAGCAGCTTCTGCCTGCTTCATCATATCAGACAGGTCCTGGAACTGAATGTTGGAAGGAGGTACAAATATCGATTCGTCAATCATTGCAGCTTCGCATTTCACATTTGACTGCTGCGCGCTTGCAACAATCTCCTCCTGCGTTTTTGGCCTGTATTCCTGTCCTGCCTGCGCTGACATACGCTTGACATCGTCCATACGCATCATCATGCCCTGATCGCCCTTCCACGTGTACATTACATCCTGCGTATAAATGCCGTGCGCATCGGCAGGCATTGTGTCCATTCTCATCTTGCTGCCTTTCATATAAATAGTTACGGTCTGACCCTTCTGGTCCAAAACACATTTAACTGGTTTTCCAAGCTTCGTAGCAATAGCCATATCAATTTCCTCTCCCTTTGCAACTGGCTCTTTGACTTGCTCAATTGCCGGCTTTGCGCATGCAATCAAAAACATAATTAATAAAAGAATTTGCCACTTCATTTCTGTTCACCTCTTCCACGCTGATGCTCATACAATGCCGAAACATCCTCAACAGTATTAATATCTTCCGCAGAACGGTCATCACGCAATTTCACCAATCTTGGAAACCTCAATGCAAAACCTGAAGAATAGGTAGGCGATTTCTGAATTTCTTCATAGTCAACTTCAATCACAATTTCAGGCTTTACTTTCACTTCACGGCCTTTTTCCTCAATAATAAGCGGCTGCAAAAGACGCGTCAGCTGTTCAAAACTAACACCTTCCTCAACCTTTTCCTTTATGCCAGTGCCGACCCTGCCTATTTCAACAAACGAATTTGTTTCAAGGTCCCTTACCGCAATGACAAAAGAAGACAGCCATTGTCCACGCTTGCCCTCGCCCCATTCTGCGCCTACAACAACAACTTCCAAGGTGTCCATTGTTGGCTTTACCTTCACGCCAAAGCCAACACGCGAGCCCGGCTTGTAGATTCCCTGAAGATTTTTCACCATAATTCCTTCGTTGCCGGCGTCCAAAGATGCCTTATAGAACTGCCCTGCAACAACATCGTTATCTGTTATAATCTGCCCGGCAAGCTTCAATTCACCTGGCATTTCAACAATTATCTGCTTCAGCAATGCCCTACGCTCACTAAAAGAAGTCCTAAGCAAACTCTTTTTGTTGCAAAAAAGGACATCAAACACGTTTATCTCGACAGGAAACTTCTCAGCAAGCTCATGGATATCATATTTTCTCTTAATCCGCTGGCTGATGTTCTGAAATGGAAGATATTTTCCTGTTTTTGGGTCAATGCCGACAACTTCGGCATCAAGTATGTAATCATCACCTTTAACCCACTTCGCAATCTTCTGCACTACATCAGGAAATTGTGCAGTAACATTTTCCAAGCGTCGTGTGTACAGTGCTATTTTTCCTGTTTTGTGAATCTGCAACCTAAAACCATCATATTTTTGTTCGAATGCAGCAGGCTTTCCAACAATCTCAAACGCCTCCTTGATATTCTGCGCTTTTTGAAACAACATCACTTTAACAGGTTTGCCCGGCATAAGCGAAACATTCAGCAGTCCATTTTCTCCTTTTTCCTTTGCAATTTTTGCAACCTCGGCAAAATCATTCGCAACATCAAGAGCTTCTTGCACCAGCGTGATGTACCTGTCGTAATTGATACGCTCTGCATCTGAAAGCTTAAGGTCATTAGTTGCCTTGTCATATTTGACGCCTGCTTTTTCAGCAAAAAATGCCCAGACAATTGCATCGCGAATGGTGCCTTCGCCCAAGCCAACACGCAATTCCCCAAGAATAGTGCGGATAATGTACTTGGCTTCTTTCGGCTGCGCACTTGTCAAAAGCTCTGCAACAAGCTGTACTTTTCTGTCAACTGCACCGGCACCCTCCGTCTCAGAAATTTTTCTCAAATTATCAAAAACTTTTTGCACAGTCAACGGCTGTGCGAATAATGTTGCCTGAGCTTTCTTTGTTGCCAACTTTTCTGCAACCGTACCCAAATCGCCTGTTTCCTTCCATAAAAATTCAATTTTTTCCAACGGAGCGCCTGTTGCTGTTGAAATAGCTTTTAACAACAATTTTGATGCCATGCCCAGCTCGCGATTGTCCCAATTGGGGAACACACGACCCTGCACTAATAACAGAACTTTATCCAGGTCATCCGCTGCTTTCAAAAATTCAGACAATATAAACGTCTTCTCAAGCCGCTTTGTAATGGCTTCAAGACGCTCGTACACCCCCACCAATACCTCATATTTCATTATTTGTTAAGAAAAAATGAGAGTATTTATGACTTACGCAGCAGTTTTGCCGTAACTTGATACGCCAATGCTTGCCGGCATTCCTGCCCTGCCGTAATTTCTCGTAACGCTTGCTGCACGGTGACCAGCGATGTATGCCAAGTCCATATCACCTTTCCCAGTAAAATAAGTTTTCAATGTGTGCTCGACATCCAGTTCAGCAGCAATCGTATCAAAGTATTTTCCCTTCTGCGAAGCATGGACAAACTCGTGAGCCATAATGTAGCTGGCTGCACGCTCTTTTGAGATACCGTAGTTAGATGCAAACTGTGAAATTTTTCTATCAAAATCCTTTGCCCCGATTAATGCCGCGTTATCTCCCTGAACTGCCAATGCAGCAATTGCGCCCTCAAGATTTGCAGTGCCAATGCGATTAATGTCATAAAACTTGCGCCCCTGTCCCTTCAAATGTGCGTACAACTCTCTCCCCTCGCCCATCAGATACTTGCGTGCGACATCCTCAAATGTTCCGGAATAAATTCCTGCAGTTGAATGTTCACCTGAAGCCGTGTCTCGCCTGAAATTGTAATTGCCGCACGGCCCAATCTTTTTCTCTGCTTCATAGCGCTGCTCGGAAATCCAGTCCTTAATGTCTTCACTTCTCTTCGCCATCCTGTCCAGCACCTGGTTGCCAGTTTCATACCCCTTGCTATCAGAGCGATATGCCGTCCACTCACCCTTGTAAATGGAAGGGTCAAGCTTTGCACTTGAAATCCCAAAGAATTCCTTGTGCTGCTGCGCAGTCAGAGGTTTATCCATTGAATAATGCTCCCATTTTGCTTTTGTCTCCTTTACAATGTCATCAACTGACTGAGACGCTGCTGTCATAATTTCATTAATAAAGACATTTAGAAATAAAATTATTGGTGACAAAAAAGTCAAAAGTGATTTAGAGGTATAATTGAAGCACACGTTTTTGGGCACATCAGAAATGCAAATGATTTCCAATGTACCAAAAAAGAAATACGCCCCAGCTGGGATTTGAACCCAGATCGCGAGGACCGCAACCTCGCAGTCTATCCAAGTTAGCCTACTGGGGCAGGAATATTTTGCGATAACCCAGATAGCAAGGACTGCAACCTTGCATCACTCGGAAAGCATCGCTCTCCGAGTTCCGAAGATGAGCAAAGCTCATTTCAGCGATATCCAAGTTAGCCTATATTTACATAACCGTCTGTCGTGAATAGACGATTTATAAACCTTCTTATGGGCTGGTGCTGTCAACTTGATGGTGCCGGCTGCTCTGCCTCAACTTCGCCGAGGTCATTTTTCTATCCTCTGCGAGAGAAAAATGAGTCCAAAGGACAAGAGCAGCCAGCACCAGAAACTTGACTTAACCTTATGGACTTGACGTCCAGATTAACTGTTCCTAACGCATATTAAAACTGGCTTCTTTGAGATTATCAAACCAACCCTTTACTGGAGGTGATCAACACAAAAACACCAAAAAAATGCCTTCTTTTCCGGTGGACGCGCCACCGGAGCTTTTTTATATATGCAACTGGTTTTTTCTACACAATAAAATGACTTATTTTTTAACCACTTAATGGTGGCTAAAAACGGAAAGATTTATAAAGGAAATTGACGATAAAGGCATTATGAGTGAAGCAAACAAGAAAGGGGGAATGGATGATGTACGCCTTGGTGAACGACTGAAAGAGACGCGTGACACCGGCGTTTACCGCTTTTTTGAGAAGAAAACACCAACTGAAATAGTTACGAATCTTGTTGATGAGCGCAAAGTTGGCCAAATTGTAAAAGACCGCCTCTATCAAACTGCTGAGGTTTTTGCAGATGTTATCAAGCAGGTGCAAGGACTTGAGGCACTAGTGGAGGATTATGTGACCTCTTTTCCTCTCGAGCGCTTACAAGCCACAGTAGGCGCCGTACTCCGTCAGCTCGTACTTCTTTCTGAAGATTATGAACGTGAGCTTAACGCCAAAGAAAAAGCGATGGAAGGACTGGCGCAAAAGCTTTCTGCCGTAACTAAGGAGCGTCTTGAAGATATCAGGCAGAAGAAAGAATTATATTTGCAGATTATGACAGACCCAATGACGGGACTTTATTCACGCCGATTTTTCTTTACAGATTTGCCAAAGCATATAAAGCAAGCAGAAAAGCACGATGAACCGCTCAGCGTTATTGTATATGATGTAAACAATTTCAAAAAGGCAAATGACTTGTATGGCCATGATGCCGGAGATTTCGTGCTCAAAGAGTTAGCAAAGCTGGCACTCAATTTACTGCCAAAAGCATATGTTCTTGCGCGTATTGGTGGTGATGAATTTGCCATTATTGTTCCAAAAGCAACCGAGCAGCAAGCATACGAATGGGCGGAAAAATTAAGAATTGCAGTAAAGAATCATTCTTTGATTTACACTGTTGTTGAAGAAGAAAACGAGTTTGATTACAAAATAGAAGACATCACCATTGCGCTTGGCGTCAAACAATATGAGCCCGGTGAAAGCGCAGACGAACTTTATCGCGGAGCTGATGCAGCGTTCTATGTTGCCCACAAACAAGGAAAGAATAAAACAGTAAAGTACAGCGATTTTGAGCAACATATCAAGCGAATGCCTGCTGATGAAACGCCACGTACACGTCCGGAGCCAATCGCTGTGCGACAGAGGAAAAAATGATAAGTATTCTCTGTACAGTGGTAAAAAAACAAAGCTTTATATATAAACGATATATAAGCAATTATCGAGGAATGAGACGATGAACCGCGACAAGGACACCGGTAACATCTCAAAGGACGGCATGACCGGACTTAATTCCAAGGCATATTTTCTTGTCAGCTTGGAACAGTCCATCAATGAGTTAAGCCTTCCCAATGCCGCGCAAAATACTGGCCTTGTTGCCGTCTTTCTCCGTAACGTCCCGCAGGAAACTGTAGTCAGTGTTGCTGAACTTGTTGACAAACAGACAGATTATGCCACCCACTACAAATTAGGCAATGATGATGTCATTGCCGGTGTTTACGTATCAGCCAAAACTGATGTTTCACAAACATTGCATGCACAGCTTACCGCACGTTTCCCAAAAGCACGACTCGGCATTGCATGCAAAACTATCAGCGCAGACAATGACGCTGAAAAAGTACTCGATTCTGTTGCCCAAGACGCATACGACGCTATGCTTCTCCAACCTGCTCCTTGACTGATTTTGCAACTGCAGAACCAAGAATTTCTGCCAACTTGTCCAATGAAGTTTTTCTAATTCCTCCCAAATCTTTAATTCCTGCACGGAACAACTTGCGCGCCCTGACACGACCAATGCCTTCCAAACGGATTAACGGCAACAATTCCTCTTTCACCCCATATTTCAAGCGCAGACGGACTTTTGTTATTTCAGGTAACAATTTTTGATATTGCATAATACGGGCAAGCTCATGACAGCCATACAGGAGCCAGTCGGCTGTATCAATCTTCACCCTTGCCTCGCCAGGACGGCAGTCATACTTCTCCAACAGCCATTCCTCATCCTTTTCATCAATCCAATCCTCAAGCATCAGCGCAGTTTTGATACTGTCAAGCCAATCCTCATACTCCGGCTCAAACATGCTGGGTTCGTGCTCAAGAAGACAGGGCTCAAGAAGCGCATACTTCTGAGTTATTTCATCATATTCCCTCTGCTTCACGCTGAGCAACGGGCGCATTTCAAGCGTGTTTGCAACCGCATGCAACAATGAGATTGACTTTAAGCTTGTGTGCGTGGCTTTTTCAAGACGATTAAGAAGATTGAATGCAGTCAACGGGTCAATATAAAGTTCAGCAATGCGCTTTCCCAACATTGTTGCACGAAAGCCCTCATTCACTTCCTGCAAAAAACCCCAGTCAACAAGCTGATTCAATGTCTTTCCGATAATGCGCTCCATTCTTGCAATATCCCTGTACTGATATGCCCAGAATGTCTTGCTGAAGAATGAAATGATTGAATCATTCGAGGAAATTATGCGCGCAGAGATTAAAGACAATAAATACGTGCGAAAAACCGGCTCAACGGCAAGCTTGCTGTAAATATCCTCAGGAATACCTTTCAGATAACGCTCAATAATGTACTCTTTATCAGATTCTGTCTGTGCAATAACAATCGTTTCGCCAAATTTATCATATTTAGGCCTTCCTGCGCGTCCAGCCATCTGCAAAAATTCAAGTACAGGAATGTGTGCCATTCCATGCATTCCAAAACGCCTGACATCCCTGATAATAGAACGGAACGCCGGCAGGTCAACGCCAGCTGCAAGCGTGGGCGTGCAGCAGATAATCTTGACCAGTCCAGAACGAAACGCGTCCTCAATCAGCTCTTTCTGCTTTGCTGCAAGGCCGGCATGATGAAATGCAATCCCGCGTTTGACAGAAGCAGCAAGACGCTCGCACTGCTTTGTCGGCTTTGAAAGCACTGTGCGTACTGATTCGGACAACTTGTCAAGCTCAGCACTTTTTAATGACGACTTCTTGCAGATGTCCTCAGCGACCTTTTCCGCAGACCGCTTGGCGTTTACAAAAATCAACGCCTGCTTCTTGATATCAATAGTATCAAGTGCGAGATTTATCACAGGATCGGATGTTTTTTGCGCTATTTGCATGCTACAAACCATTTTTTCACACTACTTAATATTTACCATAATGTTTAAAAACCGTTCTCCTCCCCACGAACAGATACGAGCCCGTAGCTTAGCCTGGTGGAGCACTCGACTGATAATCGAGCGGTCCCGTGTTCAAATCACGGCGGGCTCATTCATTTTTATGCCAAAACGCTTTTAAAGTGCTATTTTTTCTCTCTTTGCAGTGGGTGGTGAGTGATGAGCAGAATACGGATAGGTTTTGACCCTTGCGGCGGAGACCCTGAAGGGCAAGAGTCGCCATTAGTACGCCAGATAGCAGCGCTGGCAAAAATCAGCAAAGAATATGCTGACTCAGCAACTTTTGTCGTAGCTGGAAACACCGATGAAATAAACAAAGCCCTCGAAAAGCACGACCACGCAAATAATATAGAAATTGTCAACGAATCAAACGTGTTCTCAATGGACGGAAAAATTGAGGACTACAAAAACACACCCACAACAATCAGCAAGCTTGCAGAGATGCTCGCAAGCAAGGATATCAATGTTCTGTTTTCAAACGGCAATACGACAGCAACAGTTTATTACTCGGCAACCAAGTGCGAAATGCTGGGGCGCGGAGTAAGGCCGACTTTGTGCACTCGAATGCCACGCACTCTTGACAAGTTTTATTTCCTATCAGACGCAGGCGCACACAAGCAGGCACGCGCGCAGCACCTGCTTTTTAATGCACTGCTTGCAATGGCATATTCGCAACACGTGCAACATACAATGCATCCGAGAGTTGGCCTCCTTGAAGGACCACTTGCAGAAAACGCACTTTCTTATATGAAAAAGCTTGATAATTTTGCAGGCATTATAACTCCACAAGATATTTACAGACAAGGAATTGATGTCGTGGTAACCGACGGCTTCAACGGAAACATTTATCTAAAAGCAACCGAGGCGGCTGCACAAGGAACAGCAGAGAGAATAAAACAATCAACAAAGATGCAAAAATTATGGGCGAGCGTTGCACACCTTTTTGGCGTGAAAAGCATTTTGTCGCCTTTCTTCACTCCACACACGCGGCGCTACGAACAGCTGCGCACGCTAAGCAGACATACGTACAACCTGCACGGAGTTGACAGCATATTGCAAGTTAAAAACGCAATACCGTATATGGAAAACGGCTATGCCGGACGAGCGATAGGAGTTTTAAGCAACGGGGAAGAAGATGTCAAAGGAAACAAATTCGCGCGAGAACTGGCAGATGTGCTTCGCACAGCTCCCATAAACTACATCGGCTTTGTTGAGCCGGATGATATTCTTCACGGAATCGCACGCAGAAACGGCAACAACACAACCATCACTAGCGTTTTTACAGAAAAGCAGACAGCAGACCTGTTCATAAACACAATAGAAGCAAGCGAAAAAGCATTTCTAGAAATTGTAAAACCTCTTTTCAATCTGACTGATTTGCTTTTGCGTCCAGAAGAGCTCCGGCAAAAATTTCTAATGCTAAAGGAAGGAATTCTTAATCCAAACCATTTCAACGGCGTTCCAGTTCTGGGTATAAATGGCTATGCGGTTGTTGGGCATGGCAAAGCCACCCAATACGGCACTGAACAAGGACTGCGCTTTGCAATAAAATATGCACAAAGCAAATTCACGGAATATGCAAAAGAACGCATTCTGCGCTACACAGCTTAACAAACGCTGCCAAAAACATCTTGAACGGCTCCCTTGATGACCTTCGTAAGCAGCGCAACAATATCTCCCGCGTTATAAATGCTGTCGTCATTCTGGTCAAGGTCAACCAAGCAATCTCCAGATGCAGATGGAATTGTGCAGGCAGTTGAATTGGTGTTATATGCGGTCAGTAGCAAAATCATGTCGCCAACATCAATATTGTAATTGCCGTTCAGTTCCACGTTTGCCAAACATGGAGAGGACAGCACAGTTACATTCACGCTGGCATTTCCAGAACTTCCATTAACAGATGAAACCGCAGTGAGCAAATGCTTTCCAACCGGCAAATTAACCGTCAAAACAGGTCCGGAGCCAAGATTGCCTGACAGATTTGAACTCCATACAATACTGCCATTTGGCGAGCTTGAAGCGGAAAGCGTTGTGCCATTATCCAGCAACAACTCACCTGACAATGGGCTTGAAATGTTAACGCTAATAACAACAGGCGCATACACCACATTCACTGAAATGTTTGCTGATGCAGAGTCGTTTCCTTCAGAAACCACTGCAGTGATTGCATGGCTGCCTACCGGCAAGACAGCAAACACAGAACTACCTTCTCCAATAACGCCTGAAGTGTTTGAAAACCAGGAGACAGTGAAATTATCAGAATTATTGCCAGTAACTGCTGAGATTAGTTCTGTCCCGTTTGCATAGATTGTTGCGTTGTCTAAAGGTGAAATAATAGAAATGCCCAATGGCGCATCGGGCGCTGGAGTAGAAGTTACAGTAATGCTCACGTTGGCAGATGCATATTTGCTACCCTCCATAACTGTCGCGGTTATAAGATGCATTCCTGGCGTCAAATTAACAACAATATTCTCACCAATGCCGATTGTGCCTGAAACGTTAGAAGCCCAGATTACTGATGCAGGCGTTTCATTGCCTGTAACGTTTGCGGATAACAAAACATTTTCTGAAACAACTGTAGAATTTTCAACCGGAGACAATATAACTATGCTCAACGGCTCACTTGGCGCGCTATAACCAAGATATTCCAAAGCGGCCAAAATGTCAATGCGCGGATAACCGCTGACATTCTTGCCTGTAGAAACAAGCGCATTTTTCGCAATATCAGGCGTAACATTCTGGCCGGTAAGCAAGCCGTACTGCATCAGCAGTGCAACAGCGCCCGACACATGCGGAGTTGCCTGCGATGTTCCGCTCAAAGTACCGTATGTGCCCGGCGACTTTGTGCTCATAATAGAAACCCCAGGAGCGAGCACTTCAAGCAAAGCGCCCCGATTGGTAAACGATGCCATCACATCATTTTTGTCTGAAGCCCCAACAGCAATAGCTTTAGGAGAACAGGCAGGATAACTTATTCCGCTCGTGTAGCCGTTATTGCCGGAAGCAAACACACCGGCAATTCCAGCAGAATATGCGGTATTAATGCCCGCATCAAAATATGTAGGGCAACTTGACTGCGACACGTAATTACCTCCATCTCCAATGCTGCCGCTTATAACCTTGATGTTATAATTGTCCTTGTGCGCAATGCAAAAATCAATACCTGAAATGATATCGGACAATGCGCAAGACGATGAGCACACCTTTACAGCAACAATATTCACACCTGGAGCAACGCCAACATAAGTCCCATTTGCACCTATAATACCAGAAACGTGAGTGCCATGGCTTGCAGGATGCGTATCAGTGGCAAGAGCATCCTCAGAAAGCCCGTTCGGGCAACAACTTGAAGAGCAATAACACTTCTGCGCAACAACACGCGACTGGAAAGCAGAATGTCCTGCCTGGATGCCGGTGTCAATAACGCAAACAGCAATTCCCTGGCCTGTCAGAGCGGTATTATTCACAACAACAGCATTAACAGAAGTTGCATTCACCAAAGGAGCACTATCAGCCAGCGCCAATGAAAACTGAATGTCAGGATGCACTGCCTCAACCAAAGGATGCTCCTGCAATTTTTCAATTCCTTCCTCGGTTGCAACCACAACCATTGCAGGAAGCGACTCAAGAATGCGCTCTGCCTGAACATCACCGGTAGTGCTGATACCAAACACACCTTCAAGCAAGCCGGGGCTGTTAACGTCTTCCAACACCTCCTGTTTTACAGCCGCCATTTGATGTACTTCAATACTTTCCCCAAGAACCGAAGCTCCGGTTATACTGTTCTTTGGAAGGACCGGCTTTAAAATCACGACTACGCGCTCAGCCGGCACATCATATACCCTGCCGGTAATCGAAGGAGAGCTGAAAAAAAGAACACTGCTCAACGCAAACAACACTGCAATGCAAAACATTATCCTCGAATCCATATACATCCTCTTTTATTATACAGGAACACAATTCGCTTTTAATTCTTTACTGTCAAAACCTTTAAATAGCATGCGCCCTGCAATTCTGGCATGAAGCACGCACTGCTTTTGCTGATTTTTCTGTCGGTTACGGCACTTGCTGACACTTACACACTTGAGCCGGTTGACGCTTCTGTGCCAATCCCAGGCACGATAGTCCTCAACCTGATGGCAAACAATGCACAGCCGATATACGGGCTTGAGCTGACGGTCAAAGACACGCCTGAACTGGCAGTTTTCTCTCACATCGACACAACCAGCAGAACAACAGGCGCACTCGCAACCAGCACGCCAACAGGAATTGACACGGTAAAAGTTGCCCTAATATTAAGCGGCACGGGCAACGGCATAGCTCCCGGTAATGGAAGCATTCTAAAAATATACTATTCTGTTAACAGCGGAACCGGAGGAGTGACATTTGACGCAACAAACTTCAAGATCTACAACAAAACCGGATTTGCACTCAGCACACCATCAATCAACGATGCCACCGTCAGTTTGATATCGTCGAGTTCATCAAGCAGCACAGGAAGTTCAGGTAGCGGTGGAGGCAGTGGAGGCGGCGGAGGTGGCAGCGGCGGGGGCAGCAGCGGCAAATCAAGCTCATCAAGCGCCAGCACGTCAGCAAACACCCAACTTCCCTTTTCATTCCCCGAAACACGCACAGCAAAAGAAAAACTGGCTCCAACACTACCGCCTCCGGTAATAGAAACAAAGGCAGCGCCGGCAACTGACAAAACTCCAGAGCCGACGGCACACGAACAGCCAAAAAAACCCATCTGGCCATGGATTGCAGGAATGCTTGTATTCGTACTAGGAACCCTGTTTATCATCCATGTATACCGCAAGCAATCAAAACTTGAGAATTAACGCACCAAAATCGTCTGCGTCAGTGGAACACCAACCATCCGGCCACCAGCATCGCACACAGCCATCAATGTGCCCCACTCATTCGTATAAACCTGCTGAGGATAAACAGGCTTCATGCCAGCAAACATACACGCCTCATCCGGCTGCATCTGCGCCCGCTGAGGACCATAATACCACCTGCCGCCCCCCGATGCATAATATTCACCCGTAACAGAATTCTGAATCTGAATAATCAATCCGCTAAGAGCAATTAAGGCGACAAAGCCAAGCAACAAAAATCCCAGTTTCTGCACCATCTTTTTCAGATATCAAAACAGTTCAGCTTTATATAAATATTGCGATAAGAGGGTGCAGTAAACTTAATGGTGCTGGCCGCCCTGCCTCGGCTTCGCCGAGGTCATTTTTCTCTCCTCCTCGCAGATGCAGAGAAAAATGAGTCCAGAGGGCCAAAGCGGCCAGCCGGCACCAGAAACTTGACTTTACCCGATTAGAGAAAGTTTTAAAAGCCCTTCCAAGCCACTTTTCGACTTGAGCCCCCGTAGCTCAGCCGGTAGAGCGACTGACTGTTAATCAGTAGGTCGTGAGTTCGAGTCTCACCGGGGGCGCTCTCATGCTTGAAAACTACGACTTGGAACTGGACGCTGTTGAAAAGAAAATAAAAACAGAAAAATCAAAAATTGTCTGCATCCAATTGCCTGACGGGCTAAAGCCGTATGCCAATAAAATTTCAGCAGAACTGCACAAACGCACAAATGCAACCATTCTCATCTGGCTGGGCAGCTGCTGGGGGGCTTGCGATGTTCCGCTTGAAGTAAACCGACTGGGCGTTGAGCTGTTAGTGCAATGGGGTCATTCTGAATGGGGACATTAGAAAGCTTTGTGCCGATTCTTGGCATTTTTGCGGGTTGCATAATTGCAAAGCTGACACCTTATGAACTAAAAAAGGGTGAAAAATATCTCAAATTACTAATGTATCTTTTGCTGTCGAACGTTATCGGAATTGCAACATGGCAGTACATGCATAGAGTGCAAGTAGATGTTGCCATACCTTTCTTTTTGTTCTTTATTCCGTTTGGTACACTTTATCACGAAAAATACAACGTTTTAATCAGCGTTGCGGCTGTGTATACGGCTATAGCTTTATTGCTTTTCTGAACCGCAAGATGTATTGAAGCCCTGATATTACGCTGAAAATAACCGCGCCAAGCAATACATAGATTGCTGTACCGATATTGAGCAATATGCCAACAACTCCAATCATTTCCAATGCCGTTTTCAACTTTCCAAATGTCGTGGGCACTATCGCCTCCTGCGGAGCAACCAGCAAGCGCAAGCTGACAATAACAAACTCACGCGCAATCAACACCCACGCCATCCAGGCAGGAACCCCCCTGCCAATCAGGAAAATCAGCGCGCTGATGACGAGCAACTTGTCAGCAACCGGGTCAAGCAAAGTGCCAATCTTTGAAATCTGATTGTACTTCCGCGCCAAATAACCGTCAAAAGCATCAGTGGCAGCGGCAATACAGAAAACAGCAGCAGCAATCCATTCTTTCCCAGGAACCGAGGAATACAATATTGCAATAAATACAGGAACAAGCGCAATGCGGGCAAGCGTAAACGTGTTCGCAACAGTCACCATTTTTCACCACGAATTCCAAGCCAGAATGCAACATGGTTGGCTGCAATATGCCCTGCAAAACTGATTAAAACTATGACAAACGCATTCAGCCATCCAGGGAAGAAGACAAAGCTTCCAGCAGCCAAAGCACCAATAGCATAATCAACCTGGTCAAAAGGAATCCACGGCCTTCCAGGCAGAATGCCAAGACGACGCTTGAAAAAACTCTTAATAGAATCACCTAACAAAGCTCCAATTCCAGCAGCCAGAGCCCATTTTAATCCAGAAAATTCAAAAGGCCAGTAAGTGTGCCACATTGCCAGCCCCGCAACAACTGCGGCAAATACGCCAA